>NZ_JBIWJT010000030.1:0-123207 GCF_044765325.1 Embleya sp. NPDC127516 | reverse complement strand
TCCGGGGCACGAAGCCCAAGCTTGCGGCTCCGCCGCTCTCCGCGCTTCGCGCGTCGATCACTGGGGTGGGCCGGGGTCGGGGGCGCTGACGCGCCTGGGGTGGGTGGGTGGGGTTGCCCATCTCGTTTGTTACCTGAACACGTGTCAGATCACATCGTGGATCACTTGAATGACTCGATCAAGGAGTTCTAGGGTCCGGCCCATGGCCACCATCAGTTCCGCCGTGCCCGATGACGCTCTTGCCGCCATGACCGCCCCGGGCGGTCCGTTCGCGCTGGTCGAGGAGGACGTTCTGGGCGTTCCGATGCGGGTGCTGGCCGATCGGCCCCGGTCGCTCACCGCGTTCGTCGAGCGGGCCGCTCGGTTCGGCGATCGCGAGTTTCTCGTGTACGAGGACCGGCGGATCGGCTTCGCCGAACACGTGCGCGACATCGCCTCCACCGCGCTCGCGCTGCGCGAGCGCTACGGGATCGGCCCGGGCGACCGGGTCGCGATCCTGGCGGCCAACCGGCCGGAATGGCTGACGGTGTTTCAGGCCACCGCGGCGCTGGGCGCGATCACCGTCGGAATGAACGGATGGTGGGCCGCCGACGAGATCCGCTACGGCGTCCGGGACTGCGCGCCCAAGCTGCTGGTGGCCGACCGACGCCGCCTGGAGCGGCTGGGCGGCGCGTCGGAGGCCGCGCGGAGCCTGGGTGTACCCGTGGTGGAGATCGAGGCCGACTGCGCCGCCCTGGCGGCGTACGCGCCCGCCGCCGAACTGCCGCCCGGCGCGGCCGACGAGGACGACCCGGCGCTGATCCTGTACACCTCCGGCACCACCGGGCGGCCCAAGGGTGCCGTGCTGACCCACCGCAACGTGGTCGGAATGCAGAACCTCCAGGCGCTGCTGGCCGCCCGGGCGACCGCACACGTGCCCGCCGAGGTGCTCGCCCAGGCGCCGCCCGGGCGGTGGCTGGTGAACAGCCCGTTCTTCCACGTCTCGGGCCTGCTCGCGGGCGCGGTGGCGGCGCTGGCCGGCGGGCAGACCATGGTGCTCTACAGCGGCCGGTTCGAGGTACCGGCCCTGCTCGAACTGATCGAACGCGAGCGCTGCACCACGTGGTCGCTGGTGCCCACGCTGGGCTGGCGGGTCGCCAACCACCCGGACACGCCGAAGTACGACCTGTCCTCGATCACCCGGTTGGGCGGCGGCAGCGCGGCCTTCTCGCCCGAACTGGTGCGCCGGCTCCAGGAGGTGTTCCCGAACGCGAAGGGCGCGTTCGGCGTCGGGTACGGGCTGACCGAGTCCGGCGGCGTGGCCACCACCGCGGGCGTCCGGCAACTGGAGGGCGAGCCGGGTGCGATCGGGGTGGCGGTGCCGACCGTGGAGGTGACGGTGCACGACCAGGACGGCACCCGGCAACCGGACGGCGTCGAGGGCGAGTTGTGGATCCGCAGCCCGCTGGTGATGCGCGGCTACTGGCGCAACGACGAAGCCACCGCGAAGGCGCTCACGCCGGATCGTCGGCTGCGCACCGGCGACCTCGGCTACACCCGCGAGGGCCGGCTCTACCTGGCCACCCGACGCAGCGACCTGATCCTGCGCGGCGGGGAGAACGTCTACCCGGCAGAGATCGAACACTGCCTGGACGCGCACCCCGAGGTGGCCGAGTCGGTGGTGGTCGGCGTACCGCACCCGGAATGGGGCGAGGAGGTCAAGGCGATCGTGGTGCCGGCCCGGGGCGCGACGCTCACCGCCGAACGACTCGGTGCCTATGTCGCGGAGCGCCTGGCGCACTTCAAGGTGCCCGCGTACTGGGAACTGCGCGACGAACCGCTGCCCCGGACGCCGACCGGCAAGGTGATCCGCGCGGTGGCCACCGGGGCCAAGCAGGCCGACCTGGTCGAGGAGTGAGCACCCGCGAGCGGGCCGGCGGTGATTCGCCGGCCCGCTCGCGTGCCGTGCCCGGGCAGTCGTGCCGGGTCGGGCCCGGTCAGTCGTTCTTGTGCAGTTCCTCGTTCAGCGCGCCCCACGACTTGGTCCGGGCGATCGCCTCGATCGTGCCGGTGACCGAGTTGCGGCGGAACAGCAGGCCGTCCCGGCCGGAGAGCTCGGCGGCCTTGACCACCTTGCCGTCCGGCGTGGTGACCCGGGTGCCGGCGGTGATGTAGCAGCCCGCCTCGACCACGCAGTCGTCGCCGAGCGAGATGCCGATGCCCGCGTTGGCGCCGAGCAGGCAGCGCTCGCCGACCGAGATGGTCTCCTTGCCGCCGCCGGACAGCGTGCCCATGATCGAGGAGCCGCCGCCGACGTCGCTGTGGTCGCCCACCACGACACCCGCGCTGATCCGGCCCTCGACCATCGAGGCGCCCAGCGTGCCGGCGTTGAAGTTGCAGAAGCCCTCGTGCATCACGGTCGTGCCGGGCGCCAGGTGCGCGCCCAGGCGGACCCGGGTGGTGTCGGCGATCCGCACGCCGCTCGGCACCACGAACTCGGTCATCCGGGGGAACTTGTCCACGCCGGCCACCTCGAACGGAACCCGCGCGGCCCGGGCACGCAGCCGGGCGGCGTCCACGCCGTCGACCGGGACCGCGCCCAGGTTGGTCCACACGACATTCGGCAGCACGCCGAACAGACCTTCCAGGCTCTGCCCGTGCGGGCGGACCAGGCGGTGGCTGAGCAGGTGCAGGCGCAGGTACGCGTCGTGGGTGTCCACCGGCGCGGCGGCCAGCGACGCGATCACCGTGCGCACGGCGACGACCTCGACCCCGCGCACCGCGTCGGCGCCCAGGCCGGCGGCGGCGTCGGCGCCGAGCGCCTCGATCGCCTCGTCGGCGGACAGGCGTACGGTCTCGGCCTTGCCGTCGGCGTCGCCCGCGGTCAGCTCGGGCGCGGGGTACCAGGTGTCCAGGACGGTGCCGTCGGCAGCGATCGTCGCGAGACCTGCGGCGACGGCACCAACGGTGGAGGAATCAGCAGTGTCGATCACCCCGCTACCGTACCGGGGGTCGGGGCCGACGCCCATCGCCGGTCGGCCCGCGTCCCGATCCGCTTTTCTTTCGTCCGACGCCCCCGCGCGCGGCTACTCCGGCTCGGGTCGTCGGGTCGGGCCCTCGCGGAACGGCCAGGTCTCGGAACGATCGCCGTCCGTCTCCGGTCGGGCCTCGCCGCGATGCGGGATGCCGAACGGGCTGTAGCCGCCGGTGTACTCGTCGACCCACTCGTCCGCCTCGGCGCGCCCGTGGTCGACCGGCGGCAGCGCGGTGCCGCCGACCAGCGCCTCGACCATCTCCGCGGCCCGGGTCTGCAACGGGATCGCGCCACAGGCCATGGCGGTGTCCCGGGCCCGTTCCAACTCGCCGATCGCGTCCGGCTTGTGGCCGTCCTTGCGCAGCCGGTCGCCGTACGCGAGCAGCGCCTTGGCGTACTCGTAGTTGGCGCCGACGCCCTCCAGCGCGACCGCCGCGTCCCACAGCGCCTGTTGCGCGTTGACGTTGTCCTCGATGATCCCGGCCACCCGCTTGGCCTGGCCCGCGGCCACCGGCGCGTAGAAGGTGTCGGCACGGGCGACGGCCTGCCTGGCCACCTCCTGGGCCAGCTTCTTGTTCTGCCGCGGGCCCTCGGCGTTCAACGCCTCGGCGAGCAGCAGGCCCCACGGGCACCACGCGGGGTTGTCCATGCCGCGTGCGCGCAGCCGTTCGCCGAGCTCGGTCAGCGGCTGGATCACTTCCTCGTGCCTGCCCTGGGCGATCCGCAACTCGGCGAGCACGATGGTGGGGACCGGCAACACGCGGGCGGCCTGATTGGCGCGTGCGGGATCGTCGAAGCCGATCCTCCGCGCCTGCCGCTCGGCCTCGTCGAGGTCGCCCAGCGCGATCAGGGTCTGGATCAGCACCCCCGCCGCGTACCACTTCGAGGGTGTCTCCTCGCCGAGTTTGAGAGCCATGTCCAGGCCGGTCTCGGCCTGCTCACGAGCCTCCTTGAGCCTGCCCATCCGGTAGTACAACATCGCCCGGAAGGCGTGGCCGTAGGACAGGTGCGCACGTTGGCGTCCGTTGTCGCGCAGCTCGGCCATGCCGCTCTCGAGGAGTTCGTGGGCCTCCTTGAACAGGTCGCAGTAGATGAAGGTCAGGGTGAGCACCATCGGGATCTCGAAGCCCCAACCGTCCTCGACCCAACTGAATCCGGGACGCTCCTTGTTCGGATCCTCCGGTCCCAGTGCCGCGCGGGCGAACTTGGTGGTGGTCTGGAGTCGTCGTCCGGTGAGCACGCCGTACCACGCGACCAGGGCGAACAGCGAGTAGTTCGTCCGGGTGGTGGCGCCCTCGGTGTTCAGTCGCACGGTCAGCCGCTGCAGGTTGTGGGCCCGCGAGGCGAAGGCGGTGTCGTCCTCCCAGAAGGCGGCCCACATGAACAGGTCGGCGTAAAGCCTGGGGCGTTTGCCGATCGGGGTGATCTCGATCTCCCGCTCCAGGAGCTTGATGCTCTTGGGCAGGTGACCACTGAACGCGAGCGAGCGGCCGAGCTCGACGACGATGTTGGTGTGCAGGTCCGTCCCTGGTTCGCCGGACTCCGCGAGCGCCTTGGTCAGCGGTTCGAGGCTGGCCGGGGGATCGTTGACGAACAGCGCGCGGCCGATGTTGTAGTGCAGCCTGGCGTGCATGTGCCGGGGCGCGAGCTCGGCCAGCGCGTGTTCGAGGTAGGTCACGCCCGCCTCCGGGACACCGGAGGCCAGGCACTCGCGGGCCGCCTCCACCATGATGTTCGCGGCCCACTCGTCCTTGAGCCCGACCATTTTCAGCGCGTGCGTCGCGGCGGTCTGCGCGGAGAAGCGGTCCGCGCGCAACATCCGGGCCGTCTTCGCGTGCATCGCGCAGCGCTCGTTCGGTTCGAAGCAGAAGCGGTAGACCGCGAGTCGCACCAGCGGGTGGGTGAAAGCCAGGTTCGAGGGGCTGTCGGGGACCCAGGTGAGAATCTCCTGCTTGTACAGATCATCCGCGGCGGTGACGATGGCCGAATGGGTCAATCCGGTGAGCTCGACCGCGCGGTCGATCGTCACGTGTGGCGTCAGGATCGCGGCGGCCAGCGCCAGTTGTCGGGAGGCCGGATCGAGCTTGCCGAAACGCTCCTTGAAGTGCTGCTCGGCGTAGGCCTGGGCGGCGTGCTGTTCCATGGCGGCGCCGTGTCGGGGCAGCGCGGCCTCGACCGGTTCGATCCCGGACGACTCGACGAACCGCAACAGTTCCCGCAGGATCTGCGGTTCGCCGCCGCAGTAGCGGTGGCAGTGCTCGGCGAACGCGTCGTCGACCCGCGCGTCGGGAAAGCGGTGCCGGATCACGGCCGCGGTGCTCGCCGCGCTCAGCGCGGTCAGTTTGGTGGCGGCGCGGCCCGCGACGGCGTCGAGCGTGCGCAGCGAGCCCTCCAGCGCCGCGTCGTACTCGTCCGGGCGATAGGACACCACCATCAGGACCGGGAAGTCGCGCACCTTCATCGCGAATTGCGCGAGCCACCCCATCGACGACGGGTCGGCCCAGTGCACGTCGTCGATGACCATGATCAGCGGCGCGTACTCCTGCACGTAGCCGCGGAGTACGGCGTCGAGGGCGGACAGCACGTTCTCCGGGTCCGGCGACTCCCCGGGCTGACGCGGACTCATGCCGAAGATCGGTCCGAGGATTCCGTACCACTCGCCGAGTCGTTGCTTTTGGCTCGCCTTGTCCAGGTTGTGCAGATCCCGGAACAGTCGCTTCACCAGACCGTAGACCCGGACCTTCTCCAGGTCGTACCCCGTCACGTGCAGCGTGGTGAAGCCCTCGGCCTCGGCGGTGCGCCTGGCCCACGCGAGTATGGCCGACTTGCCCATGCCGGCCTGGCCGGTGACCACCGTGACCCGACCCTCGCCGGTCTCGCGCACCGCCGCCAACCGGTCGCGGATTTCGCGTTGCAGGAAGTCGCGCTCGACGAGGGGCATGGGCTCCGTCCCGGACACCATGTTTTGTGTGTTCTCGCGGCCCAGGTCACCCGGGTTCGGTGCCGTGCGTGGTGCCGTCATCGCGCAACCTTTCTGCCGTGCGTCCCACCCCGAGCCCGCGCGGAACGATTACGCGCCGTGGCGGATCACTTGCGCTACCCATCCTGCGCCAATCACGCAAGCCCTGTCCCCGACTTGGCCGAGAAGTCCTGTCGACGTCCTCTCCCCACCTGGCACCTTTCCGTCGGCGAACGCGTGTGCGACCGATTCGGCAACCGCGCACTTGGTGCGCGAGCATGCAGCCAACGCTCGTCCTCGAACGCCGACGGGCTCGACGAAGTACGTTCGGAACGGAAAGGCCGTGACACCCGTGTTGGGACCGCAGATCGGTGTACCCGTGACTCCTGCCGCGTCGATGCGAATGCCCCCGGAGTCGGGGGAGTTGCGCTATCAGCGCTGTGGCGCGTGCGAGGCGGCGAACTTCACCCCCACCGAGATGTGTCGGGGCTGCTCGTCGCGCGCGCTGCACTGGGCCACCAGTGCCGGGCGCGGCAGTGTGTACAGCTGGACCGTGGTGAGCCGGCCCGCCGCGCGCGAACTCGGCGATCCCTACGCGGTGGCGATCGTGGACCTGGACGAGGGCTATCGCATGCTCACCAACCTGGTCGAGGTGGAACCGGCCGAGATCCACTCGGGGATGCGGGTGCGGGTGGACCTGCGGACCACGGGGGAGGAGCGGGTGCTGCCGTTCTTCACGCCTGATCGGAGCTGAACCCCCGATCGGCGCCGAGCCCTTGGTCCGAGCCGAACCCTTCTTCGAAGGCGGGCCCTTGATCGAAGACGAACCTTTGATCGAAGACGAGCCCCTGATCGAAGGCGAGCCTCCGATCGGAGCCGAGTCCCCCGGCCGGCCCGAGCCCTCGGCGGGAGTCGGCGTGCCGGCCGGGGGCGAACTCGCGCTCGGAGTCGGCACGTCGACCCGGACCGGTCCCCTGGACGAACGCGTCCCCCCGGCCGGACTCGTCCGCCGGATCGGGCGGGCGCGCCGCCGGCGGCCTGCGCGTTCCCGGTGACCGGGTGCGGGCGGCGAATCGGTCGGGGTGGAAGTCGGCGCCCGGGATGTCCGGTCGGCCGCTGGCCCCGTCGCACAGCAGGTCGGCCACCAGCGTGCCCACCGCCGGCACGATGCCCAGCCCGTGCTCGCCGCACCCGGCCGCGACGAACAGCCCGTCGGGGCCCACCGATCCGATCAGCGGCAGGTGGTCGGGCCCGGCGTCGTGCCGGGTGCCGAACGCGGCCACCGGCGCGATCTCGCGAAAGCCGGGGAGGCGGGCGGCGAGATGTGCCGCGGCGCGCGCGGTGAGCTCGTCGTCGAACGCGTCCGCGGCCGGGTCGAGCGCGCCGAGCAGTAGTTGCCCCGGGCCGTCCGGGCGCAGGTAGCGCCGGTGCGGCAGATCCACCAGGACCGGCCGCTCGTCGACGGCCCGGCCCACCCGCACCCGGACCGCGAACTCGCGGGCGGCGCGCACCGGCAGGGTCACCCCCAGCGGCTCCACGAACGCGGGCGAGTCGGCGCCCGCGGCCACCACGACCGTGCCGGTGGCCACCTCGCGGCCGTCGCTCAGCCGAACCCCGGTGATCCGGTCCCGGGTCGCCGACACGCTCACCACCGGCGCGCACGGCAGGATCGCGGCGCCGCCGTGGCGGGCCGCCCGGGCGAAGGCGCGCGCGGTGCGCCTGGTGTCGGCGTACCCGCCGCGCGGCTCGTGCGCGAAGGCGGCGAAGTCCCGGACGGCGAGCTCCGGCCACCGTGCCGCGACCGCGTCCGCGGCCACCCGCGCGACGTCGATCCCGAGCGCGCGGCGCATCGCGATGCCCGCGTCCAGGGCGCCGAGATCGGCGGCGGTCACGCCGACGAGCCGACCGCACCGGCGGTACCCGACATCCTCGCCGAGCACGTCGGTCGCGTCCTCGAACAGGTGCGTGCCCGCCCAGGCCATCGCCGCCAGCGCGGGCACCGTGGCGGAGCAGTGCACGGCACCTCCGCCGGGTCCCGGGTCGCCGGTCGACCCGGGCGGGCCCGAACCGCCGGCACCCGCCGCGCACACGATCACGTCGCGCACACCGCGCCGGGTGAACGCGTACGCGATCGCCATGCCCTCGGGACCGGCCCCGACGATCACCACATCGGCCGCCGGAGTGCCCGGCCTCACCGGGTCACCCCCGCGGCTGCCGGTCGGCCGGTGCGCCGAAACGCGGTCGTACGGTCTCGTGTCGTCATCTCGCGCCGTCACCTGGGTCGAGGGTGGCCGGTCCCGCTACCGGAACCGATGTCGCCCGGAGTGAACCGCGCGGCCGTTTCCAGCTTTCGACGCGAGCGTAACGGAGGTGTTACGCACGGTGGCGCGAGCAGGCGCGGCGGCAGCGCCGGGCGGTGAGCGTCACTCGAACGGTCGCGGTGCCCAGGCGTCGGATCAGTTCGACGTGCGCGGCGCCGCCGCACGAGGGTGCGAGAAGTGTCATGCCGGGAACCTTATACCCCCTGGGGGTAGGCGGCGGTTAGGATTCGATTCCGGTGGGGGTCGCGGCATCGACGCGATCACCTCGGGTAATCGTTGGGACAGGGCCCGTCGGGGTCGCAGGCAGCACGACGAGGAGGCGCGATGACCACCACCGCTATCGCCGCATTGGTCACGTTGTCCGTCGGCGCTCTCGGCTGCCTGTGGTTGCTCACCCGGGGGCGCCGTGCCGAGCGGATGACCGCGGCCGTGCTGATGTGCATGTTCGCGTCGCTCGCGCTGGTGTTCTACTCGATCGGCCAGGGCGGGATGGGCGCGTTGGACGCCGCGCTCCTGCTCGGCGTCGCGGCGCCCGCGGGCACGCTGATGGTCGCGGCGCGCGGGCGCGGCCCGGGTCGCGCGGCCGGCGGTCGCGACCACCGGGCACGCTGACCACCGGCCGCGGCGACCGCGGCCCGCGTCGATCGGGGCGCGATCAGCTCTTGTCGCCGCCGCGGCGCAACAGGAAGGTCACGCACAACCACACCAGCGTGGTGGTGCAGCCCATGATGATCAGCGCGAAGGCGATCACCACCAGGTAGACGCCGGACGTGGTGGCCAGTGCCGCGAACACCGCCGCGAACAGCACCACCAGCAGCAGCACGTGCCATGTGCCGGAGAGCGTCGGCCGACGCATCCTGCGGCGGGCCCGCTTCGAGGCCGGCATCGAGCCCGCGCCCGGAACGACACGGCCGCGCGCGCCGGTCCGCCTGCGGTTGCGGGAAGGACGCATGGTACGAAGCGCCAGGTCCAGCTCCTGGTCCTTGCGCAGTTCGTACTCGATCTCCTCCAGCATCCGCCGCTCGCTCGGCGTTAGACGCACTTCCTCCATCATGTCGTTCGCCCCCTACTGCAGCCCCGGCCGCATCCCTCGAGCACCGCCGAACGGCCCGGGCGTCGCGGCAGGGACAGCCGACGGCGCGAGCCGTACTCAGAGGGTCCCCCGCAGGTGGCGATGTGACACCTGGCAGAACGAGAGATGACAGGTGGTGATATTTCCTTTGAGTGCTGGACGGGGCAAGCACGACGGGTGTGCGGCGGGTCGCGCCCGGGGTGCTCGAACGCCGTCCGTCCGCTCGTGCGAGGTCGCCGGGTAGGGTCACCCGTTATGGCCAACGGAACCACTGACGAAACGTCGGGCGAGGCGCCCGGCAAGCCCGCCGAGCTGCTCGACCTGCGGGACAGCATCGACAACATCGACGCGGCCCTGATCCACTTGCTCGCCGAGCGATTCAAGTGCACCCAGCGGGTGGGCGTGCTCAAGGCCGAGCACAAGCTGCCGCCGGCCGACCCGGCCCGCGAGGCGGTACAGATCCGCCGTCTGCGCGCGCTGGCCGAGAGCGCCAAGCTGGACCCCGACTTCGCGGAGAAGTTCCTCAACTTCCTGGTCGCCGAAGTGATTCACCATCACGAGGCAATCGCCCGCGCGTGATCAACCTCCGACGGGCTCGTTGAGTCGATTGCCTACACTGCCCGAAATCCCCCTTCGGTAGCGCCGTCTGACGTTTCGTCACGCGCGGGTTGCTACTAACGGGGGAAGTTCGCGCGCCCCCCGTCACCGGTACCCCGCCCACGCGTTGGACGTCCCGGAACTTCGGTTCCACCGTCTATCGATCGATGGGAATAACTACCAGTGAACAAGCTCACCAAGGGTGCGGTCGTCACCGCCGCCATTCTCGGCGGTTCGGTTGCGATGGGGGGCCAGGCGTTCGCGTCGGCCGATGCGGACGGCGCCGCCGTGGACTCGCCCGGCGTGCTCTCCGGGAACAACGTCCAGGTGCCGGTGCACGTTCCGGTCAACATCTGCGGCAACAGCGTCAACATCATCGCGGCGCTGAACCCCACGTTCGGCAACACCTGCCTGAACGAAGACGGCATGGACCACGCCACCCCGATGCCCCCCGGGCACCAGGGTCACCCCGCTCAGCCGCCGCACCACGCCCCGCCGACCGACGACTGTCCGCCGGAGCTCCCGCCGCCGCCGCACACCCCGCCGGGCGACGACTGCCAGGACCCGACCGCCCGGGTCGGCGGCGCCCCGAACCTGGCCGGCGCGATGCTGGGCTGAACCGCCCGCCACGGCACGTCGGCCCCGGAACACCTCCCACGTGTTCCGGGGCCGCGAGCTTCCCGCGGGCATGGGCCGGCGGTGCCGGCCTCCTCGGCAGCGTCAGGCGGACACCCGATCGCGCAGCCGGCGCGGCGCCGGCTTGGGCTTGGGCGGCTTGCCGACCGCCGAGACCGCGCCCACCACCGCGATCACCAGGGAGATCGCGGTGATCGCGCCGAGCATGCCGAAGGTGCCGACCAGCGCCTCGCTGCGATCCGCGTCGCCGGTGATCAGGATCAGCAGGCCGACCAGCGCGGCGGCGATCGCCATCGCGCCCACCACCCGGGCGAACTCGGTCACCTCGTAGCGGATCCGCTCCACGCCGTGCGTCGGCGGTCGCCACGGCAACGGCCCGCCGAGAAAGTGATAGCCCACCCGCTGGTCCACCCAGCGGATCGCCCGATGGCCGAACATCACGGTGCTGCCGATGTACAACGCGGCGATCCCGTGCCGCGCGCCGGCGGTGGCGCCGCCGCGCAGGTCCACCACGGCGACCACGAGCAGGATCAGCTCCAGGAGCGGTGTGCTGAACAGGAACACGTTGCTCAGCCGGCGGCGGCGCAGCGCGTAGCGGCTCAGCAGGCCCAGGGCGATCAGCACCCAGAAGCCCACCTCGCAGACCACGATCATGGCGACGACCACGGCGATCTCCTCCTCGGAGTGGGCCGAGCGCGCACCCCGAGGGGGTCGAGGCGCCGGCGAACGGACCCCACCAGCCTCTCTCGCGCGCGCCGCCCGGGGATCGTCGGCAGGGCGGATCCCGGCGTACAGACAACGATGTAGCGGGCGCCGGCGCGGTATCGACGATCCGTGACTCGCCCGCCGGATACTGTGCAGGCAAGGCCGAACAGCAGGGAGAGCACATGGCGCAGGAGCAGCCGGACGGTCGGGTCATGGTCGAGTTGGTGGACCCACAGGGGAACACGATCGGCCTCGCGGAGAAGCTGGAGGCTCATCAGCCGCCGGGTCTGCTGCACCGCGCGTTCTCGGTCTTCCTCCTCGACGACGAGGGCCGGGTGCTGATGCAGCGCCGGGCGCTGACGAAGTACCACTCGCCGGGCCGGTGGTCCAACACGTGTTGCAGCCACCCGTTCCCCGGTGAGGAGCCCCGGGACGCGGTGCTGCGCAGACTGACCGAGGAACTCGGCGTCAAGCCCACCGTGCTCGAACCGGCCGGCCTGGTGACCTACGACGTCACCGACGAGGTCTCGGGCCTGGTCGAGAAGGAGTACAACCACCTCTTCGTCGGCATGGTCGGCGGCGAACTCGGCCTCAACCCGGAGGAGGTCGACGACGTCGCGTTCGTGCCGCTCGCCGATCTGGACGGGTGGTTGGCCGGGCACGAGCACACCGCGTGGTTGAGCGCGGTGCTCGACCCGGTCCGGGAGCCGCTCGCGGCGCTCGCCGCACGCTGAGCACACGCCGAGGGGCGGGTCCGGACGCACCGGGCCCGCCCCTCGCGTGTCCCGTCCCGATGACGGGTCGGCGGGGGCTCGCGCTCAGGCCAGCGAGAGCGCCGCGAGCGCCGCGTTGACGATCGAACCGGGCAGCAGGTCGTGCAGTTCGTACAGGTCCTCGATCCGGCCGGTCTGGCCGAACTGGTCCACGCCCAGCGGCACGCTCGGCACGCCGAGCGCCGAGCCGAGCCAGGCGAGCGTGTGCGAGGACGAGTCGTGCACGGTGACCACGGGGGCCCGGTGCGGGAACGCGGTGCGCAGCGCGCCCGGCGCGGACGGCGTGGTCGCGGTGCGCACCCCCTGGCGCAGGGTGCGCTGCCACGCGCTGTAGAGCCGGTCGGCCGAGGTGATGTCCACGACGTGCGCGGCGATCCCCTCGTCGCGCAACTCGTGTGCGGCGGTCAGCACTTCGGGCAACACGGCGCCGGAGGCGGCCAGGTACACGGTCGGTGCGCCGGGCAGGTCGGGCGCGTCCAGGAGGCGATACGCGCCGGCGAGCACCTGGCGGCGCAGCAGCGCGTCGCCGAGCCGGGTTCGCGCGGCCTCGAACGGCGCCTGGTCGATCGGGCGGGTGGTCAGCCGGAAGTAGTAGGCGCCGTTGTCCGGTTCGACGCCGTGGTCCGGACCGCCGGCGATCCGGCCCACCGCGTCGCACAGCAGCCAGTCCAGCGCGGTGCCGTAGGCGGGTTCGATCAGCGTGGTGCCGGGCAGTTCGAGCCCGATCGACGCGGTGATCGTGGACTGGTGCGCGCCGCCCTCGGGAGCGAGCGTGACGCCCGAGGGGGTGCCGGCCACGATGAACCGCGAGCCGGAGTACACGGCGTGGATGAACGCGTCCAGGCCGCGGCACACGAACGGGTCGTAGACGGTGCCGATCGGGATCAGCGGCTGGCCGGACAGGTCGCCCGCCAGGCCGAGCTGTTCCAGCAGCAGGAACAGGTTCATCTCGGAGATGCCCAGCTCGATGTGCTGCCCGCCGGGGCCCTCGATCCACTTCAGCGCGCCCTCGCCGGACCACGCGCGGCGCTCGGTGGGCGCGAACACCCCGGTGCGGTTGATGAAACCGGCCAGGTTGGTCGAGGTGGCCACGTCGGGGGCGGTGGTCACCAGGTACGGCGCCAGCGCCGGGTCGCGGGAGAGGTCGACCAGGACCCGGCCGAAGGTCTCCTGGGTGGACACCGGCTTGCTCATTCGCTGATTCGTCGAGGCGGCGACCGGGACGCCGAGCGGGCCCGGCCGGGGTGCGCGGGACAGGTGCTCGCGGCGCTGCCCGGCCAGGATGCCCTCGGGCGTGGCGGCGTCGAAGCGGTCCCACTCGGTGCGCTCGCTCAGCCCGTGCTCGGCGCGCAGCGTGGCCACCTGCTCGGTGCTCAGCAGCGCGGAGTGGTTGCGCGGGTTGCCCGCCAGCGGCAGCCCCCAGCCCTTGACGGTGTACGCGAACACCACGCTGGGTCGGTCGGTGACCTCGTCGCAGCGCCGGTAGGCGTCCAGCAGCGCGGCGATGTCGTGCCCGCCCAGATCGGTGACCAGCGCGTGCAGCTCCGCGTCCGGCACGTCGGCGACGGTGTCCGCGACGTCGGCCGGCGCGCCGTCCAGGAAGTGCGCGCGCACGTCCGCGTCGGCGAGGCCGAACAGGGCCTGGTACTGCTCGTTGGGCATCGCGTCGATCCACGCCTTGAGCGGCGCGCCGCCGGGCCGGTCGAACGCGGCCTGGAGCCGGCGGCCGTACTTCACCTCGACCACATGCCAGCCGGCCGCCTCGAACTGGCCGCGCCACTGGTCGATCCGCACTCCGGGCACGACCCGGTCCAGCGACTGCCGGTTGAAGTCGACCAGCCACATCACGTTGCCCAGGCCCTGGGTGGCCGGGTCGGCGATGGCCTCCCAGATGTTGCCCTCGTCCAACTCGGCGTCGCCCAGCAGCGCGACGAAGCGGGACGCCGGGCGCGCTCCGAAGTGCGCGTCCACGTAACGCCGGGCGGCGGCGCCGAACAACGGCGCGGCGGCGCCCAGCCCGACCGAACCGGTGGAGAAGTCCACCCATTCGCGGTCCGGGTCCTTCGTCCGGGAGGGGTACGACTGGAGCCCGCCCTTGGCGCGCAGCGTGGTCAGGTAGGACCGGTCCAGGTTGCCGAGCAGGTACTGGATCGCGTGGAAGACCGGGGACGCGTGCGGTTTGACGCTGATCCGGTCCGGGCCGTCGAGGTGGGCGAACCACAGCGCGGTCATCGCGGACACCAAGGACGCGGAGGACGCCTGGTGGCCGCCGACCTTGATGCCGTCCGCGTTCGGCCGGTCGTGGTTGGCGGAGTCGACGATGCGTGTCGCGAGCCACAGGATGCGGCGCTGGACGGCTTCGAGGACGGGCAGGTCGATACCGAGCGCGGCCGCGGCGTGGTCCGTGTCGCTGCGATGCATGGTCGTCACCTCAAGATCGATCGGGGTGGCCGAAGCATACGGCGATCGTCTCACCATGCGATACGCGTGGACGGTCCACGGTAGCTGCACGTATCCGTCCATTGACAGCGCGTCCCGGTGCTGTTGGTCTGTTCCGAGCGCCACCGCACTCACCCGATGGATCGTCCCGACGCCTCCGGAGGCATGCCATGGCCCAGTCGACCGCGATACCCGGCGGACCGCCGCCGACCGAGACGCTCCGGTCGTACGTCACCGACAACGGGTCCGACACGGTCACCGTCCTGGACGTGGTCACCGGCACGGCGGTGGCGACCATCGACGTTCCCGGTGCGCTCGGGCCGCCCGCGGTCGCCGGCGGATCCGTGTACGTCACCTCCCCGGAGCGGGGCGTGATCACCGTGATCGACACCGAGACGCCGGTGGTGCTGGGCCGGATCGCCGCGGCCTGGCCGCGCTCGCCGGTCGCGGCCCCCGACGGCGCCGCCGTGTACTTCGCCTCCTGTCCGCCCGCCGACCACGGCTTCGCGTCGAATACCGTCGAGGTGCTCAGCCCCACGCTGAACACGGTGGTGCGCAGCCTCCCGGTGCCGCACCCGGCCACGTCGGTGACGCCGGCTCCCGACGGTGACCGGCTCTACCTGGCCGGCTTCGCCGAGGACCTGGTCACCGTGCTCGACCCGGACACCGGCGCCACGGTCGTGGGCACGGCGAAGGCGCCCCGGGCGGTGGTGTGCTCGCCGGACGGCGCGAGCGTGTACGTGGCCGGCGCCGGCGGCGTGTACATCCTCGACGCGGCCACGCTGCGCTGCCTGGGCACGATCACGATCGAGGGCGGCGCCACCGACGTCGCGGTCTCCCCGGACGGCTCCCGGCTGTACGTGGTGCCCGACGGCGCACGGGACCTGCGGATCGTGGACCCGGCCACGCGCGAGCCGATCGGGAGCGTCGACACGCCGAACGCGGCGGCGGTCCAGGTCACTTCGGGCGGAACCCGCGCCGTGGTCCTCAACGCGGGATCGGGGGACGTCGTCGTCGCGTCGATCGTGGACACGGGCAGTGACACGATCGTGCACTCGGTGCCGATCGGCCGGAGTCCGTCGCCGTGATCGCCGGCAACCGGGGCAGGGTCGGTCACGACGGTGCGCGGGCGCCCGGCCGGACCCGGGGGTGACGCCGCCCCGGGCGCTCCCGACGCCCGGTCGGGGCACCCGAGGCGGTTCGCGGCCGGAACCCGCCCCGGAGCGGCGCTACGCGAAGCGCTCCCGCAGGGCGGCCAGGCCGACGCCGTAGGTGCCCTCGGCGAAGACCGCGTCGACGGTCTCCACCACGTCCGCCTCGCCCTCGTAGGCGGCCGACCAGACCACCTCGCTGCCGTCCGGGTGCGGGTGCACCGCGAGCGTGCCCACGTAGTTCGACACCGCGAGCGGGACCTGGATCAGTCGGTAGGTCATCCGGTGCGCGTCCGCGTCGTGGCTGATCAGTTCCTCGCGCGAGAGCACTTCGCCGTCGATCGCGAACGCCCGCACCGCGCCCGGGGTGTTGGCGTCGCCGCCGCCCTCGATCGTGCTCGGCGGTACCACCGGGTGCCAGTCGCCGAGGGCGCCGAAGTCGCCGATGACCGCCCAGACCTTGTCCGGTGTGGCGGCGATCACAGCGGAACGCGAGAACTCGTGCATGAAGGCACTCCTGTCGGTTCGAAATTACGCGCGTGGAGATGGGACGATGCGATTCGATTCGGTTTTCCCGCCGATTCGACCCGGGTCCGCGCGGGTCCGCAATACCACCGGGTGGTTGGTGTCGGCCGAATAAATCACCCGCCCGATGTGGCCTGTCTCCTGGACGCGGAAACCACTTGGCGCCTAGAACCGTTGCAGGGCCGAACGGGTCACGGGAGCGACGAGGCGAGAAAGGGACGGCGAGGACGTGTTGTACGGACTTGTGCTGACGGCTTTCGCGGCGGCCATTCTGGTGACCGCGCCTCGCGTCCTGCGCCGGGCCGAACGCAGCGGCTTCGGTCCGCGCCACGTACAACGCGCGTGGCGGGCCGCGGCCGGTGGTGTCCTGGCGTCGTTCGCGCTGGCCGTGCCGGTCTACACGCCCGACCTGTGGCTGGCCCCGATGCGCGCGGCCGGCTTCGCCCCCCGGATCGGCATGCCGCACGTGCCGCTGGTCGTGCAGATCGTCGTCGCCTTGCTGGCGCTGCTGATCGTCGGGTTCGGCTGGCGCCGGGGCGCGGGCGCGACCCGCGACTACCGGCGCGCGTTGCGCGTACAACTGGACCGGCTGGAGAACTGCGCCCCACTGCTGGACGAGGAGGCAGGCGGCCGGCCGCGCCTGGTGATCGTCGAGGACGACGCGCCGCGCCTGGTGCTGCTGCCGTCCCGGCCGCCGCGCGTCGAGGCCACCACCCGCGCCCTGGACCTGCTCCGCCCGGAGGAACTGAACGCGGTGCTGACCCACATGGCCGGGCACCTGCGCCGGCGGGACGCGCAGTGGATGGTCTGCGCGGACACGCTCGCCGACGCCTACCCGATGGTGCGCTTCTTCGGCGAGTGGGCCGACCACGCGGCGGAACTGTCGGAGAAGGCGGCGGACGCGGACGTACGCGGCTCGATCGCGCGGGTCAACCTGCGCCGGGCGATCGTCAAGCTGTCCGGGCCGGGGCAGGCGGGCGGGCCGTTCTGCCCGTGCTTCGCGTGGCCGCAGCAGCGCCAGGAGGAACTGGCCGTGCACCAGGCCCAGGCGACCGCGCACCCCGAGGTGGCCGTCGCGGGCGTCCGCGTGGGCGCACCGGTCGCCTCCGCGGGACTGCGGCTGCTGACCGCGGCGGCGCTGCTGGTGCCCTCGGTGATCGTGGTGTCACCGCACTTCCTGTATCTGTGAGCCTCGCGCTCGCGCGTGCCGCGTCGGACTTTTCCGACCGGTGAGTCCTGTGCCGTGCGCGATCGGCACGGGGGTGGGCGCGCCCACCCCGTCGGGCCCGGTGTTGATCACCCTGTCGGGTCGCGACCGTTCCTGATAGGTATGCGGGACGGGCGCGGCGATGCCGGCCGGGCACGGGCCGGGCGGGGCGAGGAGGGCACGACGGTGACACACACGAGCCTCTGGGCGGCCATCGAGGCGCGGGCGGCCCGAACGCCCGACGGCGAACTGCTGGTCGACGAGCACGGTCGGCGGTTGACCCACCGGGAATTCCGCGACGCGGCCGAGGCCTTCGCGGCGTTCCTGCACACCCAGGGACTGGGCCCGGGCGACACGGTCACCTGGCAGTTGCCCACCCGGCTCGAATCCGTGGTCCTGGTCGGCGCGCTGTCCCGGCTCGGCGTCGTGCAGAACCCGATGATGCCGATCCACCGCGAACGCGAACTCGCCTTCGTCACCCGACAGACCGGCGCCTCGATGCTGATCGTGCCGCCGGCGTGGCGCGGGTACGACTATCCGGAACTGGCCCGTCGGGTGCGCGACCGGGTGCCCGGTCTGGAACTGCTGATCCTGGACGGCCCGTTGCCCACCGGCGATCCGGCCCACCTGCCGCCCGCGCCGCCGGTGCCCGGCACGCCCGAGGACGCCCCGGTGCGCTGGTACTTCTACACCTCCGGGACCACCGCCGACCCCAAGGGCGCCCGGCACACCGACGCGAGCATCATGGCCGCGGGTGTCGGCATGGCGGACCGGATCGGCGCGCGAGAGGGGGACAGGGTCGCGCTGGTCTTCCCGTTCGCGCACATCGGCGGCTGTACGACCTGGCTGACCGCGGCCCTCACGCACGGCGTCACGATGATCCTGACCGAAGCCTTCCACCCGGAGGAGACGCCCGACCTGCTGCGCCGCGAGCGGGTCACGCTGGCCGGCGCGGGCACCGTCTTCCATCAGGCGTGGCTGGCCGCGCAGCGCCGCCGGCCCGCCGGCGACCCGCTCTTCCCGCGGCTGCGCAGTTGTCCCGGCGGCGGTGCGCCCAAGCCACCCGGGCTGCACGAGGCGATCAAGCGCGAACTGGGCGGCGCGGGCGTGCTGGCCGGTTGGGGGATGACCGAGGCGCCGATCCTGACCATGGCGGGCCCGGACGACCCGGACGACGCGTTGGCCCGGGCCGAGGGCCGGCCCACCCGCGGAGTCGAGGTCACCGTGGTCGGGCCGGACGGGCTGCCGGTGCCGGTCGGCGCGGAGGGCGAACTGCGGGTGCGCGGGCCGCAGGTGATGCGCGGGTACGTGGACGCGCGCCTGGACGCCGAGGCGTTCGACGAGGCCGGGCGGGTGCGTACCGGTGACCTGGGCCGAGTGGACGAGCACGGCAACGTGTACGTCACCGGGCGTCTCAAGGACGTCATCCTGCGCAAGGGCGAGACGATCAGCGCCAAGGAGGTCGAGGACCTGCTGGACGCGCATCCGGCCGTCGCCGAGGTCACCGTGATCGGTCTGCCGGATTCCGAACGCGGCGAAATGGTGTGCGCGGTGATCGTGCCGAGCGATCCGTCGATTCCACCTGATCTGCGTACTCTGCGGGATTTCCTGGGCACTCGGGAAGTGATGCGGCAGAAGTTCCCGGAGCGTATCGAGATCGTCTCGGCACTGCCGCGGAATCCGTCCGGAAAGGTGCTCAAGAAGCAGCTTCGGGAGCGCTACGCGTAATCTGCCGACCATGATCGACGGCGAAGTGTGGTTGCGTTCCGAAGGCGCCGAGGCGCTGATTCTGCCGGACGCCGGGTGCCGGCTCGGCTCGTTGCGGGTGCGCGGGCTCGAACTGCTGCGGACCGAGGGCGAGCGGCCCGCGGAGTGGGGCAGCTATCCGATGGTGCCGTGGGTCGGCCGGATGGGCGGGGCCCGGTTCGAATTCGACGGCGCGATACACGAGTTCCCGGCGGACGCGGCGCCGCACGCGCTGCACGGGCTCGGCTATCGCGGCGCGTGGAAGCAGATCGCGGGGGATGCCGCGTCGGCGGTCTTCGAGTTCGCGCTGACCGACCCGTGGCCGTTCGCGGGCCGGGTCGAGCAGACCTTCACGCTGACGCCCGACGGGCTGGTCACGGTGCTGCGGATCGAGTCCGAGACCGCGACGTTTCCGGCGCAGGCCGGGTGGCACCCGTGGTTTCGGCGGCGACTGGGCGTCGGCGGGCCGCTGGAGTTGTCCTTCACCCCCGAGTGGCAGGAGGAGCGCGGCGCCGACTACTTGCCCACCGGGCGCCGGATACCCCCGCTGCCGGGGCCTCGGGACGACTGCTACGGGACGCCCGGTGGGGTGGACGCGACGCTGGAGTGGCCCGGCGCGCTGCGGCTGCGGATGACCTCGGACTGCGACTACACGGTGGTGTACGACCTGCCGCAGGCCCACGTGTGCGTCGAGCCCCAGACGGGGCCGCCGAACGGCCTGGCGGGCCCTGCGGCCCGCCTGGTGCGGCCGGGGGACCCGCTGGTGGCGACGACGAGGTGGGCCTGGTCGGGGGCGGAGTAGGGCCGGGAGCGGGGACCTGCGGGCTCGGGGGAAACGGGGCTCTCGGTCGGGCGAGGTCGGGCTGATTCCGGGGATTGCGTTCGCGCGCGTCAGGAGGGCGTCAACAACGGCCCGCGGATGATCAAGGGCGCGGTAGGGGCGGGGTTGCCCGGTATGCGCGGTCGTAGCGTCGGAGTCGGGACCCGCGGTCGGCTGCGGGGCCGGACTTCGGAGGCTGTCGTGTCGGATGTGTTGATCACCGATGAGGAACCCGCTTCCGCGACCACCGCTCGGCGTGTGTTGATCGTGCCGGTGCGGTCGGTGGACGGGGCCAGGGTGGTCCGGCTGTGCCGGGATCCGCTGGGCGCCCGGGTGGTGGTCGCGTTCACGTCGGTGGCGCGGTTGCGGGCGGTGCTGGGCGCCGATCAGGAGTGGATCCGACTCGGGGCGGGCGCGGTGCGCTCGCTCGCCGACGAGGTCGGGGGCGAGCGCATGCTGGTCGATCCGGGACTCTCGGCGCCGCCGGTGCGGCACCAGGAGCCGGTGGGCGGGGCGGTTGCTCGGGACTCGGCGGCGGACGGCGCTGTCGGTGCGACCGGTGCGACCGGTATGAGCGGTGTGGTCGGTACGCCCGGGGTGGTCGGTGCGGCCGTCGTGCCCGTCGCGATCGACCGGGCCTCGGCCGCCGGGGCGGCACGCCCGCCGGCCGCCGGGCTCGCTCCCGCGCGGGCGGTCTCGCCCACTCGGCCGTCCCTCGGCCGGAGCGCCGGCGGACTCGCGCCGGGCGTCGGGTCCTCCCGGGTATCGGTCGGCCCCTCCCGGGTATCAGGGGCGTCCCGATCCGTCCGGGATCCGCAACCGCTCGGTGGGCTGCGCACCGCCGTCGTCGCGGTGCTCCTCGTGGTGCTGTCCCTGCTCGGCTGATCTGCCGTCACCAATGCTCGTGTACAAGGGAGTTGCCATGTCCGTCACGCTTGCGGAGCCGGTATCGGACGCGGCCGTGTGGCCGCGTTCGACGCGGGAGCACGCCGGGGACCTCACGATCGGTGGCCTGACCTCGGCCGAACTCGCGGAGCGGTTCGGGACACCGCTGTACGTACTGGACGAACAACACGTGCGGGACACCTGCCGGGCCTACCGCCGCGCGCTGCCCGGGGTCGAGATCGCCTACGCCGCAAAGGCGTTCCTGTGCCGCGGCCTGGTCGGCTGGCTGCGCGAGGAGGGCTTCGGGCTCGATGTGTGCTCGGCGGGCGAGTTGGCCCTCGCCACCCTGGCCGGGATGCCCGGCGAGCGGATCATCCTGCACGGCAACGCCAAGTCGGCGGACGAACTGCGTGCGGCGCTGCGCCTGGGCGTGGGCCGGATCGTGCTGGACAACCCGGCCGAGATCGCCGGGTTGGCCGCGCTGGTGGCACCTCGACAGCGGCAACGGGTGATGGTGCGCGTGGTGCCGGGGATCGAGGCCGGCGCGCACCACGCGATCCGGACCGGCGGCGAGGACCAGAAGTTCGGCCTGTCCATCGCGCGGGGCGACGCGGAGGACGCGGTGCTGCGCGCGATGGCCCAGCCGCACCTGGAACCGACCGGACTGCACTGCCATTTGGGCTCGCAGATCGGTTCGGTGCGGCCCTGGCTGGCCGCCGTCGCCACACTCGTCGAGTTCCTGGCCGGGCTGCGCGACCGGCACGGGATAGTGCTGCCCGAACTGAACCTGGGCGGCGGCCACGGCATCGCCTACCGCGGCGGTGAACATCCGTTGGACATCGAGGCGTTCGCGGACGACGTGCGCCGGCAACTGAACCGCCGATGCGCGCTGTACGACCTGCCGGTACCGCGACTGATCGTCGAGCCCGGCCGGGCGATCACCGGTCCGGCGGGCGTGGCCCTGTATCGGGTGCTTGTGGTCAAGCGCACCGCGCACCGGGTGTTCGTCGCGGTGGACGGCGGCATGGCGGACAACCCGAGACCGGCCCTGTACGGCGCGCGCACCACCGTGCGCCTGGTCGGCCGTCCCGGCGCGGCGGGCACCCGGCGGGTCACCGTCGTGGGCCGCTACTGCGAGTCGGGCGACGTGTTGGCGGCCGACGTCGAACTGCCCGAGGACGTACACCCCGGCGACCTGCTCGCGATGCCGGCCGCCGGCGCGTACCAGCAGTCGATGGCCTCGACCTACAACCTGGTCGGCCGCCCGCCGGTGGTCGCGGTCCGCGACGGCCGAAGCCGCGTGCTGCTCCGCCGCGAGGGGATCGAGGACCTCCTGGCCAGAGACACGGGCAGCGAGTCCTGACCCGCGCCCCCTGATCGGCGACCCCCGCGCGCGGCGGGGGCGCCCCGCGTACGAACGCACTCCCGCGAGGCGTTCACCGCCCCGCCGCACCCGCTACACCCGTCCGTCACACCCGCCACGCCCGCCGCCGTGCCGGTCATGCGCGGAGCCTGGTCATCGGCAGTGCCGACTCGTGGACACCGTCGGGACCGGGCTCGACCCGATACGCGTGCGCGTCCGGCCGCTCGGCGACGAAGGTGTGCACCCGGCCGTCCACGAGGTGGATCGCGGCGCCGTCGTCCAGTGCGTGGCCCGCCGCGAGCAGACCCGCCGCGATGGCCGCGTGGTACGCCGGGCGGCGCTCGGCCTCGCCGTCGTAGTGCGGACAGACGCTGCCCCGTGCCCAGCCCAGGCCGTCCGCGAGCGGGCGCAGCGTCGGTCCGTACGAGTCGGTGATGCCACCCTCGAACCAGCACAGCGCGCCCGCGCTGAGACCGCACACCACCAGGTCGCCCGCGGCGGCCCGGGCCGCGAGCGCGGTGTCGAGGCCGTGCAGACGCCACAGGGCGAGCAGGTTCGCGGTGGAGCCGCCGCCGACGTAGATCACGTCCTGGTCGGCGAGTTCGTCCGCGAGGTCGGCGCCGGTGCGCCGGAACAGGCTCAGGTGCCCGGCTCTACAGTCGAGCCGCTCGAACGCGTGCCGAAAGCGGTCGACGTAGCCGTCCGCGTCGCCGGAGGCGGTCGGTACGAAGCACACGTTCGGACGGGCCCGACCCGCCAGGTCGAGCACGTATCGGTCGAGCGCGGAGGCCCCGTCGTTCATCGAGAAACCGCCGCCGCCCATGGCCACCAGATGAGTCGTCATCGAGACATCCTGCCGTGCCGGACGGCGGCCGGGTCGGCGCCGGTCTGCGCCGACCCGCGGTGCCGCGCGTGCGCGGGCCGAACGCTCAGCCGGCGCGCAACCGGGCCGCGTCGGCGGCGGGCAGCCGGCGGATCGCCTCGCGCAGCGTCACCCCGGACATCCGGGCCCGATGTGCGGTGGTCCAGGCGATCACGTACGCCGGATCCCGCTTGGCGATCTCCCGGAGCAGCCAGCCGATCGCCTTGCGGATGAAGAACTCCCGCTCGTCCAGCATCGCGTCCGCGTAGCGATCGAACCGGACCAGGTCGGGAGCGCCCGCGCGGATGCCCGGGAGCAGGCTCAGCAGCGCCGCCCGGCGGACCCAGAAGTCCCCGTCGGCGGCCCACGCGTCGGCGGTGGCGAAGTCCGCGGGATCTCGCCCCATCAGTACGCCGGCCACCTTCTCCGCGAGGGTGTCCACGTACACCCAGCCCGCCGATTCGCGGATCAGTCGCTCGACGAGCGGCAGATCGGCGCGGGTGAGCACGCGCAGGTGCAGCCGCAGCAGCTCGATCGCGGCGAACCGGCTCTCGTGTACCGGCCGGAGCCACAACGCGGCGACCCAGGCGAGGAGTTCGCTCCGGCTCGGTTCCGGGCGGGCGCGGGCCGTCGCGGTGACCGTCTTGCGCAGCACCGGCACGGTGACGCCGAGGAAGTCGAGATCGCTCTTCAGATACGCCTTCTCCGCCCCGGCCCGCTCCGGTGTGCCCAGCGCGGCGAGCGTGGCGACGAGTGCGGCGGCGGCTTCCTCGGCATCGAACACGCACCCACCGTACGGCTCGACGCTCGATCGGGCGATGATCGTTCGGTGCATTCCCGGACGTGTCGCTTGACATGAAGTCGACTTGAGGTTCGAGACTGTTCGCACCCGATTCGGCGGAGCAACCACGCCGGATCGGCCGGCCCGTCGGGTCGTCGTCCCGTAGTCGTTGTCCGTCGCCCCAGCAAACCCCGGAGTGTCCTGTGCGTGCGATTCGCCTGAACGAGTTCGGTCCGGCCGAGAACCTGCGCTACGAGGAGGTCGCGACTCCGCAACCGGGGCCGGGTGAGGTGCGGATCGCGGTGGCCGCCGCGGGAGTCCACCTGGTCGACGTGATGCTGCGCTCGGGACGCACCCAAGGCCCTTTCCCGCAGCCGGAGTTGCCCGTCATCCTCGGCCGCGAGGTGGCCGGCACGGTGGACGTGGTGGGTGCCGGGGTGGATCCGGCCCTGGTCGGCCGGCGGGTGGTGGCCCATCTGGGCAACCGGAACGGCGGCTACGCGGAGTTCGCGATCATCGACGACCAGGCGCTGCTGCCGCTGCCGGACGGGGTACCGGCCGAGATCGCGGTGGCGATGGTGGGAACCGGGCGCACCGCGCTGGGCATCCTGGACGTTGCCGCGATCACCGCCGAGGACGTGGTGCTGGTCACCGCCGCGGCGGGCGGTCTGGGCACGCTGCTGGTCCAGGCCGCGCACGGGCTCGGCGCGCTCGTGGTGGGGGCGGCCGGCGGGGCCGCCAAGGTCGAGGCCGCGCGTGCGTCCGGCGCCGACATCGCGGTGGACTACACCGCCGCCGACTGGGCCGCGAGCGTACGCGAGGAACTCGCCGGGCGGCCGGTGACGGTGGTCCTCGAGAGCGTCGGCGGCGAGATCGGCGGGGACGCGCTCGACCTGCTCGCGAAGGGCGGCCGACTCGTGACGTTCGGCTGGTCCTCGGGCGATGCCATCGCCGATCTGGACACGCGCGCCGCGGCCGCCGGGGTGGCCGTGGAGAACCCGTTGGGTCCGCGAATGGCCAACCGTCCGGGTGGCTTCAAGGCCCTGGCCGAGTCCGCGCTCGCGGCCGCCGCCGCCGGTGAACTGCGGCCCGCAGTCACCACGTTCGCGCTGGCGGAGGCGGCCGCCGCGCACACCGCGCTGGCCGGTCGGCAGACGGTCGGCAAGGTCGTCCTGCTGTCGTGACCCGACGCGCGCCGGGCGGGGGTCGAGCGGCGATCGGCTCGACCCCGGCCGGCGCCCGGTCGACGACCGCCGGCCCGCTCGACGCCGGTCGACCTCCGGCGGGCGAAGGCCCGCCCGGACTCCTTTCGATGAGCGACGGCCCGCTCAACTCCCACCCGGCACCGGGACATCGGTACCGGTCGCCCGGCGGCACCGCTCCTCGTAGCCGGCGAGTGCGTCGACCGGATCGGTGTGCGCGGCCAGTTCGCGGGCCAGCACGCGCGCGTCCACGATCGCCCGGGAGGCCCCGTCGCCGCCGACGCCGTCGATCGGGAAGCCGGCGTGCGCGGCGTCGCCGAGCAGCGTGACCCGCCCGTCGGACCAACTCGGCAGCGGCACCCGGTCGATCATCGGGTACTCGTACGCGACGTCCGCGTCCGCGATCACCGCGGGCACGTCCAGCCAGGGGAAGTCCCAGTCCGTGAAGTGGGCCGGGATGGTGTCGAGTTCGGCCGCCCGACTCCAGTCGCCGGGCCCCGCCTGCGGGCCCGCCGAGGGGTGGCCGGCGATCCAGTTCAGCAGCGCGGGGCGATCACCCTCGGCCGCCCGCAGCGGATACGCGACGAACGTGCGCCCGCCGTCCTCCACGGTGACCATCGTGTGACCGGTGTGCAGGGTCGCCGCGGGCGTCACACCGCGCCACAGCACCCGGCCGCCGGGTGCCGGCGGCGCCTCGCTCGGGTACATCAGCGAACGGCCCGCCGAGTCGATCCCGTCCGCGGCGATCAGCACGTCGGCCACATCGGTGACGGTCTCGCCCGCACCGTCGGTGAACTCGACGGTGACCCCGTCCGCGGTCTGCGCGTAGCCGCTCAGCCGCAGGCCGGTGCGCAGCGACTCGGCGCCCAGCCAGGCGAGTTGGGCGCGCAGCAGGAGCATCTGCAACTCGCCGCGGTGGACCGACAGCCGCGGCCACGCGCGCCCGGCGGCCGACCCGAGCGGCTCGGAGCGGACCCGCTCGCCGAGCCGGTCGTGGTGGACCGACTCGTCGATCGGCACCGAGATCTCGGCGACGTCGTCGTACAGGCCGAGTTCGGCCAGTTCTCGCACCGCGTCGGGGAGTAGTTGGATCCCGACGCCGAGCGGGCGGATCTCCTCGACCGCCTCGTACACACTCACGTCGGCGATCCCCGCCGCGTGCAGACTCAGGGCGGTGGCCAGCCCACCGATGCCGGCTCCGGCGACGACAACGCGCACGAGTACCCCTGTACAGGTGGTTGGGATGTTGTCGCACGCAGGGTACGCTCCGGCCGTGCTCACCCGCTCGGGGGGTGGCGCACAATTGCCCCGGCCGGCCCGGACGGCGGAGCAAAACGGGACGGAGTGGGCCCGCAGGGGCGAGAATCGGCTCATGGGTACCCCTTCGAGCAATCCCGCGCAGGCCACCGGGCCGGCCGACCCGCCCCGGCTTCCCGAACTCCCGTACGACGCGTGGGTGCACACCCTCGACACGCTGCATCTGTTCGCGCAGATCGTCGGCAAGGTCAAGCTCGCCGCGAGCCACCCGCAGAACCACTGGTGGAACATCACCTTCACGGTGGACGCGCGCGGCTTCACCACCCGCCGGCTGACCGTGGCCGGCGTCGCCTTCGACATCGCGTTCGACTTCATCGACCACCGCGTGGTCTTTCGGACCGATCGCGGCGACGTGCGCGAGATCGCGCTCGTGGACGGGTTGAGCGTGACCGAGTTCGACGTCGCGGTGCATGGGGTGCTGGCCGAGTTGGGCATCGACGTGCCGCTGCTGGAGCGACCGTTCGGCGTCCCGCACCTGACCGTGCCGTTCCGCGAGGACACCGAGCACGCGACCTACCAGGCGGAGTACGCGTGGCGGTTCTGGCGGATCCTGACCTGGTCGGCGGACGTGTTCGAGGAGTTCATGGGCTGGTTCGACGGCAAGACCTCGCCCGTACAGCTCTTCTGGCACTCGTTCGACCTCGCGCTGACCCGGTTCTCCGGCAAGCGGGTCGAGCCGCCGATGCGCGGCGTGGACCCGGTCACCGCGGAGGCGTACTCGCACGAGGTGATCTCGTTCGGTTTCTGGGCCGGCGACCCGAACGTGCCGCACCCGGCCTACTACTCGTACGCCGCGCCCAAGCCGGACGGCGTCGAGAAGCAACCGCTCTCGCCGCGCGAGGCGCTCTGGCTGCCGGACGGCTCACGATCGACCCTCGACTACGACGTGGTCCGGGTGGCCGAGGACCCGCGGCGCACGCTGTTGGGCTACCTCCAGTCCAACTTCGCCGCGAGCGCGAGCCTGGCGGGATGGCCGACCGACGAGATGCGATCCAACTGGTGCCCGACGAGCGAACAACTCCGGGCGCTGGCCCGCGCCGGGCTCTAGGGTGGGGCTTCGCCCGCCCGGGTCGGGTCAGAACCGCGTGTTCGCGCGCCTGCGCAGGTCGCGGCGGCGGGCCTCGCGGACCAGGGCGAAGGCCAGGACGACGGCCACCACGACGACCGAGGAGAGCAACTGCGGGCGGGCGGTGTGGTCGAAGAGCATCAGGATCGACACCGCCGCGAGGGCCAGCATCACGAACCAGGTCAGGTACGGGAAACCCCACATCCGGACCAGCAGCCGATCCGGGTCCTCGCGCTCGATCCGGCGGCGCAGCACCAGTTGCGACGCGGCGATGGCGAACCAGACGAAGAGCAACATCGCGCCGACCGAGTTCAGCAGGTGCTTGAACACCTGCTCGGGCCACCACACGTTGAGCAGCGCCGCCACGAACCCGAACGCCGAGGAGGCCAGCACGGCCGTCCTGGGCACCCCGTTGCCCGCCACCCGGGACAACCGCCGGGGCCCCTCGCCGCGCCGGGACAGCGAGAACGCCATCCGGGAGGCGCCGTACAACATCGAGTTGAGCGCGGACAGCAGCGCGGTGAAGACCACCACGTCCATCACATGCGCGGCACCGGGGACACCGATGTCCTCCAGGACGGAGACGTACGGGCTGCCGAGCCGGTCGGAATCCCACGGCAGCAGCGTCGCGATGATCGCCACCGAGCCGATGTAGAAGAGCAGGATCCGCCACACCGCGGTGCGCACCGCGCGGGCCACGTTGCGTGCCGGGTCGTCCGACTCGGCGGCGGCGATCGTGACGATCTCCAGACCGCCGAACGAGAACGCGACCGCGAGCAGGCCGGTGATCACCCCGTCCCAGCCGTTGGGCAGGAAGCCGCCGTTGCCGGTGAGGTTGGCCAGGCCCGGCGCGTCGGTGTCCGGCAGCCACCCCAGGATCGCCAGCACGCCGAGCACCAGGAAGCCGACGATGGCCAGGATCTTGACCGTCGCGAACCAGAACTCGGACTCGCCGAACGAGCGCACCGTGAGCAGGTTCGCGCCGGTGAACACGAGCATGATCACCAGCGAGAACACCCAGATCGGAACGCCCGGCAGCCAGCCGTGCGCGATGGCGGCGGCGCCGGAGGCCTCGACGGCCAGCACGATGGTGACCATCCACCAGTACAGCCACCCGACGGTGAAGCCGGCCCACCGCCCGAAGGCGGCTCCCGCGTACTCGGAGAACGACCCGCTGCGCGGCACCGCCGCCGCCATCTCGCCGAGCATCCGCATCACCAGCAACACCAGCACCGAGGCGAGCGCGTAGGAGATCAGGATGCCCGGGCCGGCGGTGTGGATGCCCGCACCGGTGCTGACGAACAGCCCCGCCCCGATCGCGCCGCCGAGCGCGAGCATGGTCATGTGCCGGGGCTTGAGGGTGTGACCGAGGTGGTGGGTGCCCTCGCCGCCGGGGTCGGTGCCGGAGCCGGTCTCGGACCCGCCGGGGGCGGTGTCGGCGGCGCTGCCTGGGGTGTGTGGGCTGCTCATGGGTGGCGCTGATCCTGGGGACTGGAGGTCGTGCGGAGCAGACAGTATTCCGCAGTTCCGGAGGCGTCCGGCAAACCGGGACAACCCAGGGATGTTCGAGCCCGGGTGGACGGCGGGTGACCCGGCTTCACCCGGGCTCTCCCGGCCCGGGCCCGAGCCGGGCACCGCGTCGCGTGCTCAGCCCTCGCGCGCGTCGATCGCCGCGAAGTCGGGTTCGCGCCGCTCGGCGAAGGCGGTCAGCGCCTCGATGTTGGCGGGCTTGCCGAGCAGCCGCCCGAACGCCGCGTCCTCGCGTCGGCGGGCATCGACGATCCGGTCGCCGAGCCCCGCGAGCACCACCCGCTTGCACTCGATCAACGAGGAAATCGACTTGGCGGCCAGGATCCGCGCGTGCCGCATTGTCACGTCGAGCAGCTCGTCGGCCGGGCAGACCTTGAACACCAGGCCCATCTCCAGACACTCCGCGGCGCTCAGCCACTCGCTGCTCAGCAGTGCCCACATCGCGTTCTGCCGACCGAGCAGCTCCGGGAAGGTCACACTGCTCGCCGCCTCGGGAGCCACCGCGAGCGAGGTGAACGGGCACTTCAACCGCGCGGTGTCGGCCATGAACGCGAGGTCGGCGAAGCCCAGGACGGTCGCCCCGATGCCCAGCCCGAGGCCGTTGACGGCGATCAGCAACGGCTTGGGGAACGCCTGGAGCCGATCGACCATGCCGCCGAATCCGTGCTTGCCCCTGACCTTGGTGCCGCTGTTGTGCTGCGCCATCTCGATCAGGTCGGTGCCCGCCGAGAAGGCCCGCCCGGCACCGGTCAGCACCACCACGGCGACGGTGGGATCGGCCGCCGCGTCGATCAGCGCCTCGGCGGTCGCGTCGTACAGCGCCTCGTTGAACGCGTTGAGCGCTTCGGGGCGGTCGAGGGTGATGGTCCTGACGCGGTCGGCGTCCTCGATCCGGATCACGGCTGCTCCTGATGGGGTGTGCGGAGGCGGGGCGGGAATGCGGTGGGTCGATGGACAGGAAACCTTACTTAGTTGACCGAGTCAAGGGTCGGGGCGATCGGGTGGTCGAGGGATGCCGATGGCCCGGTTGTCCCGTGCTTCACGTGCGTAACGGCCCGGTGACGTGGGAAAGTCCTCGACGGTACGTCAGGAATACGGAATGCCGCGCATATCGGGTCTTGATCCATAGGCCGTTAAGGAGCCGTCGTGGAGTTCGACGTCGTCGTGGAGATTCCCGCGGGCAGTCGGAACAAGTACGAGATGGACCGCCGCACGGGACGCATCAGGCTCGACCGCATGTTGTTCACGTCCACCGCCTATCCCGCCGACTACGGATTCGTGCATCGCACGCTGGGCGGCGACGGCGGCCCGCTCGATGTGCTCGTGTTGCTGGACGAGCCGACCTTTCCCGGTTGCCTGATCCGCTGTCGCGCGATCGGCATGTTCGTGATGACCGACGAGAAGGGCCCGGACGAGAAGGTGCTGTGCGTGCCCGCTCGGGACCCGCGCAGACACCCGATACAGGACATCGGCGACGTTCCACCGTTCCAGCTCAACGAGATCGCCCACTTCTTCGAGGTCTACAAGGACCTGGAACGCGGCAAATCGGTGGAGGGCTCGCACTGGGAGGGGCGGGACGCGGCCGAGAAGGAGATCGTGGCGGCCTACCAGCGCCGCGAACTGGACAGCGGGGATTGGCCGTTCGAGGGTCGGTGAGCATTCGGGCGGATGGTTTCGGGTGGGTTCACCCGGGAGGGTCGTCGGGTGGGTTCACTCGGGAGGGTCGCCCGCCGCGCGGGTGACCCTCCCGCCCAACGCGCGCAGGTGCTCGCGCAACTCGGGCGGGTCGTGCACCTCGAACTCACAGCCGAGCATGGAGAGTCGGAACGCGAGCCAGTCGAGCGTGTCGACGTAGCCGGTCAATCGGCACCTGTCGGCGTCGAGCGGACGCAGGCGTGGGGTGCCGTCCTCGGTGGTGCCGGTCAGGGTGTCGCCGAGTCGCACGGTGACCTGATCGACCGGCGCGTACAGCGTGACGTCGGCTCGGTGGACCGGCTCCGAGGTGTGCAGGGTGCGTGCCACGTAGGCGGCGGCGTCCGGATCGGGCAGGGCGCGCTCCGGACACCGGGCACCGGTGGGACGCGGCTCACGCACCCGGTCCACCCGGAACGTGCGCCAGTCGGCGCGGTCGGCGTCGTAACCGACGAGGTACCAGCGGCGCCCGGCCGGCACCAGCGCGTTCGGCTCGATCAGCCGCGCGCTTTCCCGGCCGTCGGCCGCGCGGTAGCGAAAGCGCACCTTCTCGCGCCGCGCGATGGCGCCCGCGAGCACGGCGAGCGTCTCGGGGTCCACCGTCGGCCCCGGCATCGCCAGCGGCACGGTGGCGCCGGACACCGCCCGCACCCGCCCGCGCAGCCGGGACGGCAACACCTGTTCGAGCTTGGCCAGCGCCCGAACGCACGCCTCCTCGATCCCGGCCACCGCGCTCCCGGCCGCCGTGCGCAGGCCGACCGCGATCGCCACCGCCTCCTCGTCGTCGAGCAGCAGCGGCGGCATCGCGGTGCCCGCGACCAGCCGATAGCCGCCGTCCGTGCCCCGGGTGGCCTCGACGGGATAGCCCAGCTCGCGCAGGCGCTCGATATCGCGCCGGATGGTGCGCGGACTCACCCCGAGGCGGGTGGACAGTTCGCTCCCGGGCCACTCGCGCGGCGTCTGGAGCAGGGACAGCAGCCCGAGCAGGCGGGCCGGGGTGGCGGCGGTCATGGTTCGAGAATGCCGGCCCTTCAGGACAGGATCCGACCTATATGCCGAATAGCGTCGAAGACAGCAGGACGGCGCGCACCACACGGCGCCGCCCGGCTCCCCGCCCCGGGGTCCCCCGCACCCGCTCGTCTTTCGGAGGCATCGCGATGACCGTCAAGACCGTTCCCGACGGCTACACCACCGTCACCCCGTGGATCCTGTCGCACGACACGGCCGCGTTGATCGACTACCTGAGTGTCGCGTTCGGTGCCGAGGAAGTGCCCGGCTCCCGGTTCGTCGTCGCGGACGGCCGGATCGGCCACGTTGAGATCAAGATCGGCGACGCGATCGTGATGATGTTCGACATCGATCCCGCGACTCCCGCGCCGCCCTCGTTCCTGCGGCTCTACGTCGAGGACGCCGACGAGGTGCACCGCCGCGCGGTGGCGGCCGGCGGCACGTCGGTCACGGACGTGACGCACCTGTTCTTCGGCGACCGGGTCGGGCGGGTCCGCGACCCGTTCGGCAACCTGTGGTGGATTCAGGCCCGGATCGAGGACGTCACCCCCGAGGAGATCGAACGGCGGCTCGTGGACCCGGAGTTCGTCGCCGCGATGGCCTACGTCCAGGGCGCGGAATTCTTCCCCGAGGCGAAGCCGAGCGCGTAGTCACCGCGTAGTCGCCGAGTGATCCCGTCCGCGGCCGCCGCCCGCCCGCATCGGTCTTTCATAGGCTGCCCGGTATGACACAGACCGGGTTCGATCTGGTGATCTTCGATTGTGACGGCGTGCTCGTGGACAGCGAACGCATCGCGGTTCGGGTGGACGCCCGGGTGCTGGGCGCGCTGGGCTGCGCGTTCACCGAGGAGGAGATCGTCGAGCACTTCGTGGGGTGCTCGCGCGAGCGGCACACGGAACTGGTCGAGGAGCGCCTCGGCCGGCGCCTCGACCCGAACTGGCACCAGGAGTTCCGGCACCTGTACCGGGCCGCCTTCGACGCCGAACTGACCGCCGTGGACGGCATCTTCACGGCACTGGAGCAGATACCGGAACCACGTTGCGTGGCCTCGAACGGCCCGCGCGGCGGCGTCGAGCGGAACCTGAAGCTGGTCGGGCTGCACGGCCACTTCGAGGGGCGGGTGTTCAGCGCGGACGACGTCGCCGAGGGCAAGCCCGCGCCCGACCTGTTCCTGCACGCGGCCCGGGAGATGGGTGCGGATCCGGCCCGGTGCGTGGTGATCGAGGACAGCGCCTACGGCGTACGGGCGGCCCGCGCGGCCGGGATGCGGGCATTCGGCTATGTCGGCGGGTTGACCCGGGCGGATCGACTGGCGGACTCGGGCGCGGTGCTCTTCGACGACATGCGCGCGCTCCCGGACATGTTGCGGGCGGTCGGGGACTGAGCACGGCGCACGCGGCGCCGAGCCGCCGCGACCCGGCCCGATGTCGGGCAGCCGGTCGCGGCGGCGATCGCCGTGGGCAATACGGCCGGCCCCTGTCCGCCGGAGGGGCCCAGGTCCTGTCCGGCGGATCCTGGTGGGTCCGCCGGACCCTGGCACCGGGCCTCGCCGCGCCGGAGAAGCAGCCGAATGGAACCCCTATGCGGCTGCTTCTCCGGCACGCCGATGCACGGCATCCGCCCTTCGGGCTCCTCGCTGCGCTCACGACGCGGCCCGATCCACCAAGATCCGCCGGGCAGGGCCTAGAGCCGATGCACGACCCGTCCCGCGACCACCGTCGCGGTCACCGGCAACTCCGGCAGATCGTCCGGGGCACAGGTGAGCGGGTCGCCGCCGAACATGGTCAGCTCGGCGTGGCAGCCCACCGCGATCCGACCGGCCACCGCTTCCTCGCCCGCCGCGTAGGCCGCCTCGGTCGTGTAGCCGGCCAGGGCCTGCCGGGCCGAGATGCCGACCGAGGCTCCGTACGCCGCGCGGTCGGGCTCGCCCGTCGGACGGCGCAATTGCGCGCCGCCCAGCGTGCGCCTGGGGTCGAACGCGGCGACCGGCCAGTCCGAGCCGAGCGCGACATGGCCACCGGCGGCCAGGATGTCGGCGTAGCGCCAAGCCCGTTCGGCCCGTTCCGGGCCCACCCGGCGCGACCAGTTGTCCGATCCGTCCGGCAGTGACCAGTCCATGTGCGTCGGCTGCATCGAGGCGACCACGTCGAGCGCGGCGAAGCGCGGCACGTCGGCGTCGCTCAGCACCTCGGCGTGCTCGATCCGGTGTCGGGTGCCGAACGGCGCGCCGTGCTCGGCGTACACGTCCAGCGCCCGGGACACCGCGCGGTCGCCGATCGCGTGCGTCCAGGCGGGCAGCCCGGCGCGGGCGGCGATCTCGACCGCGTCGGCGTACCGGTCGAAGTCCTTCCACTGCGATCTGTGCGACTGGCCGCAGCAGTCCGGCTCGTGCAGCCACGCGCCGCCGCCGTCGATCGCGCCGTCGGCGAAGAACTTGACCGCGGCGAGGCGCACCAGGCCGTCCAGGGAGCGCAGTTCGCCGATCCGGTCGGTGAGGTTGTCCACATCGCCGGGTGGGCACCACGGCGCCAATCGCACGCGCATGGTCAGCCGTTGTTCGTCGTTCAGCCCGGCCAGGGTGTCGGCGGTGCGTGGCCCGTCGTCCAGGACATGCACGCCGGTGACCCCGTGTCGGTTCTGCTCGGCGAACAACTTCTGTACCCGCGTCAGGAGTTCGGTGCGCGGCATGGGCGGTACCGCCTGGTAGCCCAGGAAGCACGCGGTCATCTCGTGCAACTCGCCGGTGGGGCCGCGCTCGTCGCAGACGATCTCGCTGCGGTCGGCGAACTCGCGGGGGCCGGTCAGTCCGGCGATCCGCAGCGCGGCCGTGCTCAGCAGCGCGGTGTGGCTGTCCGACATCCACACGAACGCCGGTCGACCGCCCACGGCGTCGTCGATCAGGTCGCGGTGGATGGCGCGGCCGGCGAACGCCGCGTACTCGCCGCCGAAACCGATCACCCAGTCGTCCGGTCCGCACAGCGCGGCCTGTTCGGTGAGTCGGCGCCGGGTCTCCTCCAGGGTGAGCGCGCCGACCAGGTTCGCGCCGCGGGTGGTGTCCGCACCCAGCACCGGGTGTTGATGACAGTCCGTCAGCCCGGGGGTGACGGTGTTCCCGGGCGCGTGGATCACGTCGGTGCGCGGTCCGATCAGCGCGCGCGCGTCGGCGCCCAGGGCGACGATCCGCCCGTCCCGCGCGGCGAGCGCGTCGGTGGTGGGTGCGGTGGGATCCATGGTCAGCACGCGTGCGTCCAGGATCACCAGGTCCGCGGCGGTCATACGGTGCTCCTCTGCGGAATCGGGGTCGGTTCGTCGGCGCCGCGGTCGGCGAAGCTCTCGCTCACCCGCACCTTGTCCTGCGGGCGGGCGACCAGCAGGTACACCACTCCGGTGCCGACCACGACGACGATGCCGAGCACGGCGGCCCAGACCTGGTAGGCCGGTGCGCCGGGCGGGGCGAGGATCTCGCGCGGCCACGCGATGTTGACGAACTCGAAGGCCAGCCAGGCGACCGCGAGCACGTTCAGCGGGGTGCCCCAGCGGCCGAACCGGACCAGGCCGCCGGGCGTCCAGGACCCGCGCAGCCGGGCGATCAGCGCGGCCAACGCGATCAACAGGAACTGGAGGTACATCGCTGCGCTGCCGAAGGTGATCAGGCTGCCGATCGCGGCGCTGTTCAGCGCCAGCAGCAGCGCCAGGCAACTGATCGCGGCGGTGATCACCAGCGCGCCGATGGGCGCCTGCCGCTTGCTCACCACGCGCAGCGCCCGGGATCCGGGCAACACACCGTCCCGGGAGACCGAGTAGACCGAGCGTGCGGCGGCGGCCTGGGAAGCGAGCGCGCACGCGATGAACGCGATGATCACCACGACCACGAACGGCTTGGCCGACCAGGAGCCGAACGAGTTCACCACGGCGGTGGTGACCGGGTCCAGGTCCTCTCCCGCGACCACCTTCGCGGGGTCGGGGTGGGCCAGTTCGGCGGCGACGGCGTTCAGCACGACCAGGCCGCCGACGCTGATCAGGGTCCACCAGATCGCCTTCGGCACGTGCCGGGCGGCGTCCTTGGTCTCCTCGGAGGAGGACACGCACGCGTCGAAGCCGAAGAACGCCCAGCCGCCGACCGCGAGCGCGGCGAGCATCGCGGAGAAGGTCGAGCCGCCCGAGAGCGCCTCGGCGCCCATCGTGTCGGTGAGGATGCCGAAGCCGTTCTCCCGGAAGAGCAGCAGCAGGGCCAGACCCACCCCGAGCGAGGCGAGCGCCTCCGCCGCGATGCCGGCCGCGAGCACCCAGCGCAGCACATCGATGCCGAAGGCGTTGATCGCGGTACAACACAGCAGGAAGATCGCGGCCACCACGACGATTCGGCCCGGCGTGGGATGGGCGTCGAAGAGCGCGAAGAACCACGGCGCGCCCAGATAGACGATCGTGGTGTTGGCGAACACGACCGCGCACATGCCCACCCAGCCCGCGAGCCACGCGTACGTGGGACCGACCAGGCGACGGGCCCACTGGTAGGCGCCGCCCGCGATCGGATACTGCGAGGCCAGCTCGGAGTACACACACATCAGCAGCGCCTGGCCGAGCAGGCAGATCGGCAGCACCCACACCCATGCGGGGCCCGCGATGGTGGTGCCCACCTGCGCGACGGCGTACAGGCCCACGACGGGGGAGACGGTGGCGAAGCCGATGGCGAGGTTGCCCAGCACGCCGAGACTGCGCTTGAGCTCCTGTTCGTAGCCCAATGCGCCGAGTTGTTCGGCGTCGTGGTCGACCACCGGGGTCGATGTGGGCGACACCGACGCGGCGGGCGTCGGTGGGCGAGAAGTGCCGTGGTTCATCGGGACCTCGCAACGGGGACGTTAAAACTTACTTAGTTAGTTTGAGGACCCTAACCTTCGACCGGGTGTAGGGGAAGAGGTGACTTCGAGCTAGGTTGGCAACGCAGAGTGACCGACGGCGGTGCTCGCGAACGGCACGAGGTGAACGCACGATGGGTCGACCCAGCCGCCCCAAACTCGATCGCGAACTGATCGCCAGGGCCGCGGTCGACTTGGTGGACGAGAAGGGAATGGGCGCGCTGACCATGCGGGCCCTGGCCACCCGGCTGGACGTCCAGGGGCCCTCGCTGTACAACCACGTGGCGTCCAAGGAGGAGCTCCTCGACGCGATCACCGTGGTGATAACCCGGGAGATCGACCGCGCACCGCTGGAGGATCCCGACTGGAGGGTCGGCATCACCGCGTTCGCCCGAGGCTACCGGGCGGCCTACCTGCGCCATCCCGAGGCGCTGCCGGTGATCGCCCGCCGGCCGGTGTCCACCGAGCAGGCGCTGGCCGCGTACGACGCCACCGCCCGCACCCTGGTCCGGATCGGTCTGGGCCCGGCCGAGGCGGCCGAGGTGTCCGCGGCGCTGGACTACCTCGTGGTCGGGTCGGTGATCGAGACCTACGTCGAGGGCTTCGTCCGGCCGGTCGAGGACTACCGGGCCGAGTATCCCTCGCTCGCCGATTCGCTGGCCGCGAGCGATCCGAAGACGCTCGACGAGCGCGGATTCGAGACCGGGCTGCGGCTGCTCCTGGACGGTCTGGCGGCGCGCCTGGCCCGCTGAGCGAGCCGCGCCGAGGGCTGCGGGCCCGGCGTGGGAACGGGTCGGCCGACACCCGCCGGGGCGTTGACAGTCGGTATTGAATGGCGTTCAATGCGATTTGAACGCCATTCAATACGGAGGAACGCATGCGGAGGACGCCCACCGAGCGGGACCGGTTGCCGATCTTCACGGCCGCCGGGCCGGCTCGGGCGCGGCGGGCCCGGGAGCTGCGGCCTAACGTGCCCGAGGCCGCCGCGCCGATCGCGGAGACCGTGTGCGAGGCGGCCCGGGATGGTGCCCGGTCGGCCGCCGCGATCGAGGCCGGGCACTCGGTCCTCGGCGTGACCGGCGTGTTGCCGGACCGGGCGGCGACCCGATGCCGACCCGGCGCCGCCGAGCGGCCGTGCGCGGCACGCGCGGTATCGGCCCGGCGACGATGATCCGTTGTTCCCGCGGCCCCGCCGCGGATCCGTTCGTGGATCCATGGTGGGACCCGATTTCCCGAAGGATTTCCCGATGACCAACACCCCGGCCGCAGACGGCTTCTCGATGCCCGCCGAATGGGTGCCGCACGAGCGCACCTGGATGGCCTGGCCCAGCCGTAACGAGACCTTCGGCGAGGAGGACCTGCACACGGCGCGGACCGCGTGGGGCCGGGTGGCCGAGACGATCTCCCGCTACGAGCCGGTGACGCTGATCACCGATCTGGGCGAGTCGGACACCGTCGCGCGGTACGTGCATCGGCCGTTGACCGTGCTGGAGCGGCCGCTGGACGACGCGTGGATGCGCGACATCGGCCCCACCTTCCTGACCGGGCCGCAGGGCGAACTTGCTGCCGCCGACTGGGTGTTCAACGGTTGGGGGGCGCAGGAGTGGGCCTCGTGGGAGCATGACCGGGACATCGCCGAGCACGTGATCGAGGCGTCCGGCGCCCGGCGCTACGCGTCGCGGATGGTCAACGAGGGGGGCGGCATCCATGTCGACGGCGAGGGCACGGTGTTGATCACCGAGACCGTGCAACTCGACGAGGGCCGCAACCCCGGGTGGACCAAGGAGCAGGTCGAGGACGAACTGAAGGCGTTCCTCGGCGTGCGCAAGGTGATCTGGCTGCCGCGCGGTCTGACCCGCGACTACGGGCTGTACGGCACCCGGGGGCACATCGACATCGTCGCGTCGTTCGCCCGCCCGGGCCTGGTCCTCGCGCATGTGCAGCCCGACCCGGCGCACCCGGACCACGAGGTCGGCAAGGAGAACGTGGCGCTGCTGCGCGCCTCCACCGACGCGCACGGCCGTCCGCTCGAAGTGGTCGAGATCCCGGCGCCGACCGTGCTCGAAGCGCACGACGACTGGGTCGACTTCAGCTACATCAACCACTACGTCGCCAACGGCGCGGTGGTCCTGTGCGCCTTCGACGACCCGCGCGACGAGGAGAACGCCGCGACCTTCGGCAAGCTCTTCCCCGGCCGCACCATCGAACCGGTCGACGCCCGCGACATCTTCGCCAATGGCGGCGGCATCCACTGCATCACGCAGCAGCAGCCGAAGGTGTGAGCGAAGGCGGCGGGGCGACGACGTCGCCCCGCCGCCTTCGCCCCCGGGTGGTGGTGTCGTAAAGCCTGTGCGTGGTCAGCGGTGCTCGGTCGACGCGGTGCCGTGGGATCCGGGGCCGGGCGGCTCGGCGCCGGTGAGCGGCTCGGCCGACCCCGCCGGCCCGGCGGCGTTCGACGCGGGAGCCGGTGCCGTGCCCCGCTCGCCCGCGCCGAACGCGGCGAGGGCGAGCAGCAGGACGGCGAGGGCGGCGGCGGTCGCGGTCGGCACGTACCAACCGGCGTCGGACGTCGGTTCGACGAGCGCGGCCAGTACCGCGATCGTGCCCGCGAACACCAGGGAGCCGGCGAACGCGGGTATCCCGCGGCGTCCGGCCGTGGCCGCGACCGCGCCGGCTATCAGGACGAGCAGCAGCACCAGACCGGCCAGGCCGACCAGCGATGGGCCGAAGTCGTCACCCGTGCAGCCGCGTCGCCCGAAGTCGTCGCACGAACCCTGCGCGGCGGCGCGGATCGCGTACGTCCCGATCAGCCACCCGGCCGATCCGGCGCCGGCGAACGGGAGGAGCCAACCGCGAACGGTGGTCGAGACGGGATGGGACGCCGATGCGTCGGTGCTCATGCTCGGAGGCTAGGCGCCGCTCCGGTCGTCTTGATGAACGGCCGGAAAGCGCCGCGTGAAGCCTGCGTGGCCCACCGCCCGGTCGCGGCCCTCGGCCCCGCGCCAAGCCCGCCGTCCGCGGGCCCCGCTGCACGGCGCCCGCGCCCGCTCAGTCCTTGAGGGCGGCCCCGTGGGCGGCGGCGAAGGATGCCACGCGGGTGGCGAACTCGACGTCGAGGGCGGTGATCCGGTCGCCCGCGTCGTGGGTGGTCAAGGCGAAGGACAGGGTGCCGTACAGAATGGTGATCCGGGCGTGGTGGTTCGCCTGGTCCTCGGAGGCGGCGACGGTCGCGTAGAAGGCGGGCACGTCCGCGCGGGCGCACGTGTAGGTCGCGGTCAACTCGCCGTCCACGACCCGCCAGCCCGGGAGGTCGGCGAGGGCCTTGGTCAGTTCGGCGTCGGTGAGCGGCTGGGGTGCCACGGTTGGGTCCTCTCGTCGGGGTGGGCGCTGCCTTCCGCCAGTATGGCGGCGCCGGTTCGCCGGACGCGGTATTGAACGACGTTCTAACATGGCGGCAGGCGAGGTCCGCCATCGAACGAACCAGGGGTGCTGAGCATGGCGGGGACACGGCGCAAGCGGCTGGAACAGCCCAGGGAGGTGGTGCTCCAGGCCGCGATGGACGCGATCGCCGAGCACGGCCTGGCCGCACTGACCATGGCGGGCCTGGGCAAGCGGATCGGAATCAGCGGCGGCCACGTCGCGTACTACTTCGGGTCCAAGGAACAACTGCTCGTGGAGACGCTGCGCTGGAGCGAGCTGGGCTTCGCGGAGCGCCGGCGGGCGCTGCTGACGGCGCCCGACCTCTCCGTCGCCGAACGGCTCGCCGGCTACATCGACCTCTACCTGCCCGACGAGCGCGCCGACTCGCGCTGGACGTTGTGGCTGGAGGTGTGGACGCGCTCGCTCGGCGACCCGGAGGTGCTGGCCGCGAGCACGGAGATCGAGGGGCCGTGGATGGCGGACCTGCGCGCGATGATCGGGCCGCACCCGGACCCGGACGGGTACGTGCTGCGCCTGCACGCGCTGCTGGACGGGCTGGCCACCCGGATCGTGATCGGCGCGCCCGGCCCCTCGCGGGCCGAGATAGTGCGTCAGGCGACCGAGTTCGCGGTCCGTGAGGCGTTTCCGGAATCGGGTGTAGACCACACGAACAGGTGATCGGCGGGCGAATCGCTCCCATTTCGCCGCGTTCGGCCGCATCGTGGGGGGATGACGTGGTGGCGCAACCCGAGGCAGCGGCTCGGGGTGATCTGTGCGGTCGTCGCGGTGCTGGTGATCGTCGGGCTGGTCCATCGGGACCGTGCGGAGCGCACCGGTTCGACGCCGGCCGAGGGCGCGCGTGTCGCGGCCACGGCGGCGGCGCCCGCCGAGTCGGCGCCGGCCCGGTCGACGACTCCGCCGGCGAAGCCGTCGTCGGTGCCCAAACATGTGCTGCCCGACCTGGTCGGCGCCGACTTCCAACAGGCGTGGGACGGCGCCCGGCGGGCCGGCTACCGGTTCGTCGCCTCGCACGACGCGGGCGGTCGCGGGCGCCGGCAGTTCGTCTTCAGCAACTGGAAGGTGTGCGACCAAAGTCCCGGGCCGGGGCCGCTGGCCACCGGACTCCGGGTCGACCTGGGCGTGGTCCGACACGACGAGAAGTGCCCGGCCGCTACCGCGCCGACCGCCGAACCCGAGGTGGTCGACGGCCGGATGCCCGACCTGAACGGCCGCAGCCTCACCGTCGTGCGCCGGGCCCTGCGCGGTGACACGCACGTCAAGGCGCGGGACCTGGGCGGGAGTCGGCTGGTGCTGATCGAGACGCACTGGCTGGTGTGCACCCAGCGGCCGGCCCAGGGAGCACCCGTCTCGGACTCGGTGGACGTGGGCGTGGTCAAGTACGGCGAGCACTGCCCGTGATCCCGCGCGGGTGGGCGGCGGCCCGTCCGTCCGCGTTCGTGGACCACCGAGCCTCGATCAGTGCCCGAGCGCCTCGCGGGCCGGGTTCACCAGCTTGTTCACCGTGCGCCCGTCGGCGAAGCGCCCGAGCGCCGTCATCGACCACGCCGGGCCCTCGCGAACCAGCTTGCACATCAGTACGGCCGTGCGCGGCTCGGTGGCGGACAGCTCGAAGCGGACCAACTCGGCGTTGGTGGTGTCGTCGACCAGGCGACAGAAGGCGTGGGAGACCTCGGTGAACTTCTGCCCCAGGAACGAGTTCACGGTGAACACGAGCCCGGTGACCCGGGCCGGGAGCGCGTCGAGCCGGACCACGATCGACTCGTCGTCGCCCTCGCCCTCGCCGGTCAGGTTGTCGCCGGAGTGCGCGATCGCGCCGTCGAGGCCGGACAGCTTCATGAACCACACGGTCACGACCTTCTTGCCCTGCGCGTCGAACGCGATGCAGGACGCGTCGAGGTCGATGCTGCTTCCGGCCTTCGCCGGATCCCAGCCCAGGCCCATCCGGATCCGGGTCAACGGCGGCGCATCGGTCTTGACCAGCGAGACCGTCTGATCCTTGCGCAGGCTGACCCGGCCCTTGTCGAGGTTGATCGGGCCGCCCGTTCGGGTTCCGCCGACCGGGAGCGGGGCGGTGCTCGCCGCGGTCGGAGCAGGCGTCGGGGCCGGGGCTGGGGGCGGGGGCGGCGGCAGAGGCGGGGCGGGTGCCGGAGCCGGGGTGGGCTGCACAGTCACCGGGCGGCGGGGGATCGGCGGCGGGATCGGGGCGGGCCTGGGCGGCTCGTGCGGCAACAGCGGGGCGGTCGGCGTCGCCGTCGTCGGAGGGGCCTCGGACGTCGGGGCCGGGGGACGCGTCGTGGCCTGGGTCGGAGGCGGCGTGTCCGCCGGCGACGGGGCCTGCGGTTGGGGCCGCGGGTGCGGCCGGGTCGGTGCGCCGACCGGTCCGGGCGCAGGGGTCGGCTCGTCGTCGACGGCGACACCGAAGTCGGTGGCGATGCCGGCGAGTCCGTTGGCGTAGCCCTGGCCGACCGCGCGCACCTTCCACGCGCCGCCGCGCCGGTACAACTCCAGCAGCACCAGCGCGGTCTCCCGGCCCAACCCGTTCGGCGTGAAGGTGACCAGCGCCTCGCCGGCTGTGTCGCGCACGGTCACGGCGGGCGGCACCGTCCCGCCGAAGGTGGCCGGAGCGCCGGGACCGCCGTCCAGGCTCAGCGCCACCACGATGGTCTGCACGTCCGCGGGCACCGCCGCGGTGTCCACCTGCACCGCCGCGGGTCGCCCCGGCTCACCCGACCGGAGCCGGACGCCGGGCCCGGTCGGCTGGTTGTAGAAGACGAAGTCGGCGTCCGAGCGCACCTTTCCGGACCCGGCGAGCAGCAGTGCCGAGACGTCCACGGACGCCTGGGAGGAGACCTCCACCAGCACGGCGGCCACCGCCAACGGGCAGTTGCCACCCTTCGCGAGGGTCACCGACATGCGCACTCCTCCGGTTCGCGGATCCGACCCGGGCCGGACGCCTCCGAGGTTACCGAGCGCGCGGGCCCGCCGCAGCGAGCCCGCGCGACTGGTCGACCCACCGACCCGCGCCCGCGATCGGCCCGGTCAGCGGCGGATCAGGCCCGGCGTCCGCGATGTGGGCTCGCTCCCGCATCCGCGCGCACTCGAGGAGCAACGCGCGCTCGCGCTTTACCCGTTCGGCCCGGTCCCGCTTCGTCGGCCCGCCGGCGTGGTCGCGGCTCACCCGGTCGAGGTCAGCCGGGCCAGCACCAGGCCGCCCACGATCAGCGCGAGCGCCGCGATGCGTCCGGCGCTGAGCGCGTCGTGCTGAACGGTGATGCCCAGCGTGATCGCGCCGACGGTGCCGATCCCGGTGAACGCCGCGTACGCCGTACCCACCGGCAGGTCGCGCATCGCGACCGACAGCAGGTAGACGGCCGTCGCGCCGAGCACGAAGCAGATCACCGTCGGCACCGGCTTGGTGAATCCCTCGGTGGGCTTGATGCTCTGCGACCACACGACCTCGACGAGGCCGGCTCCGAGCAGGATCAACCAGGCCATCAGTACCCCTCCACGAGTGAGCGTCCGAGCTCGGTGGCGCGGGTGAGCGCGTCCGCGTGCGAGGACAGGTGCAGGTCCCGGCGTTCGGCGAGCGCCGGGTCCACGAGCGAGTTGGTCAGTTCGGTACCGAGCACGATCGCGTCCGAGATCGCGTAGTGCCCGGTGAAGAAGTCGACGAGGTAGCGCGTCTGGTGGTCGAACGGCGCCCGGGGGGTGCCCGGCAGGTACGAGCCGCCGCGGGCCGAGGCGACCACGAATCGACGCGGCGCGAGCGACATCTTGGGGAAGGTGACCTGATCGATCCAGCTCTTGAGCTGGGCGGGAACGCCGAAGTTGTACATCGGCGCGCCGATCAGCACGACGTCCGCCGCGACCAGTTCGGCCAGCAGCGGCTCGACCACGTCCCACGCCTTGCGCTGCTCGGGGGTGCGGACCGCTCGCGGGTAGTCGGCGATCTCGGTGATGCCCTCGCGCAACATCGTGTCGCAGATCTCGGTCCAGGCCTGGTCGATCGGCGGCACCGGGCGCGCGGTCAGGTCGCGGTGGGTGTACTCGGCGTCCGGCCGGGCGCTCCGCCACGCGTCGGCGAATGCCGCGCCCAGGGTCCGGGAGAAGGAGTCGGCACGGGCGCTGGAGTCGAGGTGGAGAAGGTGCGGCATGGTTGCTCCCGAGGGTTAAGTGGACGGGTTGTCCGCTTCAGTGAGGGGACCGTAACAGCTAAGTGGACATGCTGTCCACTTGCTATTAGGGTGGGGATCATGACGAAACGCACCGACTTGCTCACGGGCCTCCCGGTCGCCGCGGACGGTGCGGCTCGGCCCCGGGAGCGTGCGGACGCCGCCCGGAACCGGGCCCGGGTCCTGGCCGCGGCCGAGGAACTGTTCGCGGCCGGCGATCCGGCCGAGGTCACCATGGAGGACATCGCCAAGGCGGCGGGCATCGGCCGCGGCACGCTGTATCGCCGCTATCCCGACCGGGCCTCGATCGCGCGCGCCCTGCTGGACGAGCACGAACACGCGCTGCAACACCGAATCCTGCGCGGCGCACCGCCGTTGGGCCCGGACGAGAACGATCCGGCCGAGCGCCTGGCGGCCTTCTACGCGGCGATGGTGGACCTACTGGAGCGGCACGTGCACCTGCTCCTGGGCGCGGAGACGGGCAGCGCGCGCTACCGGACCGGCGCGTACGGCTTCTGGTACACGCACGTGCGGATCCTGGCGGCGGAGCGCGCGGACCCCGAGGCGCTCGCCGACATGCTGCTCGCGCCGCTGGCACCGGAGGTGTACCGGCGACAGCGCGAACTGGGCATCTCGGTGGAGCGGATCAAGCGCGGGCTGGCGGAACTGGCCAGGGGGGTCTTGGCGGGGGACCGGGACCGATCACGAGCGGAGCCGGACGTCGACCCCGGATCGTCCGAGCACGATCGGGCACCGTCTCGGCCGGTCTGATCGCATATCCCCACTCGATCATCGCCGATCGCGACATACTCGAGTATCCGGTCGGCTCGGGAGGCGGGACGAGTGGTGGATCCGGTACAGGGACGCCTGTTGGCGACGGCGATCACGAGCACACTGCGGCGACTGACCTCGGCGCCCCCGGGCGCGCGACTGGTCGAAGCACCGGTTCGGATGGGTGGGCGAGTCGCGCGCCGCCGGGTACGCCGCGAGGTCGGCGCCGGCGACGTGGAACGACTGACGCGCACCCTGACCCGGCGACTGACCGATGTGGAAAGGGACTTCGCCAGACTGGAACCGGCGGACGGCGAACTGATCGTCGCGGCGGTGGTGGCCACGCTCGGCGACGCGGTCACCATGGACGACGTCCAGGCCGCGGGCCTGGACTCGAGCGTGCTGCGGTCGCGGTTGGCCGCCCGCGCGCAGGGGTCGGCGCAGTCCGGGACGCCGCTGTACGACGCGCTTCTGGGCGAGTGTTGTACGCACATCGTGGACTTCTTCACCAAGCAGCCCGAGTTCCTGGCCCGTACCGTGCTGGAACAGGCGGTCGGTCAGGCGGAGTTGCTGCGCCGGGTACCGGCGGAGGAGGACGTCGACGACACGTTCGACCGGCGCTACCGCGCGGGTCTGCGGGTCAGGCTGGATCAGGCCCGGCTGTTCGGGGTCACCGAACTCGACCCCCAGGACAGTACGTACGAGCTGACCACGGCCTACGTGAGCCTGGTCGTGCAGACCCGTCGCGAGCCCCGGCGGCGTTGGGACGACGACGGCGCGCAGGCGGACACCGCGCGCAGCCTGTTGGAGGACGCCCTCGCGCGCAGCGATCGCATGGTGATCGAGGGCGTGGCGGGATCCGGCAAGAGCACGCTGCTGCGCCGGCTCGCCGTGCACGTGGCCTCGGGGGATCTGCCCGCCCGACTGGCCTCCTGGACCGGCCGGGTGCCGTTCCTGCTGAAGCTGCGCGCCATGGTCGCGGACGATCGACTGGTGTTGCCCGCGCCGGCCGACTTCGTCGACGCCTCCGGGTCCACGCTCGGCGGCGAGCAGCCCACGGGCTGGGCGGCGCGCCGGATGCGCGACGGGCGGGCGGTGGTCTTCGTCGACGGCGTGGACGAACTGCCCGAGGGGCACCGGGCGGACGCGCTGGACTGGCTGGAACAGTTGTGCGTGGACTACCCCGACGCGGCCTACGTGGTGACCTCGCGACCGAGGGTGTTGTCCGAGCGGCGGCATCGGCGACTGCGCCGGGCGGGCTTTGTCGCGGGGGAGCTCCAAGCCATGTCGAGCGCGCAGGTCGCGCTGTTCGTGGACCGCTGGCATCGGGCCCAACTCGGTGAACCCGACGAACTGGCCGAGTGCGCCGAGCGGCTCAAGCACACCCTGGACAGCCGCCGGGACCTGGCCCGGCTCGGGACCAACCCCCTGCTGTGCGCGCTGATGTGCGCGCTGCATCGGTACGCGGACCAGGCCCTCCCGGAGGGCCGCACCGAGTTGTACCGCTCGGCCATGGCGATGCTGCTGGGTGGTCGCGAACGGGCCCGGCGGATCGGCACGAGTCGGGTCCGGCTCCAGCCGACCCAGGCGGAGAAGGTGCTGGCCGCCCTGGCGATGTGGATGACGCTCAACGGCCGCCGATCGATCACCCAACGGGTCGCGACGGCGTGCGTGGCCGACGTACTGGCCAGGTTTCGGCAGACCGTCGAACCGCCGTACACGGCCGAGGAGGTCCTGGCGAGTCTGGTCGCCCGGAGCGGGCTGCTCCAGGAACCCGAGCTCGGTGTCTTCGAGTTCGGCCACGCGAGCTTCCAGGACTACCTGGCGGCACTGGAGATCGTCCGGGCCGAACACCTGGACCACCTGATCAACCACGCGCACGATCCGCTCTACCACGACGTGTTGATCATGGCGGTCGGCCGAACCCAGGACGACCCGTCCCGGCAGCGGGAGTTGCTGGACGGCCTGATCGCGCGGGCGGAGGCGGACCCGGTGCACCGCGATCGGTTGTGGCTGCTGGGCGCGGCGTGTGTGTCGACGGCGGCGATGGTGGATCCCGAGCGGGCGGAGCGGTTCCGGGTCGAGACGTCCCGGCTGTTGCCCCCGCGAGACTGGGAGGGCGCGGAGAATCTGGCGGGTGTGGGGGAGTTCGTCCTGGACCTGCTCGCGGACCTGGTGCGGGGCCGGCGGGTCACGGACGAGGAGGCGCGCCACATCGTTCGTACGGTGACCAAGATCGCCGGGGACGCCACGATCCCCCTGCTGAGCTGCTTTCGTGATCGGGAGCCACCCGGGATCCGGCTGGCTCTGCTCGGGGCGTGGAGTGGGCTGACCGACCGGCAGGGCTACTACGAATCGGTGCTGAAGCACGTGGACTTCGGGGATTGCTGCGTTCGGGTTCCCGACCTGCGGGGCCTGGAGGCGATGGCGGGCAGGACCGATGTCAGGACCATCCTGCTGCCCGCCGAGACGACGGAGATTCCGTCCCGAGCCCTCGCCGCCTTGCCGCGGCTCGATTTCCTGGGCATCAACGGCACGCGCGTCACGGACCTGCGACCGTTGGCGGAACTGCCAGGGGTGCACCGGTTGTGGCTCGGCGTGGAGCACCTGTCCCAGCCGAGCGCGTGGGATCTGTGTCCGTGGCTCACGCATCTCGACTTCACCGACGAGCAACTGGAGGATCTTCGGTCCCTGCCCGGCCTTCCGCGGCTGCGCGGTCTCAACCTGGGCGGCACGCGGATCACCGACCTGTCCGCGCTGGTGAGGCACCCCGATCTCGACTGCCTCGACATCATGGGCGCTCCGGTCACCGAACTGGGCCCGCTGAGCGGGTTGCCCGCTCTGAGGCAGGTGTTCGCCGACGGATCCGGTGTGTCGGATCTGACCCCGCTGGCCGGCCTGCCACACCTCGCCTACGTGGGCGTCTCCAGGGCCCCCGTGACCGACCTGACCCCCCTGATCGACCTTCCGGCCCTGACCTGGCTGCGCATCGACGAATCCCAGCGTCGGCATCTCGGCACCCTCGCCGGGCATGTCGACAGCGGCCGGATCAAGCTACTCGTCGGTAGATCGGCCGGCTGACCCGCTCGGCTTCCGGGTCGGCCTCACTCCTCCTTCGGCGTGCCCAACCGCAGCCGATTGCCGTCCGGGTCGCTCAGGTGAACCTCCCGGGCCCACGGCGCCTCCTCGACCGGGACGCCGAATTCCCGGGCCACCTCGTCGATGTCGGCGACCCGGAGGTAGACCAGCGTGTCCGGCGTCGCGTCGCCGGTGTGCTCGCTGAGGAAGAGGTGCACATCGCCCCTGGCGATGTCGACGAAGGCGGGGAGATCGGGTTCGAAGCGGTGTTCCCATTCCCGGACGAAGCCCAGCCGGGCGTACCAGGTGACGGACTCGGCCGCGTCGGCCACGCGCAGGATCGGGATGGCTTGTTCCTTCATGGCGGGCATGCTGCCAGGCCGCGGTGACAAGCGGCGGGCGCACCGGGCCGAACGGGGTGTTGTGTCAGCCGGTGCGCTGTGGGTAACGGGTCGAGCGGGGGCGCGCCGATCGGGTTCGGCGTGCGCCGCCCTCGCCTTTCGCATCCGCCGTATCTGGAGGCTCTCATGGCCATCGCGTCCGTCAATCCGGCGACCGGGGAGACGCTCGAGGAGTTCGCCGAGCTGGGTGAACGCGAGATCGAGGCGCGCGTGGCGCGGTCCGACGAGGTGTTCCGGGCGCACCGGCGGGATTCGTACGACGTGCGCGCCGCGGCCATGCGTCGGGCCGCGGACCTGCTCGACGCGGAGAAGTCCGACGTCGCGGCGGTGATGACCGCGGAGATGGGCAAGACGCTCGCCGCCGCCGAGGCGGAGGTGGTCAAGTGCGCCCGGCTGTGTCGGTTCTACGCCGAGCGGGCGGCGGGGTTCCTGGCCGACGAGCCGGCCGACGCCGGCGCGGTCGGGGCGCGGCGGGCGTACGTACGCTACGAGCCGCTCGGTCCGGTGCTGGCCGTGATGCCGTGGAACTTCCCGCTCTGGCAGGCCATGCGCTTCGCCGCGCCCGCGCTGATGGCGGGCAACACCGGCCTGCTCAAGCACGCGTCGAACGTGCCGCGGACCGCGCTGTACATGGGCGAGCTGTTCACCCGGGCCGGCTTCCCCGAGGGTGCCTTCCAGACCCTGTTGATCGGGTCCAAGCTGGTCGAGCGGGTGTTGTCCGATCCGCGTGTGGTGGCCGCGACGCTGACCGGCAGCGAGGGTGCCGGTCGCTCGATCGCGGCGATCGCCGGCCGCGAGCTGAAGAAGACGGTGCTCGAACTGGGCGGCTCGGACCCGTTCCTGGTGCTGCCCTCCGCCGACATCGAGGCCGCCGCGAAGACCGCCACCAAGGCGCGCACCCAGAACAACGGGCAGAGCTGCATCGCGGCCAAACGGTTCATCGTGCACACCGACGTGTACGACGCGTTCGCCGAGGCCTTCACCGCGCACATGGCCGCGCTGCGGGTCGGCGACCCGACCGCCGAGGGCACCGACGTGGGCCCGCTCGCCCAGGAGCAGGGCGTACTCGATGTCAGCGCCCAGGTAGAGGACGCCAAGGCCAAGGGTGCGCGGGTGTTGTGCGGCGGCGAGCGGCCGGCCGGTCCCGGCTGGTATTACCCGCCGACCGTGGTCGCCGAGCTCACCCCGAACATGCGGATGTACCGCGAGGAGGTGTTCGGCCCGGTCGCCGGGCTGTACCGGGTCGCCGACCTGGACGAGGCGATCGACCTCGCCAACGCGACCCCGTTCGGCCTCGGTGCCAACGCCTGGACCGAGGACGAGGCCGAACAGGAGCGCTGCGCGGCCGAGTTGGAGGCCGGCGCGGTGTTCGTGAACGGCATGGTCACGTCCTACCCCGAGCTGCCCTTCGGCGGGATCAAGACCAGCGGGTACGGGCGCGAACTCGCCCGGGAGGGAATCCGCGAGTTCTGCAACGCGAAGACGGTCTGGGTGGGCGGCGCCTGACGGGGCAGACGACCCACGTGGACACCTGGGTGTGGATCGTGCTCGGCGTCGCGGCGGTCGTCTTCGTCGTGACGCTCGTGATCGTGGTCGTGTTGGTCCGCAGGCTGCTGCGGACCTGGCGGCTGGTGCGGGGGCCGGACGCGACCACGCGCGACCGGGCGCTGTTCCTCGGTGCGCTGATCTACGCGATCAGCCCGGTGGACCTGCTGCCCGACCCGATCCTGATCGACGACATCGCGGTGCTGCTGTACGCGCTGCGCGAGCTCGGCCGGGTGGGCGGGGTCCGCGCGGGCGCGCGACTGGGCGTGGACGCGCTCACCCGGCCGAACCGCGGCCCGGCCGGAAAACCCACGCCGCCGTGACCGACCCGTGCCGCTACCGCTGGCGGATCACCGCTTCCTGGACGACCGAGGCCACCAGTACGCCGTCGTGGTTGTAGAACTCGCCCATGGCCAGCCCGCGCGCGTCCTGGGCGGACGGCGAGGCCTGGGCGAACAGCAGCCACTCGTCGGCGCGGAACGGGCGCAGGAACCACACCGCGTGGTCCAGCGAGGCCATCTGGAGCTTGGCCGGATTCGTGATGTACGGCCGGGCCGCGGTGCCGGCCAGGGTCAGGTCGGACATGTAGGTCAGTCCGCACACGTGCAGCAGCGGGTCGTCCGGCAACTGCTTGGCGGCGCGCATCCACACCCGCTGGTGCGGGATGCCGTCGACGATGTGGGTGCCCGGCGACTTGTCCTCCGGGACGAAGCGCAGGTCCATCAGCAGCCGGGTCTGCGACTCCTCGTAGTGCGCGCGCTCCTCGGCGGACAACTTCTCGTACGGGTCCGGCAGGTCCTCCGGGAGCGGCACGTCCGGCATCGCGCGACGGTGCTCCGGGGTCTCCTCGGCCACCTTGAAGGACGCCGAAAGGGTGAAGATCGCCGCGCCGTGCTGTACACCGGTCACGCGCCGGGTCGCGAACGAGCGCCCGTCCCGGACCCGATCGACCTGGTACACGATCGGCGCGGTGGTGCTGCCGGGCCGCAGGAAGTAGCTGTGCAACGAGTGCACGTGTCGGTCCGGGACCACCGTGCGGCCCGCCGCCACCAGGGCCTGTGCGGCGACCTGGCCGCCGAAGGCGCGCAGCGGCGCGCCGGCGTGGCACCAGCCCCGGAAGATGTTCTCCTCGATCTGCTCCAGGCGCAGCAGGTCGAGGAAGGTCTCGGCCCGGCCAGGGCCCTCGTCGGCAAGATCGTGTTCGGTCACGCTGCCCATGATGGACTACGGCCGCTCAGCCCGTCGCACCCAGGAACGACTTCACGATCGGCCCGGCCGACCGGCCGCCGGTGATGCCGCCCTCGACCCAGACCGCGACCGCGATGTCGCCTCGGTAGGCGACCATCCAGCCGTTGTTCGGCTTGCCGCCGCCGACCTCGGCGGTACCGGTCTTCGCGCCCACGTCGCCGCCGAGCCCGCCGAGCGAGTCGCGCGCGGTGCCCTCGGTGACCACCGAGCGCATCAGCGTGCGCAGTTGGCCGCTCACCGCGGGCGAGAGCTCGCGCGGCGCCCGCCACAGGCCCTCCTGGTCCGGCAGCAGATGCGGCTGGCGGAAGGCGCCGGACTTCGCGGTGGCGACCACCGAGGCCATCGTGAGCGGGTTCATCTGCACCTGGCCCTGGCCGATCATGTTCGCGGCCTTCATGGTGTCGTCCGACGCGGCGGGCACCCGGCCGTCGAACGAGACGATCCCGGTCTTCCAGTCGCCGCCGATGCCGAAGCAGTCGTGCGCGACGGTGGACAGGTCCGCGCCGCTGAGCTTGGCCGACAGGTTCGCCATCGTGGTGTTGCAGGACTGCGCGAACGCGACCTTGAAGGTGCCCTCGGGGAACGAACGACCCTCGGAGTTGGTGAACCGCATGCCGCCCGCGTTCGCCGACTCGGGACAACCGACCTTGTCGTCCGGGCCGACCACGCCCTTGCTCAGCAGCGTCGCCGCGGTGACGATCTTCAGCGTCGAGCCGGGCGGGGTGGTGCCCAGGAAGGCGTTGTTCGGCCCGCCCGCCGGGTTGTTCGCGACGGCGAGGATCTCGCCGGTGCCGATCCGCACCGCCGCGAGCGAGGTGGTCCGCGACTCGCCCTTGACCGCCCGCTCGGCCGCCGCCTGCAACTTCGCGTCCAGCGTGGTCCGCACGCCACCGTCCGAGGGCGGCGCGGTTTGCACCTCGCCGACCGTGCCGAGCTGCTTGAGCGAGGTCTTCGAGGTCGCGTCGACCAACAGCACCGTGCCGCCGGGCACGGCCTGCTCGGCGGGCCGGGCCTTGCTCGCCAGGCCGGTCCGGATCGCGGCGAGGGAGGGATTCTCCGCCGCCGACAACACCGAGCCGTCCTTCGCGCGCAGCACCTCGCCGCCGACACCGTCCTGGTTGGGCACGAACTCGAGCCGGGTGGTCGCGGTCAGCTCCGGATGCAGCGCGGTCGGCGCCCAGTCGACCAGGTGGCCCCCGCCCGGCGTCCTGGCCACGGTGAGGGTGCCGGTGTAGGTCCACTCGCCCGCGTGGTTCAGGGTCAGCCGTGCCTCGAACGGCACCGGCACACTTTTGTCGGGCCGTTCGGGTTGTGCCTCGCCCACGGTGAGCCGGCGAGCGCTCACCCGGAGCCCGTCGTTCAGACCCACCAGCGCCGCGCCCGCCGCCGTCGGGTCGGTGGTGAGGGCGCCGGCGCCGGTCCAGTTGCCGGCCTGCCACTCGCCGAGGAAGCGTCGTGCGGCGTTGCGTGGACTGCGCTCGACGGCGCCGGCCGACGCGGACGCCGATCCGGACGCCGAGGAGGCCGAGGACGGGTCGTCCTGCCGGAGGAACGAGTAGGCCCCGTAACCGGTGCCGATCACCAGTAACAGGGCCAGTACCAGGAACACCCAGCCGTGTTTGCGCCGGTCCCCGTCCTCGTGGTCGTGCCGGTCTTCGTAGTCGTCGTATCCGCCGTACTCGCCGTACTCGCGGTCATTCCGGTCGTGCTCCGCGTCGCGCATGTCCACCCCCACCCGGTGCCGCCGATCCCCTCGGCGGGACCGCGAGTGTACGAGGCAGCCAAAGAGTCGGTGTGCCCAGGGGGCCTTGTGGTGACGCGAGGAAAGATCATTTGTTCGAATGATCTTGGGGATCGCGCGGCGCGCGGATCACCGCACGAGCAGCTCGGCCAGCCGCCCGGTGAGGTCGTCCGCCCGGGCGCCCATCACCCGGAACGACTCGATCGGCTCGCCCATCGGGTCGTCGAGTTCGTCGGCGGGTCGGGCCATCCGGTTCGCCGGTCGCAGGTCGTCCACCCGGGCCACCCAGTCGGCGAGCGGCAGTTCGCCGCGTGGACCGAACTTCTCGCCCAACCGGACGAGTTCGCCGAGCAGGAAGGCGCGCGGCAGGGCGTCGGCGGCGAGCGCCTCGATGGCCCACTGGTGTTCGCGCGTCATACCGATCACCACGTCGGCGGTACGCAGCAGGTCGACGGTGAGCTTGCGGCTGCGGTGCGCACCCGGGTCGATCCCGTGCTCGACCAGCACCAGTGTGCTGTTGTCCGCCATCGGCCGGGCATTCCAGTCGATGGTGCCCGCCGAGGACACCTCGGCCGACAGCGCCGAGCCGGTCAGTCGGTGCCGCAGCATCGCCTCGACCACGGGGGAGCGACAGATGTTCCCGCTACAGACGACCAGTATCGATGCAGTCACGCGGCGGATCCTAAGCGGCCGCGGGTTGTCCGGCCGGCCCCACCCCGGCCCGGAACCCGAACGGGGCTGACGGGTGATCAGTAGGCTGATTCGCCTGTGGGGACCGGAACGGCGCAGGGAAATGGGGCGAGGGGTTGTTCGGGATCATCCGGCCGTGCCGGCACCGACTGACGGAGAAGTTGCAGAGCGAGTGGATGGCGCACCTGTGCGGCATGTGTCTCGCGTTGCGGGACGACCACGGGCAGGCGGCGCGGATCGCCACCAACTACGACGGGTTGATCATCTCGGTCCTGGTCGAGGGGCAGTCCGCGCGACCCGCGGCGGAGGGCCGACGCAAGGCCGGTCCGTGCCCGCTGCGCGCGATGCGCCGGGCCGAGGTCGCGATGGGCGAGGGTGCCCGATTGGCCGGCGCGGTGTCGCTGGTGCTCGCGTCGGCGAAGATGCGCGACCACGTCGACGACGGCGACGGGGTGTACAAGCGGCGCGTGGTGGCGGGCGGCGCGCGCCGGGTCGCCGAGCGCTGGGCCCGCCAGGGTGCGGACGCCGCGTCGGACGTGGGCTTCGACACGGCCGTGATGGTCGAGGCGGTGGACCGGCAGGTCGAGGTCGAGGCGCTGGCCGGGCCGGGCGTGTCCGTGCTGACCGTGACCGAGCCCACCGAGACCGCGACCGCCGCCGCGTTCGCGCACACCGCGCTGCTGGCCGAACGGCCGGACAACGCCGAGTCGTTGGCCGAGGCGGGCCGGTTGTTCGGTCGGCTCGCGCACCTGCTCGACGCGGTGGAGGACATCCACGCCGACCGCGCGGCCGGGGCCTGGAACCCGCTGCTCGCCACTGGTACCGGGCCGGACGAGGCGCACCGGTTGTGTCGCGACGCGGCCACCGGGATCAGACTCGCCCTGGCCGAGGTCGACTTCGTCGACGGCGTGCTCGCCCACCGGCTGCTGGTACACGAGGTCGACGAGGCGATCGACCGGTCCTTCCGGCACGCGGGCTTCCCGGTCGAGTCGCCGTCGTGTTCGGTCGGCGGCAAGCACGGCAACGGCTGCGCCAAGCACTCCGAGCGGCCCGAACGACGCCTGGCCGCCCGACCCGAGGGCTCGTGGCCGAATCAGCAACCGCCCTACCCGCAACCGCCGCATCAGCAGCCGCCCGGCAGCCCGTACGACCCGAACAGCCCGTGGGGTCCGCCCGGTGGTCCGACCCCGCCGCCTCCGCCGCCCGGCGGCCACAACGTGTTCGTCGCGTGCGCGATCTGGGCCGGGCTGTGCTGCACGTGCCAGTGGTGCTGCCGCGAGACGTTCGAGGATCCGTGCACCGGCCGGGAGCGACAAGGGTGTTGCCACAAGTGCGACTGCGGGGACTGCTGCGACGGTTGTGACTGCTGTAGCAACTGCTGTGAATGCGGCGAATGTTGCTCGTGCGACTGCTCGTGTTGATCGGCTCTTGCCGTTCGGGTGTGTCGGACGCCCGCCATCGCGTGCGGCAACACCCCGACACGCGCGAAGAGTCGCCGAACGGCGAGGGGGACAAGGGTCGGAAAACCGCAAAAGGTCACCGAACTGGCATTCGACGGTAAAAACGCCCAACCGTAACGTCTTGGCAAAGCATCTTCGGTCCGATTGACCCTGCTTTCGCCGCCCAACCACGATCAGCGATGACCGGGTGTCGTGCCATCGGCACCCGGCGTCACCGATCTCGGGCCGGTTTCGCCGGCCCGATGCCGTGTGCCCCCGGGGGTGCGCGGCAGACGGGAGGGGGCCGGTCATGCACGATACGACGCACACGGCACACGCGACACGTCCGTTGCCCCGGATCGCCGAACTGCCCGGCGGCACCCCGCTGCGCGCCGGGCAGTCGGTACCGGACCCGGTGCCGCGCGACCGGGTCAGCCTGGTCGTGCCGGCCCGCAACGAAGCGCGCAACCTGCCCTGGGTGCTCCAGCAGATACCCGAAGGCGTCGACGAGGTCCTGCTGATCGACGGGGACTCCACCGACGCCACCTCGCTGATCACCCGCCGCTATCTGCCCGCGGCCCGGGTCATCCCACAGTCCGGCCCCGGCAAGGGCAGCGCGCTGCGGACCGGATTCCGACACGCCACCGGCGACATCATCGTCACCATCGACGCCGACGGCAGCATGTCGCCGCAGGAGATCCCGCACTACGTGCACTTCCTGACCAACGGCTACGACTTCGTCAAGGGCTCCCGGTTCGTCGGCGGCGGCGGATCGCTCGACCTGACCACGCTGCGCAGCCTGGGCAACCACGCGCTGATGGCGCTGGTGAGCCGGCTCTACGGCTACCGACTGACCGATCTGTGCTACGGATTCTGCGCGTTCCGGCGGTGCTTTCTGGAGCACCTCGACCTGCGCTCGACCGGCTTCGAGATCGAGGCCGAGATGATCGTCCGCGCGCTTCGTGCCGGGCTGCGCATCGCCGAGGTGCCCAGCCTCGAACTCCCGCGCCGTAGCGGCCGATCCAACCTCAACGCACTGCGCGACGGACAGCGCGTGCTGCGCACCGTGCTGCGTGAGCACGGCGGCGCGCGTCCGGTCCGCCCGAGGGAGGACGCTTGACCCCGCGACCCGAACCTGAGCCCGGCCGGCCCGGCCCCAATCCGCTGCCGCTGATCCCGAGGCAGCGCCCGGCCGAGCGGAACGATCCGACGTCCGACCCGGAGCCGGCCGCCGAGCCGACCCCCGTGTTCATCCCGCGCCCGGCCGCACCGCGCCGCTCGGCCGCCGACCCCGGACAACGGCCCGCCGACCCGAGCCATCTCGTACACGTGCGGGTGCTCGACGTGACCGCCGGCGCCGTGCCGCGTCTGAGCACTCCCGACGGCCGGCCGGCCGACTGCCCCGCCGGCGCGGTGCTCGCGCTGGTCCGGCACCACGGCACACCCGTGGGCCTGCTGGAACTCGACCTGCCCGGGGGCGTTCCGGGCGGGGCCGACCCCTTGGGTGTCGACGTGCCCGGCGCGGCCCTGGATCGCCTGATCGCCGCGGCCGGCGCCCGATTCGGTGCTCCCGCCGCGCCCGACCACGCCCCCGAACCGCCCGGACGCCGCGAGACACCGCGCGTCAGTGTGATCGTGGCGACCCGGGAGCGGCCCGAACTGCTCGCCGCGTGCCTGCGCACCCTGCTGTGGCAGACCTATCCCGACCTCGAACTGATCGTGGTGGACAACGCGCCCACCACCGACCGCACCGCGCGCGTGGTCCGCGGCGGTTGCGCGGGCCTGGTGCGCTACGTCCGCGAACCCCGTGCCGGCCTGGCGCTCGCGCACAACCGCGGCATCGCCGCCGCCACCGGCGAACTGCTCGCGTTCACCGACGACGACGTCCTGGCCGACCCCGGCTGGGTGGCCGGCCTGGTCGCCGGCTTCACCCGAGCGGGCCGGCCCGCGTGCGTGACCGGGCTGATCCTGCCCGCCGAACTGCGCACTCCCGCACAGCTGATGCTGCACCACCACGCGGGCTACGCCAAGGGATTCGACCCGGTGCTGTACGACGCCCAGGCGCCGCCGGCGGATCCGCTCTTCCCGTTCACCGCCGGACGCTTCGGCTCCGGCGCCAACATGGCCTTTCGGGCCGACACGCTGCGCGCGATGGGCGGCTTCGACCCGGCGACCGGGGTCGGCACACCCGCGCGCGGCGGCGACGACCTGCTCGCGTTCTTCCGCACCATCGTGCGCGGCCACCGGATCGGCTACGAACCCGGCGCGCTGATCTGGCACCGGCACCGGACCGATCCTGCCGCGGTGGCGCACCAGGTGCGCGGGTACGGCACCGGCCTGGGCGCCTACCTGACCGCCGCCGTACTGCGCGAACCCCGCGCCCTCGGCGCGCTCGTCCGCCGGGTGCCGGGCGGCCTGCGGTACGCACTGAGCCGCACCCGCGCGCCCGGCCGTCCCGAAGTCCCCTGGCCCGCCCGCCTGGCCGGGCTGGAGCGCCGCGCGCTGGCCGCCGGCCCGCTCGCCTACCTGCACGCGCGCGTTCGCGTGCATGGCGTGCGCCCGCCGTGGGAACACCCGGAGCGGGCCCGGTGACGCAGGCCCAACTCCGTCGGCCGATCCGCCCGAGGGTGGACCCGCTGCTGCGCAACGGCCATGTGCTGACCGTCGGTTCGCTGGTCACCTCGGCGTTCGGAGCGGGTTACTGGGCGCTGGCCACCCGGTGGTACGGCGACGCGACGGTGGGCCGCAGCTATGCCGCCGTGTCCGCGCTCATGTTGCTGTCGGGGCTCGGCCAACTCGGGCTGGGCAACGTACTCGTGCGCTTCCTGCCGCAGGCGGGCCGGGACCGGCGCGCGCTGATCCGGGCCGCCTACGCCGCCGCGTTCGGCGCCACGCTGGTGGCGGGGCTGGGCTTCCTCGCGCTGATCCCGGTGTGTGCGCCCGGCCTGGGCTTCCTGCGCGAACCGGCGGCGGGCTGCTGCTTCGTGGCGACCACCGTGGCGTACGCGCTGTTCGCGCTCCAGGACGGCGCGCTCACCGGACTGCGCCGGCCGGGCCTGGTGGTGGGCAAGAACAGCGGCTTCGCCATCGCCAAGATCGCATTCGTCGCCGCGTTGGCCGGCCTGCTGCCCACCCTCGGGATCCTGATCTCCTGGACGCTCGCACTGGTGACCACCCTGGTCGTGGTGGACGGTTGGCTGTTCGCGCGATTGTTGCCGGCCCGGCGACGCGAGCCGGCGGAGCCGGGAGCCGGGTTCGGCGAAGCGGGCGCGGACCCGGCTTCGGACCCGGGTGCGGGCGGCAGGGTGCCGTCCGGGCGTTCGATCGTGCGCTACGCCGGGTCCGACTACCTCGGTACGTTGTGCTGGTCGGCCGCCACCACGTTGCCGCCGATCATCGTGTTGGAGCATGCCGGCGCTCGGGAGAGTGCCTACTTCTCGCTCGCGTGGGTGGTCGCCAACACGCTCTACCTGATCAGTCTCAACATGGGCGCGTCCCTGTTGGTCGAAGCGGCCGGCGACAGTGCCGGCCCGGCCGCCGGGTGTCGGCGGGTGCTTCGGCATACCGGAGCGCTGCTCGCGCTTGCGATCACCGCTCTCGTTGTCGGAGCACCGCTCGTGCTGCGTGTGTTCGGCCCGGGCTACGCCCGGAACGGGTCCACGCTCCTGCAACTGCTGGCCCTGTCCGCGCTCCCGTACCTGGTGGTGTCCACCGCGATCAGCGCATGCCGCGTGCTCGGACGGATGCGTGTCGTGGTCGCCATCCAGGCCGGCCTCGCGACGGCCGTACTGACCCTGACCGTGGTCCTGTTGCCCGTCCTGGGCGTACTCGGCGCCGGCGTCGCATGGCTGGCCGCGCAGACCGCGACCGCGCTCGCCCTGCTGACCGCCCGCCGGGTCTGGCTGCCCACCACTCCCGGGAGGCCCGCATGACGGAGACCCCACCGCGAACCAGGCGCCTGGCCTGGGTCGCCATCCGGGCCGAGGAGGCGGCCGTACGCCGGGCCCGGGCGGCGAGCGCCCGCCACGCCGTCCCGCCGGCGGACCGCACACCCCCAAGGCCCACCCTGACGGTGATCGTCTGCGCCTACACGATGGACCGCTGGGACGATCTGACCGCGGCGCTCGCCTCGATCCGGGCCCAGGACGAGCCACCCGCCGAGACCATCCTGGTCGCCGACCACTGCCACGAACTCGCCGGCCGCGCGGCCCGCGAGTTCCCCGACGTCACCGTGCTGCGCAACCGGGGCCGGCGCGGCCTCTCCGGGGCCCGCAACACCGGCGTCGAGGGCGCGCACGGCGACATCGTGGCCTTCCTCGACGACGACGCGACGGCCGAACCCGACTGGACGATGCGCCTGCTGGACGGCTACGCCGACCCGAACGTGCTCGGCGTCGGGGGCCGGATCCAGCCGAGCTGGGACACCGGACGCCCGGCCTGGTTCCCCGCCGAGTTCGACTGGGTGGTCGGCTGCACCTATCGCGGCATGCCCGAACACGCCGCGCCGGTGCGCAACCTGATCGGCGCCAACATGTCCTTCCGGCGCAGCGTCCTGCTCGGCGTCGGCGGCTTCCGCACCGACCTGGGCCGGGTCGGTACCCGCCCGCAGGGCTGCGAGGAGACCGAGCTGTGCATCCGCGCCGCGGCCCGGCACCGCGGTGGCAGGATCGGCTACGAACCGGCCGCCGTGGTCCGCCACCGTGTTCCCGCCGCGCGCACCACCTGGCGCTACTTCCGGGCGCGTTGCTGGGCCGAGGGGCTGTCCAAGGCGGCGGTCAGCCGACACGCCGGCACCGGCACCGCGCTCGCGTCCGAGCGTTCCTACCTGGCCTCGACCATCCCGCGCGCCCTGGTCCGTCCGTTCGCGCCGGACGCCGCACCGCCCAAGGCCACCATCCCGGCCCTGGTCCTGGGTGTGCTCACCACCGCGCTCGGCTACGCGACCGGGCGGCTGCGCGGACTGGGCCAAGACCCGCCACCCACCGCGCCGGCGCTCGCCTTCCGCGCGTTCGGCCTGCTCGCGCTGCCGATCGCGGCACTGCTGTGGGTGCTCGCGGTGCGGATGCCCGTCGCGGTGGACCGGATGGGCGGTCTCGGCCTGCTGGACGTGCTGCCCACCCTGTACTGGTGCGCGCTTGCCCTGCTCACGGCCGGCTTCGCGGCGACGCTGCTCGATCGGGCCGCCCGGACACCGCGGTACGCGCTGTACACCTGCGCCCTGGTGACCATGCTGCACGCGACGCCCGCCGTGCTCTACGAGCACCTGCGCTACGCGTGGGCCTGGAAGCACGTCGAGGTGGTCGACCAGTTCCTGCGCACCGGTGAAACCCTGCCGAACGCGGGCGAGTTGGCGCCCTACCACCAGTGGCCGGGCTTCTTCGCCGAGGCCGCCGCGGCGGTCGAGGCGATCGGCGCGCCGGACGCGCTGACCATGGCCGCGTGGTCGCCGCTCGCCTTCGACCTGCTGCTGATCGGCCCGTTGGTCCTGCTGTACCGCACGTTCACCCGCAATCGGCGGATCCTGTGGGCGGCGGTGTGGATCTACTTCGGCACCGCGTGGGTCGGTCAGGACTATTTCGCGCCGCAGACCTTCGCGTTCGTGCTCTACGTGACGATTCTGGCGCTGGTCCTGGACCGTGATCGGCGCCCGCCGGTCACTCTCGGACTGTGTGCGCCGCTCGTACTCGCGGTGGTGACGGCGCATCAACTCACCCCGCCGATGCTCGCGGTCGCGGCCGGCGCGCTGGCCTGCTCCCGCGCGCACCGCCCGGTCGCGTTGCCGCTGCTCGGCTTCACCGCGGTCGCCGTGCTCGGCTGGAACCTGACCGTCGCCCGGCCCTTTCTGTTCGAGCAATTCGGCTCCTCCTGGGCCCAGTTCGGCGACTTCCAGGCCAACGCGCACGCCGGGATGGTGAATCTGGGCACCGCCGAACCGGGACAGGTGCTGGTCGCCAGGGTGGACCGCGCGCTGACCGCCGGGGTCGTGCTGCTCGCCGCCGCCGCGCTGATCCGCTGCCCGCGGCTGCGCCGTTCGCCCGCCACGCTGCTGGCGATCGCGCCGCTACCGCTGCTGGCGGCCGGAGCGTACGGCGGCGAGATCATCTTCCGGGTCTACCTGTTCGCGCTGCCGGCGGTCGCGTTTTTGATCGCCTCGTGGTTGGCACCGCTGTTCGGCGACCGGGGCCGGCCGCGTCCGCGCGCGGTCCTGCTGCCGGTGGTGTTCGCGCTGCTGCTCACCGGATTCGTCTTCGGCTACTACGGCAAGGAGCGGCAGAACCACTTCGTCGACGGCGAGATCGCGGCCCGGCGGTGGCTGGCGTCGGTGTCCGCGCCCGGCGACCTGATCGTCGCGGCGACCAACAACTTCCCCGGCGCCTACGCCGACTACGAGAGGCAGCAGCACCGTTGGTTCGCGATGGAGACCCCGGCCCTGCGCGAGGGCGTCGTCCGCGATCCGGTCGCCGGGTTGACCGCGCTGGCCGACGAGTACCCGGGCAGCACCGCGTACCTGTTCCTGACCGCGGGGCAGCGGGCCGAGTGCGACCAGACCGGACTGCTGCCGGCCGGCGCGCTGGACCGGATGGACCACACGCTCTCCACCGCGCCGCGCTTCACGGTGCTCCTGCGCGACCGGGACGCGGTGATCTACCGGATCGACCCGGGCACGACGCCGCAGCGGGCCGTGGCACCGCAGGCCGCGCCGCCGTCGCAGGCCGCGCCGCCGTCCTTCGCCCCGGCCCGAAGCGCCCCGGTCCGAAGCGGCCCCGCCCGGTGACCCGCCCGATCCACGCGGTGTTGCCCGCCGCGGCCGGCTGGCTCGCGTTCGGGGCGCTGGAACTGCCCGCCGAACACCCGCTGCGGGTGCTCGTGGTGGTCGCGTTCCTCGCGCTCGGACCCGGCTACGCGGTGGCCGGCGACGGTACGACCACGCTCGCCACGGCGGTGACCTCGGTCGCCGGCAGCGCCGCGCTGGGCGCGTTGACCGCCGAGGCGTACCTGCTCGCCGGCGCCTTCTCCGCTCCCCGCGTGCTCGGCACGCTCGCGGGCCTGACCACCACCGCGGCGCTGATCCGCGCCGTCGCGTACACCCACGCGTCCCGAAGGGAATTCCGATGAGATCCGAGACCGCGGTTCCGGTGCTGCTCTACCACTGCGTGCGCGACGATCCGCCGCCGTGGATCGCGCCGTTCACGATCGGCCCGGGCGAGTTCGGCCGGCAACTCGACCGGGTGCTGGCCAGCGGCCGGGTCCCGGTGGGCCTGGACCGCTTCACCGAGGCCCTGCACGGCGGACGCGACCTGCCCCGACACAGCGTGCTGATCACTTTCGACGACGGATACGCCGACTTCGCCCGGTACGCGCTGCCGCAACTGGTCGAGCGGAACCTGCCCGCGACGCTGTACGTGACCACCGACGCGCTGTGGCCCACCCTGCGGCCACCGCTGCCGCCCGCCGCGATGCTCACCTGGGACGGCCTGCGCCGGATCGTCGACGCGCCGGGCCTGACCATCGGCGCGCACGGCTGCACACACCGCGAGCTCGACACCCTGCCGATCGAGCAGATGCACCGCGAGATCACCGATTCGCGGGAGCGACTCGAAACCGAACTCGAGCGCCCGATCACCTCGTTCGCCTACCCGTTCGGTTACAACAACGCCGCCGTGCGCGAGGCGGTCCGGCACGCGGGCTTTCGCACCGCGATGGCCGTGCGCGACGCGCACAGCTCGCGTGCGGACGACCCCTGGCGGATCTCCCGACTGCTGGTGCGCGCGGACACCGACGCGGCCCGCCTGGACGCCTGGCTGGCCGGCTCCGGCACGCGGGTCGCGCCGTTCCGGGACGGACTGCCCACGCTGGGCTGGCGGGCCTGGCGGCAGACCCGGGCGCGCTGGCGCGGACACCCCGACCCCTGGCAGGCACACCGCGACCCGGTGGTCGGCCGGAACCGGTGACCCGGTGACCGGCCCGCCGCCGTGCGGCTCACGCTCAGCGCGCCCACACCCGCACCGATCGGATCCGCAACTCGGCGGTGCGCACGTGGTCGGGCACCGGGTCCGGGTAGCCCATCGCGAGCGTGAACAGCACCTCCATCGGCTCGTCGGGCACCCGTGCCGGATCGGTCACCGTGAACACCTGTTCACCGTCGATCCACCAGGTCAGCCGATCCGGCGTCCAGTCGAGCGCGAAGTGGTGGAAGCGGTCGGACCAGTCGCGTGCGGGCGACTCGTGCACCCACGCGTCGGGACGACCGTCCGCACCCCGCCAGTGCACCGTGGACCGGGCCCGGCCGTCGAGCCCGATCAGTTCGACCACGTCCAGCTCGGGCGGCGTGTACCGGGAGGCGGGCATCAGCCAGAACGCCGGGAACGAGTTCGGCTCGCGCGGCATCAGCAGCTCGGCCTCGACCCGGCCGTAGGTGAAGGTGAAGCGCGGGCGACCGTTCCAACTCGGCCGCCCGGTGGACAACATGCCCGAGGCCCACGGGTACACGGTGCCGTCCGCGCCGCGCGTGGGCCGGCGCACCGCGCTCAGCACCGCCTGCCCGCCGCCGACGCGCACCTGTTCGGGCCGGTACCACTGTTGTTCGTGGTTGCCCGCGTTCGTGCAGCCGTCCACGTTCCAGTCGTAGCAGGTCACCCAGCGCCCGGCGGCCGGCGCGGAGCCGGTGAAGTCCTCGGCGAACAACAGCCGACGCCCGGCGGGCGGACCGGGCCCGCAGGCCGCGAGCAGCACGGCCGCGAGCGCCGGCGCGAGCGCGCGCCGGGCCCGCCGCATCCATCGCGACCGCGTCGTCGGCACCCGACGCCCTCAGCGCCCGCACCGGCGTACGGCGGCGGCCAGCGCGCGGACCGCCGTCGCGGCGGCGGGCAGCGGGTCGTCCCAGGCCAGCCACGCGGGTTCCAGACCTCCCCGGACCGGCGGGTACCCGGGCGGCCGGGCCACCCCGACCCGGCCCCGGTAGGCCACCCACGCCGCGGCGTCGAGATGCTCCGCGACGTAGCGCCGGCCCTCGCGCTGGACGCCCGTCGGGATCGCCCGTCCGGTCAGGTCCAGATGCAGCGCGCGCACCACGTCCAGCCCGCGATCGGTCTCGAACATGCGGAACTGGGCGCCCACGCGCGGATTGAAGTCGACCAGCTTGTACCGCCCGTCGCGCAGATCCAGCCGCCAGTCCAGGTCGGCCGGCCCGCGATAGCCGATTGCCCGACACAGCCGGGCGGAACGGTGCGCCAGCCCCGGGTTGGCCAACGTCCGCGCGTACGTGGTCACGCCCGCGTGCGGCGGCCAGGAACGCAGCTTGAGGCCGGTGAACACCGGCGCGCACCGGCCGTCGGGCGCGGCGTACAGGTGCACGATCCAGTCCTGCGCGCTCTCGCGCGGCACGTACGCCTGCAACAGCACCCCGCGCGGCACGTGGACCGACGCGAGCAGGGCGCGCTCGCTGCGCACGAGGGTGGTGCCCCGCACCACCGGGGCGCGCAGTCGATCCCACGGCGCCAGATTCTTGACCACCACCGGGTACCCCAACTCTCGTGCGTGAAAGAGGAGTTGCTCGCGATCGATGGGGAAGCGGGTATCCGGCGCGGACACCTCGTGGGCCAGGCAGCGTCGGTACAGCCCGCGCTTGTCCGCCAGGTCGGCGGGCAGGTCCGGGTCGATTTTCGGCAGCAGGAAACACTCCGCGAGCCGGTCCTGCGCGCCGGCGGCGAGCAGCGCGGCCTCGTCGTCGGTGGGCACCAGCACCGCGCGGGCGGGCAACCGGCGTCCGATCCACAACAACCGGTCGATCAGCGCCGCCGGGTCCTCCAGGCCGGTCGTGGGCCATACATGCCGCCGGCGCAGATGTCGGGACAGCGCGGTGGGGGTGAAGGCGTCCTCGACCACCGCGTGCACCGCCACCCCCGCGCGGCCGAGCGAGCGCACCGCGCCCACCGAACCTTGATGCAGCGGATAGCGGCCGACCTTGAACAGCAAGGCCGGCACCGAACGATCCAGTTCGACCCCTCGCCCGCCCATGTCGTGGCCTCCCCGTCCGGACCTTTCTAGCAGCGCGAATCGACTTTTCACCGAATAAGCCAACAATTCGTACGGAACGTCAAGCGCCGTGCACCGAGTACCGAACGCCGAGTACCGAACGCCGAGTACCGAACGCCGAAGAACTAAGGCCGGAGAACGAATGCCGAAGACCGAACACCGAAGGACATCGTCATGACCGTCGCCATCGTCGGAGCCGGCCCCTACGGCCTCTCGCTTGCCGCCCACCTGCGCCGACTCGGGGTCACCACCCGAGTGTTCGGCGAACCCATGGAGAGTTGGCGGCGACACATGCCGGCCGGGATGCTGCTCAAATCCCGACCCGACGCGTCCTCGATCTCCGCGCCCGGACCCGGATACGGCCTGGCCGCTTTCCAACGTGCCCGGGGCGAGCGGCCGTCCACGGGTGACCAGCCGGTCCCGCGCGAGACCTTCGTGGCCTACGGTCGGTGGTTCGCCGATCGCCTCGTGCCGGATGTGGAGCGGGTGCGGATCACCGGCCTCGAACCGGCCGGGCACGGCTTCGTGCTCGGCCGCGAGGACGGTACCGAGGTCGAGGTGGACGCCGTCGTGCTGGCCACCGGGCTCGCCGCGCATCGCTACGTGCCGCCCGTGCTCGAACGCCTGGGCACCGACCTGGTCTCGCACCCCGCCGAGCACCCGGACCTGGCCGAACTGGGCGCGGACCGGGACATCGTGGTGATCGGCTCGGGCCAATCGGCGCTGGAGAGCGCCGCGTTGCTGCACGAGGGCGGCGCCGTGCGGGTGCGCGTGTTCGGCCGGGCGGACCGGGTGCGGTTCGGCACACCGCCCGTGCCGGGGCGGATCCGGCGGCTGACCCCGGACTCGCCGCTGGGCGAGGGGTGGTCGGTGGCCGCCGCGGCGCACGGACCGGCCGCGTTCCGGCTGCTGCCCGCGTGTGTGCGGGTCGACCTGGCCCGGCGCATCCTGGGGCCCTCGGCCGCGTGGTGGCTGCGGGACCGTCTGGACGGGCGGGTCCCGGTCCGGGACGCGCAGAGGGTCGTCGGGGCCCGCCGCGAGCCGGACGGACGGGCGCGGATGTTGCTCCGGGACCGCACCGGTTATCAGCGCGAGGTGCACGCCGACCACGTGCTCGCGGCGACCGGCTATCGGGTCGACCTGGCCGCGCTGGGTTTCCTCGCGCCGCACGTGCGGCGGCGGATCGCCACGGTGGCCGGACTGCCCGCACTGGACGCCGCGTTCGAGACCACCGTGCCGGGTCTGTACGTCAGCGGCCCGCCCGCGGCAGCCACCTTCGGCCCGGTGGTCCGCTTCGTGCACGGCACCGGCTTCGCCTCTCGCCGACTGGCGGCCGTGCTCGCGGCGCGCTTCCAGGGATAGCCGACGCGGCACCGGCGAGCGCCGGGCGGACCCGGGTCCGCCCGGCGCTCGTTCGGCACGCGAGCACGGCCGAGGCTCAGTGCGTGTGCGGCTCCAGACGGACCACGATCGACTTGGAGGTCGGTGTGTTGCTCTCGTCCGCCGTGCTGTCCAGCGGCACCAGCACGTTGGTCTCCGGGAAGTAGGCCGCGCAGCAACCCGCCGCGGTGTCGTAGGACACCACCCTGAACGACGGCGCGCGGCGTTCGGTGCCGTCCTGCCACTCGCTGACCAGATCGACCAGGGAGCCGTCCGCGACGCCGAGTTCGGCCAGGTCGGCCGGGTTCACGAAGACCACCCGCCGGCCCTGCTTGATCCCGCGATAGCGGTCGTCGAGTCCGTAGATCGTGGTGTTGTACTGGTCGTGCGAGCGCACCGTCTGCAGGATCAGCCGGCCCGCCGGCACCCGCAGCACCGCGAGGTCGTTGCGGGAGAAGTTGGCCTTGCCGGTCGTGGTCGGGAACCTGCGCTGGTCGCGCGGCCCGTGCGGCAGTACGAACCCGCCGGGCTCGCGCACCCGGCGGTTGAAGTCGGTGAAGCCCGGGATCACCCGCTCGATCCGGTCCCGGATCAGGTCGTAGTCGCGGGCGAAGTCGCGCCAGGGCACCGATACCCGGTCGCCGAGCACACGTTCGGCCAGCCCGCACACGATCGCCACTTCGGAGCGCAGGTGCGCGGAGGCCGGCGGCAGCTTGCCGCGCGACATGTGCACAGCGCTCATCGAGTCCTCGACGGTGACGAACTGGTCCCGCTCGGTGCGACCGAGCGTGGGCAGGATCAGCGCCCGCCGCCCGGTGACCGCGTGCGAGCGGTTGAGCTTGGTGGACACCTGGACGGTGAGCCGGGTCGCCCGCAACGCGGCCTCGGTGGCCGCCGTGTCCGGCGTCGCGGAGACGAAGTTGCCGCCCACCGCGACGAACACCCGAACCGCGTCGTCGCGCATCGCCCGGATCGCGTCCACCACGTCGTGCCCGTGGGCGCGCGGCGGGGCGAAGCCGAACTCCTTCTCCAACGCGTCCAGAAAGGCCGGCGAGGGCTTCTCGTAGATGCCCATCGTCCGGTCGCCCTGCACGTTGCTGTGCCCGCGGACCGGACACACGCCCGCGCCCGGCCGACCCACATTGCCGCGCAGGAGCAGGAAGTTGACCACCTCGCGGATGGTCGGCACGGAGTTCTTGTGCTGGGTCAGGCCCATCGCCCAACACACCACGATCCGTTGCGAGTCGAGCACCCGCCGATGGATGCGCTCGATCCCGTCGCGGGTCAGCCCGGTCGCCTCCAGCACGTCGTCCCACGGCGTGGTCCGTACGTCCGCCGCGAACTCCTCGAAGCCGTGCGTGTATTCGTCGATGAACGCGCGATCGAGCACGCTGCCCGGCGCGGCGTCCTCGGCCTCCAGGAGCAGTCGGTTCAGGGCCCGGAACAGCGCGAGGTCGCCGTTCACCCGGATCTGCGCGAACTCGTCGGTCAGTTGTGTGCCCGACCCGAGCACGCCGGTGACCTTCTGCGGATTCTTGAACCGCAGCAGCCCGGCCTCGGGCAACGGGTTCACCGCCACGATCGAGGCGCCCGCCTGCTTGGCCTTCTCCAGCGCGGACAACATCCGGGGGTGGTTGGTGCCCGGGTTCTGGCCCACCACGAAGATCAGATCCGCCTGATACAGATCCTCCAGCGACACGCTGCCCTTGCCCACGCCGAGCGTCTGGGTCAGCGCCGAGCCGCTCGACTCGTGGCACATGTTGGAGCAGTCCGGCAGGTTGTTCGTGCCGAACGCGCGCACGAACAGCTGGTACACGAACGCGGCCTCGTTGCTGGTGCGCCCCGACGTGTAGAACGCCGCCTGATCCGGCGAGTCCAGTGCCGCCAATTCCTCGGCGACCACCCCGAAGGCGTCCTCCCACGAGATGGGCGCGTAGTGCGAGGCGCCCTCGGCGAGGTACATCGGCTCGGTCAGCCGGCCCTGCTGGCCCAGCCAGTAGTCCGACTTCCCGGCCAGCTCGGCGACCGGGTGCGCGGCGAAGAAGTCCGCGCCCACCCGGCGCACGGTGGCCTCCTCGGCGACCGCCTTCGCGCCGTTCTCGCAGAACTCGGCGACGCTGCGGTGCTCCGGTTCCGGCCACGCGCACCCGGGACAGTCGAAGCCCTGCTTCTGGTTGACCTGGACCAGGGTCAGCAGGCTGCGCCGCACCCCCATCTGGCGACCGGCATGGCGCAGCGACCAGGCGACGGCCGGCAGACCGGCCGCGTACTCCTTCGGCGGGCCGACCACCAAGCCCTCGTCCCCGACGTCGTCCACGGGCGGCTTGCTCACCATGCGGGCGCTCCTGCTGCTCGAAACCGGCCGTTTCGATACGACCCTGTCGGCCGTACGTTACGCCCTCACCGCCGCGTGTCCGCAGCTCAGCACCCCTGGAGCAGCCGGGGGCCCTGGGCGATCCCGTCCAGGCTCTCGGTGTGCAGGCGCTGCGGCGCCACGCCCAGCTCGCCGGTCAGCCGGTGGGTGGTGGCCCGGACCATGGCCGCGGATCCGCTGACGAACACGTCGTGGTCGTGCCAGTGGCCGTACCGGGCCAGCACGTCCGGCAGCGCGCCCTGGTCGCCGGCGAACGAGCGGTCGTGGGTGACCGCGGGGATCACGTTCAGCCACGGGTACATCTCCGCCATCGCGGACAGCGCGTTCAGGTCGTACAGGTCCACCCCGTACTTCGCGCCGATGAACACGTGGGCGCGGTTCGCCAACTGGCGCTGCGCCATGTGCTGGACCAGCGCCTTGATCGGTGCCAGGCCGGTCCCGGAGGCCACGCACAACGTGCGGCGCAGGGTCTCGCCGCGCAACACCAGACCGCCGCGCGCGGGGCCCAGGCGGATGTGGTCGCCGACCCGGGCGCGGTGTACCAGCGCGTTGCTCACCCAGCCGGCCGGCACCGCGTGCACGTGCAGTTCGAGTCGGCCGTCCACGCGCGGGGCGTTCGCGATCGAGTAGTGCCGCCATATCCTCGGCCACCACGGCGTCTCCACGGTGACGTGTTGGCCCGGGTGGTAGGGCAGCGGGTGATCGGGCTGGACGGTGAGCACCGCGATGTCCCGCCCGCGCGGTTCATGTGCGGTGATCACCGCGTCCCACCAGGGCGGCGCCTCCTCGGCGTCGTCGGCGGCGGCCTCGATCATCACCTCCGCCGCCCACGTGTAGACCTCCAGCCAGGCGGCCTGGAGCTCGGCTGTCCAGCGGGTGCCCAGGTAGCGGGCCAGCGCGCCGATCAGCGCGCTGCCGACCGCGTGGTAGTGCTCGTCGAGGACGCCGTACTTGCGGTGGTCCCGGCCCAACTGGCGCAGGAAGCGGCGCAACTCGTGCGGCTCGTCGCTGCCCGCGCCCAATCGCAACAGCGCGGCGAGCAGGCGGTCGCGCTGCAGGTTCATGGCCGGCGGGAACAGGGCGCGCAGATCGGGGCGTTGCAGGAACAGCAGGGCGTAGAAGTGCGAGACCAGATCGTGCGCGGCGGGGGCGACGGCCCGGAGGCTGCCGCGGAGCAGATCGGCCCGGGAGGGATCGGGACTTCCGGACATGGCGGACCGCATCCTCGTGTGCTCGGAGAGCGACCCCGCGGTGGGACATGTACTGCCGAATCCGGAAACCGCGGGTCGCCCGAAAGGGGAAGTACCCGACGGTATGCGGCGGCTCGAATGCGGAGGGTGGGTAATGCGGGAAGCCCGCCGCGGGTGGCCGCGGCGGGCTTACGCTTGAGGATTTCTTGCGCCGTGTGGGTGATGGCGCGGTCGGGCCGGCGGCCGGCGCCCGACGCTCCGATCAAGCGGGGGGCGTCGCGTACGGTCGGGGCGACCCGTGCGCCCGACGCGCGATCAGACCTGGAGGTCCTTGTCGTACGTGGCGGCGATCATCGCGTCCGCGCGCCTGCCGGCCGTGTCCGGGTCGACCCCCTTCGCCAGCACGTCCTCGGCGAGGGTCTTGAGCGGGGCGGACGACCAGCCGGGCGCCTGCGGATACTTCCGCCCCTGCGCCAGCGCCGCCACGGTGGCCGCCCGCATCGGGTTCGCCGTGCCGGACGTGGTGGTCAGGCCGGCCAGCGCGGGCGGCATCTCGTTCTCGTTCGCCCAGCGCTCCTGCCAGGTCGCCGAGGCGAACACCCGGAGCAGATTGACCGCCCCCGCCGGATGCGCGGTCTTCGCCGACACCGCCAGCACCCCGCCCCACACGCCGACCGCTCCCGGCCGGCCCGGGTCGCGGCCGGGTATCGGGAAGGCGGCCAGGTTGCGCGCCGTCTCGGGCGCGGTGCGCAGCACGGACGGGAAGACCCAGTCGGGCTGGATCATCATCGCCGCCCGGCCGCTCCCGAGCACGGCGGTGATCGAGCCCGCCGGGTCCTGGAACTCCTCGGCGTCCTTGGCCGCGGTGGAGTACGCCTGGAGCCGCCGGAAGAAGGTGACCCCCGCACGACCGGCCGGGCTGCCCAGCCGGCCCGTCCAGCGCTCGTTCGCGGCTACGGCTATCTCGCAACCGTCCTCGAACAGGCAGGCCGCGAGCGTTTGCCAGGCCTTGCCGGCCAGGTGCAGCGCCTCGATGTTCGGGTTGCCCGCGTGGTGGGCCTTGATCCTGTCGAGTTGGGCGAGCCACTCGTCGCGGGTGCGCGGCACCACGAACCCGGCCGGGTCGCACAGCCGTTTGTCGTAGACCACCACCGGCGCGTACACGTCCATCGGCAGTGCGTACAGCTTGCCGTCGAACGTACACGCGGCTCGGGCCGCGGGATGCCAGGCGTCGACGTTCAACCGGGCGGCATACGGCGTCAGGTCGAGCAGATCACCGCGTCGGACCCGACGGGCCAGGCCCAGGGTCTGCGCCTGGAAGACGTCGGGACCGTTGCCCGCCGCGATCGCGGTGTCCAGTTTTCGGGCGTCGATGGTGTCCTGGACCTCGACCCGGGCGGTCCCGTACGGATCCGCCTTGAGCAGGGCGGCGGCCAGGTCGGTGTTCGTCCGGGCCTGGTCGACACCCGCGGTCAGCAGCTTCTCCAGCCACAGCGTGAGGGTGTACGGGCCGCTTTCGGCGGTGGGCGGCCCCGCGGTGGCCGGTGGGGCCGGGGGAGCGGGCGGCCCGGAGGTCGGGTCGGGCCCCGGCCCCGTCGGCGCGGCCGTCTTGTCGTCGCCGCGGGTGAGCAGCCACGCGGCGACACCACCACCGGCCGCGACGGCCGCCGCGACCGAGCCGGCCACGATCACCTTGCGCCGGGACGAACCGCCGCCGGGCGGCGGCGGAGTGGGACCCCAACCCGGCGGCGGCATGTTCGGGTACTGCGGCGGCGGCCCGCCCGGGTGCTGCGGGTATTGCGGATGTTGGTACTGCCGGTGCTGCGGGGGCGGTGGCACGGCCGTCGGCGCGTACGTGGGCCGAGGGGGTGGGTTGGCCGACGGGTCATCCTCCGATGACGCCTGCGGGTCGTCGTTCCACGACGGCACGGTGCGGCTCCTCCGAGTTGGCGGGACAGGGGCGTGCGCAAACCCTAGGCCGGGCACTCTCCGTCACCGATGGGGAGATCCGTTGGGAACCGCCCGGGGCAGTCGGAACCCCCGGGGGATCCGTGGGGAACCACCCGGGAGAGCCGTCCGGTACCGCCCGCGAGATCCGTCAGGCCGGTGTCACCCCGAATTCGCGGGCCACGATCGCGTTCGCCGCCGCGGCCGCGGCCAGCGGATCACTGCCGGCCAGTGTCTGCCGGGACAATTCGGCCAGCGGGCGCTCGGACCACCCGGGGGCTCCCGGATACGCCCGCCCGCCCACGGGCAGCGCCGTGACCGAGGCCGGGATCATCGGGTTGTCCGGCGGCACGGACCGGTCCAGACCGGTGCGCACCGGTACCAACCGACCCTGGGCCGCGATCCGCGCGCGCCAGCGCTCGGTGGCCACCAGCGCCAGCAGATCGATCGCGGCCTCCTTGAACAGACTGGCGGCGTTCACCGCGAGCACCGTGCCGCGCACCCCGACCGCGGCCGGCTTGCCGGCGGTGCGGCCCGGGATCGGGAACGCGCCCAGCACCGCGCGCAACGCCGGATTCGCCGCCACCACGGCGTCGTAGAGCGTGGAATCGGCGATCGCGGACGCGATGTTGCCCTTCGCGACCCGGGCCGCGACCGCCGGGTCGTCGTTGCCCACACCGGTCGCGTCCGCGGCGTAGGACTGCAGGTGCCGGAAGAACCTGGCTCCCTCGACCGAACCCGGCAGGTCGAGTGTGCCGCGCCACGCGTCGCCCTCCTGGACCGCGATCGTGCCGTCGTCCTCCCACACGCACGAGGCCAGGATCGGCCAGGCCCCACCGGGTACGTACAGCGCCCGGTAGTCGGGGTTGGTCGCGTTGGCCAGGCGCAGCTTCTCCAAGTCCGCGACCCAGCTCACCCGGTCGGTGGGCACACCCACCTGCCCGGCCTGGAACAGCCCCTTGTCGTACAGCACCACCGGTACGTTCGCGGCCAGCGGCAGCGCCATGAGCCGGCCCGCGGAGGTGGCCGAGGCGCGTACGGCGGGGAACCAGGTGCCCGCGTCCAACCGGCTCTGATGCGGAGTCAGGTCCATGATCAGGTCGGCCGCCTTGAACCGGGCCAACGCGAGCAGGTCCAACTCGAACACGTCGGGCCCGCGACCGGCGCGCAGCGCCTGCTCCAGGGCCTGGGTGTAGCCGGCCTTCGGCTGGAGCCGGCTGCCCAGCCGCACCCCGGAGCCGCTCTTGCCGAACTCCAGGCCCAGGTCGCCGAGCATCGCGGCGGGCAGCAGGTTCTCGGTGGTCCAGACGGTGAGTTCCTGGACCGCGGCGGGTGCGCTCGGGCCGGACGGGCGGGCCGGACTGGACGGTGGCGCCGGCTGCGTCGGCGTGGCCTTGGGCGACGAGTCGCCGCCCCCGCCGAGCGCCCAGGCCGCCGCGCCGCCGCCGACCACGGCGGCGCCGGCGGCGACCGCCAGGAAACCGCGGCGGGACTTGGCCCGGGAGCCGGCCCGGCGGGTGCGGGCAGGCGGCTGCTCCCGGGTGGGCGGCGTGGCGGGCTCGGGTGTGGCGGGCGCCGCCGAGGGGGCCGGGACCTCGGCCGGCGCGGGCTCGGGTTCGGCGGGCGTGGGAGGCGCGGGCTCGCTGCCGGGCGGTGGGGCGGGCACGGTGCCCGCCGCGTACGGCTCGCTGCCGGGCATCGGCTCGGGCGGCTCCCACGGGTTGGCCACCCGTTCGGCCACCCACGCGGCGGTCGCCGAGGGCAGCCAGGTCGGCCCCGGGGTGCCGGCCGCGACCCGGACCACCTCCTCGGGGTCGGGGCGTCGGGTCGGGTCCTTGACCAGGCAGGCGGCGATCAGGTTGCGCAACGACGCCGGCACGTCGCCGAGTTCGGGATCGCCTTCGGCGACCCGGTCGGCGGCGGAACCCGCGCCGCCGTGATCGAAGGGCCCCGTGCCGGTCGCGGCGAACGCGAGCACGGACCCGAGCGAGAACACGTCGGTCGGCGGACCCACGCTCAGATCCCGTACCTGCTCGGGCGAACGGAAACCGGGGGAGTCGAGCACGGTGCCGATCACCACGCCGTCGGCGGTCACCGACGAGCCGGTCGACCCGTGCGCGATCCCCAGTTGCGGCAGCAGGGGGCCGTCCGGGCCGAGCAGCACCGCACCGGGGTCGAGTCGCCCGTGGTACAGCCCGACCGCGTGCAACCGGCCGAGCAGCGCGGCCAGTTCACCGGCGAGTACGCGCAGCGAATGACCGGGCAGCGGGCCGTGCCGGCGGACCGTCTCGGCCAGCGTCGGGCCCGCGAGGTGGGTGGTGGCGTACCAGAGCTGACGGCCGGTGACGTCGGCGTCCAGGATCATCGCCGTGCCCGGCCCGGCCAACCGCCGCGCGGCGTCCACCTCTTCGGCGAACCGGGCCCGGAACGCCGGATCACGCCCGAGGTCGGCCCGGATCACCCGCACGACGACGGGGGCGTCGTCGTGCGCGGCACCCAGATAGGTACGAGCCGTGGTCCCTTCACCCAGGCGGCCCACCAATCGGTAGGCGCCAATGTTCGAAGGGTCCTCGTCGTGCAGCGGCCGCATGGCTGAAACTCCGTTTCGCTCACCGGTGTGAACGGTGCCGAAGTCTGCCATGAAGCGGCCGGTGATCCGGCCACCCGTTCGGCCGCCCGCCATCCGTGCCCGCCATATCCGTAAACACCGGGCAGCGCGTCACCGGTCGGCGCCACCCGGTGGCGCCGACCGGTCCGCTACCGGGCCCGAGGCAGTCCCAGGCGATGCTCGGCGATGTTGTTGCGCTGGATCTCGCTCGTCCCGCCGTAGATGGTGGTCACCGGAGCGTCCCGTGCGGCGTGGTCGACGAACCACGCGTCCCCCGGTTCGCCGAGCAGCCCCTCGGGTCCGGCCATGTCCAGGCACGCCTCGGCGGCGCGGTTGTACGACTCGCTCGCGTACAGCTTGGCGATCGAACCCTCGGTCGTCGGCAACCCGCCCGCGCTCGCGATCAGCGCCGGGCGCAACGCGAGCAGCGCGGTGATCTCGTTGTCGATCGCGATCCGCGCGAGCCGCTTGCGCACCGAGGTGTCGTCCATCGCCCCGGTCTCCGCCGCCCAACGGGTGAACCGCCGCAGCAGCGACACGCCCTGGTTCATGTTGCCGAACACGCCGCGCTCGTAGGCCAGCGCCACCTTCATCACGCCCCACCCGCCGTCGACCTCGCCGAGCCGCCAGCGGTCGGGCACCCGGACGTCGGTGAAGTAGGTGATGTTGGTGCGGTCCCCGCCCATCGTCTCCACCGGCTGGAAGGAGATGCCCGGCAGGTCCATCGGCACCAGGAACATGGTCAGACCGCGGTGCTTGGCCACGTCCGGGTCGGTGCGGGTCAGCAGGATCACGTAGCCGGCCTCGTGCACGAGCGTGGTGAACATCTTCTGCCCGTTCACCAGCCACACCGGCTCGTCCTCGGGGTGTCCCAGGATGCGCTCCGCGCGGGTGGCCGCCGCGGCCACGTCCGACCCCGACCCCGGCTCGCTGTAGCCCAGTGCCGCGATCGCCTCGCCGCGGTGGAATCGGGGCAGCACCTCGGCCAGATGGAACGCGCTGCCGATCTGTTCGACGATGCCCGCCACCAGCATCGTGTTGGCCAACCCGAAGAACGGCGCGTCGGCCAGCCCCAGTTCGTCGAAGAAGACGTACAACTCCAACGGATCGCGACCGGTGCTGCGCCCGGGCCCGGCCATGCCCTCGGCGATCACCCCGGTCGCGGCCAGCGCGCGATGGAACTCCCAGTCGTGGAAGGTGCCGGTGCGCCGGGCCCGCTCGATCATCTCCTCGGTCAGGTGTTCCGCGACGAACGCCCGGATCCACCGCCGGAACTCCTCGACCGATTCCTTGGGCTCGAAGTCCATCAGAGGCTCCCCACGGGTCCGAAGAGGTCGTCGGCCAGGCGTTGGTACTCCTCGTCCGGATCACCCAGGACCAGCGGCCAGCCGCGGGCCCGCCGGAAGTAGAGCTGGATGTCGTATTCGAGGGTCACCCCGTATCCGCCGTGGAAGTGCACCGCGCGATACGTGGTGGTGCGCGCCACGTCGGTCGCGGCCAGGAACGCCATCGTGGCGAGCCGGGCGGCTTCGGCCGGATCGCCCTCGTCGGCGCACCACGCGGCGCGCGCGGCCAGCAGCCGGATCCCGTCCAGCGGCCCGACCAGATCGGCCAACCCCTGCTGGACCGCCTGGAACGCGCCGATCGGCTTGCCGAACTGCTCGCGCTCCAGCGTGTACGCCACGGCGATCTCCAACGCGCGCTCGGCCAGCCCGGCCAGCGTGGCCGCCGTATACAACTGCCACTCGCGGCGCAGCGCCGCGTAGCGCCGCGCGGCCTCCTCACCGGTCGCCAGCACCACCCGCCCGCCCCGGTCGTCGCGCACGTACCGGTCGGCCAGCGGGGCGCAGGCGTGGTTGACCGGAGCGGTCATCGGCGGCTCGCCGCGGACGGCGACCAGTTCGTCCTCGTCCAGGGCCACCACGATGTGCGCGACCGCGCCGCCGGGGACCAGGCGGGCCACACCGTCCACGGCGGGGCGCAGCGCGGGCGCCGCGATCAACGTGCCCTCGGCCGCCTCCGCGCACCACGGCGTGTCGAGCAACAGCCGGGACGCGGCCAGGTGGCCGCTCAGCGGCACCGGCGCCAGTGCCCGGCCGGCCTCGTGCAACACCGGGGTCAGATCCAGACGGCCGGCCCCGCCGCCGCCGACCCGTTCGGGCAGCGCCATCCCGGGCGCGCCCATCGCGGCCAATCGTCGCCACAGGTCGGCCGCGAATCCCAGCGGCTCGGCCGCGCGGACCACGGAAATCGGGCATCGGTCCGTGAAGAACTCCGAAAAAGCGGCCCGTACCGCCTTTTGATCCTCCGTCGGTTCAAGATCCACCGGCGACCTCCGTTCACACCTCGCCGCTCGCACGAGCCGGCGAGCGCACGCTAGCCCCTGGCGGTACACCGATCCATGGCGTCGTCGGTCGAAGTGACCGATGTGCCGGAGATCTCGATCCCATGACATTACTTGCCAGTAGCTGACTGGCGGGTTGCTCTTTGCGAAGATCGGCTGCCCGAGTGACAAACAACGAGAACAGTTGCTTTCCGCCGTGCGGATCCCCGGTGATCGCGATGATCACCCATACGATCCGAGGAATAACGGAAAGCGAAGGGAGAACCCGCTGTGCGTGCATACCGCCACGTGGCGCTGGTGCTGATCGCCCTGCTGGGTGCGGCCCTGATCATCTTCCCGCTGGCCGCCGGCCTGCCGAAGAAGACGCAGGCTGTCGACGATCTGACCAATGACTTCCGCCCCGCCTTCACCCCGGCCGCGATCGCGCAGAGCCGGACCGACCTGGTCACGATGAACGAGATGCTCGCGCAGCTCCAGGCGGAGACGCTGCCCGGTCTCGCGAGCCAGGCCGGGATCACCACGCCGGCGTTGATCAACCTGATGGGGGTCACCGCTCCCGAGGTCGGCAAGGGCCTCAAGGAACTGCCCACGATCATGCCCCGGTTCAACAAGCTCGCGGGCACGATGGAGGCGCAGGCCGGGAACTTCCGCCAGGCCGACGACATTCCGACGGCCCACGCGCCCAACACCGCGGTCACGTACCTCTATCTGATCCCGGGCGTCGTGCTGCTCGTGGTCGGCGCGGGCGGTCTGCTGTTCTCCTTCGTCGGCACCAGGGTGGTGCTGAGCACGGTGTGTCTGGCGCTCGCGGCGGTGGTCGGTCTCGGCATGGTGATCGGTGTCTTCGCCACCGGCGTGATCGGCAAGACCAAGGCGTCCGAGAAGATGTTCACCGCCTTCCGGCCCACCTTCACCGACGCCGGCTACCAGCAGGCGCACAACGACCTGGACACGCTGGGCAAGATGGCGGTCGGGATGAAGACGAAGTCGATCCCGTCGATGGCCGCGCTGCTGCGCAAGCCGGTGCCGCAGTTCACCGCCGAGTTGGCCACGCAATACCCCAAGGTCGGCAAGGGGCTGGTGGAGACCGATCGCATCCTGGCCAAGTTCGACGCGCTCGTGGAGAACATCGGCGCGAACATCGACACCTTCGAGAACGCGGACAGCATCCCGGACAAGGACACCGAGGTGTCGGTCATGCCGTGGCTGCTGTTCGGCCCGGGTCTGGCGGTGTTCCTGCTCGCCGGTTCGGCCCTGGTGACCGGGTTCACAGGACGCGGCAACGGCACCGCCGAGCCGAGCGTGGGCGCGTCGCGGCAGCCCTCGGACGCGTCGGTCTGAGCACCCGAACGCACACGGTCGGGAGTCGGCCGACCGCCGTGCGCGTAGAATGTCCGGATTATTCCTGTGGTAAGACCAAAAGAAGGAAAAGACCGGTTCACTGATATGTCCGGGATCCGGACGGAAAGTGATCGTTGGTCGATCGAAATGCACGTGCATCGGCGCGGTGCAGACGCAGAAATCGTCGATGCACGTGCATCCGGTCTTGCAGTTGGGGTCGGCATCCTCATAATGAAGTGTGTGCATGTGCACGCGCATGTGCATGGACGCTCTGTGAGGCGAGTCCTCTGGCGGCGTTCCCAACAGGCCGGGGACCAGTACCCGCTCGGAGGCACGGATGACCGTCGCGAGTCCCGCAGGGTTCCGGACGTCGACGTTTCAGTGGATGGAGCCTCTGGCCGGGGATATGGGCCCAACATCCGATATCGCGATACAAGCCCTCGCCGCGCGCCGCGAGTCGGTCAAGGCCGCTCGTGACTTCACCCAGTCGGTGCTCGCCGGCTGGGGCGCCGCCTGCCTGGAGGACGACCTCGCCCTGGTCGTGTCCGAGCTCGTCACCAACGCGCTGTGCCACGGACTGGGCGCCGGCCGCGACGACGCGACCGACGTGGCGCACAACATCCAACTCGCGCTCCTGCGCAAGGGCGAGCGCGTCATGTGCGCGGTCCAGGATCCCGGTGAGAGCCTCCCGGAGACCCAGGCCGGCGGCGAGGACGAGGAGTCCGGGCGGGGCCTGTACCTGGTCGGCTGTTTCAGTGATTCGTGGGGCTGGTTCCCGCTCGACGGCATGGGTCGACGCACCGGAAAGGTCGTCTGGGCGATGTTCGAGATACCGGCCTGACAAACACGTTCCGCAGCTTGCGAACAGCATTGCGTTGCGGGATCGCGTTGCAGCTTTGTGGAGAGTTCTAATTCACATTCGGAAGCGGCAACCGAATTAGGGTGCCAAGCGTTTACCCGTCGATCCTTCGACGGGTTTTCTGCATTCTTACGCCCGTTTCGTCCCTCGCCGCTTAAGCAGCTTTTACGCTTCCTTTGAAACCTTGAGGAATGCATGAGCCCTCCCGTGTGAGTGAAGTCGGGCTGCGCTATCATCACCGTTGTACGCTGCATATGCATGGTCAGATGCACGTGCATGCGTAAGTCGGACCGGTTCTGGAAGAAATTGCGACGGACCGGGACGAAGGAACGACACGTGCCGCAACCGGGGGGCGGGCGACCGCCGTCGGGTCGCTCGGCGAGAGGTCCAGGAGAAGCGTCATGCAGGCAACGCACAACGGGGTATCGGCGACCGCGCTCGACGGGGTCACCTGGCAGAAGAGTCGCCGCAGCAACTCGCAAGGCAATTGCGTCGAAATGGCGGCGTTGCCGGACGGCGACGTCGCGGTCCGCAATTCGCGCCACCCCGACGGGCCGGCGCTGATCTATACGCGCGCCGAGATCGAGGCGCTCATCCTCGGGGTCAAGGACGGGGACTTCGACAACCTGCTCGCGTGAAAACCCGCCCGGGACGCTCCGCCCGGGTGGGCCGCCCGAGGGCGTTCACAAGCGGAATCCTCAGTTCTCCTTAAGGATCCGCTGCAGCAGGTCCACACTCTTGTCCGGCGGCATGCCGTCCACGCTCAGCCGGTCCATGACCTCGGTGTACGCGTCGACCTCGTCGCGCTTGTCCAGATACAGCGCGCTCGTGAGCTGTTCCAGGTAGACCACGTCGGGCAGGTCGCTCTCCGGGAACCGCAACAACAGGAACGGGCCGCCCTCGGCGGCGTGCGCGCCGAACCGGAACGGCATGATCTGGATCGTGACGTTCGGCAGGGCGGCCATCTCGATCAGGTGCCGGACCTGATCGCGCATCACGTCCCGACCGCCGATCGGGCGCCGCAGGGCCGCCTCGTCCAGCACGACCCACAGCCTGGGCGGCTTGTCGCGGTACAGGATCGACTGGCGCTGCATCCGCAGACCCACCCGGCGGTCCACCTCGGCCGCCGACGCGGACGGCTGCCCGGCGATCACCACGGCCCGCGCGTACTCCGCGGTCTGGAGCAGGCCGGGCACGAACTGCACCTCGTAGGTGCGGATCACCGAGGCGGCCTCCTCCAGGCCCACATAGACCTGGAACCAACTCGGCAGGATGTCGTTGTAGTTGTGCCACCAGCCCTGGGCGTTGGCCTCCGCCGCGAGGCCCAGGAGGGCGGCCCGCTCGGTCTCGTCGCCCACGCCGTACATCGTGAGGAGATCAGCCACGTCGCGCTCCTTGAAGCTGACGCGCCCCAGTTCCATTCGACTGATCTTGGATTCGGAGGCCCGGATCTCGTAACCGGCCTCCTCCCGCGAAATCCCCTTCGCTTCGCGCAGACGGCGAAGCTGGGAACCGAGGAGAATACGGCGAACCGTCGAGCCGCTCCCCGGCTGCGTTGCGGGCATCTGCTACCTCCGGCTGAATGGACCAGCGCATAGTATGCCGGCGCGTTGCCACGCGTCCTCGGATCATGGTTACAACAGCACTCTCTTGACGATGTGCCACCACCCACCCGAGTCGTCCGTGTGCCGCAGTTCGGCTTGTCACGTTCAGGCCCCGGGCCCCAGCCGCCCATGCTCGCACAGGTGATACCACCTAATCGATGCCGTGGCACCGCGAATCCCCCTCTACTGTCCGGTAATCCGGATGTTTCCGACGAACGAACGGCCCGATACGCACGCTCCGCGCGCGATCCGTGACACGTGCCGTATCCACCGCCGTGTGGGTGACCCGCGAGGCACCCGCACGCGGCGCGCCGAAGCCGTCCACGAGGGCTTAGGGGCGGTCCCGAAGGCGCGGTGAAAGTACGCCCGTCCGTGCGGTGTCGAGGCCCGTGACGACGCGCAGCGGACCCGACTCCCGCTGTCGGACGCGGTGTCTACGGTTTCCACATGTCCTCCCCGGTGCACTCCTTCACCTATTTGCGATCGTCCGAGCTCGCCGCCGTCGACGGCGGACGCTCGCTGGGTCTGCAGACCTGCGGCGGCCTGAGTTCGCACGGCCTGACCCCCTTCCCGCGCTTCTTCGACGGCTTCCTGACCGCGCCGGAGGCGGCGGCGGGCGGGCTGCTCGCGGTCGCCGACGTCGCGGCGGCGCGGTACCACCAACCGATGCGCCCGGGCCTGCTCGACCCGGTGGTGACCGGAAACGGCGATCGGCTCCGCTTCGAGTCGTTCTCGGCGTGCTGCGGCGTGCACGCGCGCCTGGACGTACTGCCCGCCGGCATCGACGGCGAGATGTTCGGCACCGGCACCACCAACGTGGACGTCAACGCGCCGCTGCGCGAGGCGCTCGCGAAGGTCGGCGGCGCGGATCCGCTGCACCTGGCGGTCGGGCCCGACGACGTGACGGTGACCACCTTCGACGGGCCGGTCGTGGAGAAGAAGGTCCCGCTGCCCGAGCGCTGGCTGCGCGGATTCGCCGAAGTCCAGGTGATCTCGGGCGGGTTCGACCTGCGCGCCGAACTCGCGGCGGGCGAGGCGGTGCGCTTCCTGCGGGCCCTGCCGCGCGGCGCCCGGCAGGCGCTGTGGGCGGTCCCGGCCGGGCGTTCGCTGCGGCTGACCGCCCGCCCGCTGCCGGGCGCGGTGTGCCTGCCCGGGCCGGACCGACTCCAGGCGCTCACCCGGCTGCTGCGACACGCCCTCGCGCTGCGCGTGTACGGACCCGCGGTGCACGCGCGCAGCAGCGCGGTGTCGTCCGCGTGGGAGATCGAACTGCCGGGCATGCGACTGACCTTGACGCTCTCCCCGGACCCGGCCCGGGGCTTCTCCGGCGAGGGCGCGGTGCTCACCGGCCTGGCCGTCGACTCCGGCGCCGCGGACGCCGACCTGATCTCGGCCCTGCTGGCCTGGGAACCCCGGGTGGAGATCGGCGAGTTGGCCGCACGATCCGGGCTGGACACCGAGCGGGTGCGGGCCGCGCTGGTGCGCCTGGGCACCGGCGGCCGGATCGGCTACGACGTCGCGGAGGCGGCCTACTACCACCGCGAGCTGCCCTACGACACCGGCAGCGTCGAGCGGATGAACCCGCGGCTGCGGGACGCGCACGCGTTGGTCGCGGCGGGCGCCGTGACGCTGACCGGGACCGGAGAGAGCGCCACCGTGCGCAGCGGCGAGCACACCTACGGGTTGCGGTTGGCCGGGGCGGGCAGTTGCACGTGCCGGTGGTGGGCCGAATACCGGGGCGGACGCGGACCCTGCAAGCATCTGCTCGCCACGCAGATCGTGCGCGGGCGGGCGCACACCGACCCGACCGCGACGGCGCCCGCACCGCAGGAGGCGAACCGATGACCGAGCCGACGACCGGGAGCGAGCCGACGACCGGCGCCGCATCGCAGGCCCGCGAGCCGCTCACCTGGGCGCGGGTCGAGGCAGCCCTGGTCGAACAGGACCGTGCGGGCGGGGCTCCGGCGCCGATCGTGGCCCTGTTCGCCGGGCGCACCGAGGCCGAGCGCCGCAAGCTGGTGCCGCGATACAAGGAGGCGGTCCGCTCGCTCCGAAACTCCTCGCGCGGCCTGCGCACGCTGCGCTACGTGGGCGTCGCGTGCCTGGGTGGACCCGCCGGGATCGCCCAGTGGCTCTCCCGCGAGGACATGACCTGGCCCTCGGGCCCGGACACCGGCGAACAGGCCGTCCACACCCTGCTGGCCGAGCGCGACCCGGCCTGGATACCGGACATCGTGAACCGGCTCGCCACGAGGATGCCGGTGGACACCTGGGGCAACCACTGGGACGTGGTGGACGCCCTGGTGCGCGGAAGCGGCCTGCCCACGCCGACCACGGCCGGTTTCGTGGTCCGCTGGGTGGACAAGGTGGGCCGGGAGACCTTCGGCACCGGACCCGCGCTCGCGGAACGGCTGCGCGCCGACCCCTACTTCACCGACCTGCTGCCTGCGCTGTTCGAGGTCCCCGGCGTCGGACAGCTCCTGGAGAACCACGAGTCCTGGAGCCGGACCGGGTTCGCGGGCTGGGGCGCGACCTTGGCCGAGCTCGCCGACGCGAAGGTGATCGAGCGGGACACCGTCCTGGACGGCTGCGTCTCCCGCCTGCTGCGCGGCGAACGCCCGGGCTCACTGCGCGCATTCGTCCGCCTGCACGACGCGATGGCGCCCACCGACGACGAGCTCGCCGCCCGCGTCGACTCCTATCTGCGGCTGCTTCCGGACGCGCCGTCGCCGGTGGCCGGCCTGGCCCAGGACGTGCTGCGTCGGCTGGACGCGGCGGACCGACTGGACCCGGAGCGCATCGCCGAGGCGGCCCGGAGCGTGCTGTTTCGTACCGAGAAGAAACTCGTCCGCACCCAACTCATCTGGCTGGGCCAGGCGATCAAGCGCCACCCGGATCACGCCGGAATGCTGCTGGCCACCGCGGGCACCGCTTTCGGGTCGGTCGCCGTCGACCTCCAGGAGCGCGCGCTCGCGCTGATCACCAAACACGTCGGCAAGCTCCCGGCCGACCAGGCCGCTCTCGTATACGACGAGGTGCGCGCGCAACTGTCGCTGCTCGGCGGCGCGTTGCGTCCGGAGGCGGCGGCGCTGGTCGGCGAGAGCGCGGTCGTGGAGCCCGACCGGGGGATCGCCCTCGTGCCGCCGCCGGTGCGCGAGTTGCCGCCGCCGATCGGCTCGCTCGAGGAACTGGTCGAGGAACTCGCGGTGTTGTTCGCCCGCACCGACAACCCGTGGGTGAGCCCGCGTGGCCGCAACACCGACCCACTCGCGGTGGAGCGGATCGTCTCCGCGATGCTGCGCGAACACGAGCGCGACCGCGAGGCGTTGCACACCGCGCTGCTTCCGCTCACCGAGCGGCACGCGCACATCATCGAACAGCAGTGGTTCATCCATCAGGTACAGGGCGCGGTCGGCGCGATGGTGGCCGCCGCCACCGGTTACGGCGGCTCCCGATCCGGCTGGTTCCGCAGCCTGTTCGGCAAGGGCACCGAGGCCTCCGACCACGACCTGATCCCCGGCTCCAGGGTGGACGTCGAGCGACTCGAACCGGTGCAGCGCTTCCTGCTCGCGCGCCTGTACGAGGTGGGCACCCGGCTGCGGACGCCGCGCGGCGGCCCGCACCTGGCCGAGATCGCCGACGCCACCGGCCTGGTGGACCCCGAGGCCCTCGTGGCGGGCCTGGAACGGTACGAGGTCTCCGGGCACAGCCCCTGGCGGCGCGACGTCGACCAGGCACTGCTGCGGCTGCCCGCCGAGATCGACCCCGCGGTGCTCGCCCGAGCCGGCCGGCTCACCTCGCCCGCCGGCCTGCGGGTGGCCCGAGTGCTGGCCGCGGGCGGTCCGCCGGCCGGGTTCGTCGAGCGCCGGCGCTTCGCCCGGATCCACCGCGAGTTCTCGTATCGGGACCGGGACTGGACGCACTTCGACGGCCCGCTGGCCCTGATCGCCCCCGGTGACCCCGACACGCGGCCGCAGGGCACGGTGCCCGAGAGCGCGCTGCCCATGTACGACCTGTCCGACCCGGGTGCCGCCGCCCGCAGGCCGGGATGGTCCGAGAACACCGAGCCGGATCTGCACTGTTGGCCACTCGTGCTGCCCGGGGACCGCGACGTGCTCGGCGCGCATCTGGCGATCCGGACCCAGCGCGGGATCGACGGGCCCTGCCGAGGCGCGGAGATCCTGCCCGCGTTGGCCGAGTCGCACGGACCGCTCGGATCCGGCATCTCGCTGGCGCTGGCCTACGCGCTGGGCGCACAGGCGGCCGAGGATCGTACCGCCGCAGTGGACGCGCTGGTCACCCTGGCGGCCAGGGGCGACGCGTGGGACACCCTCGGGCTGGGCCGCGACATCGGCGAGGCGGTCCGTACCCGGGGTCTGAAGACCACGCGCGTGGTCGCCTCGTTGCGCGAGGCGTCCCGGGCCGGCGCGGGCGAGGCGGTGTGGGGCGTGTTGAGCGGCTTCCTGCCCGACCTGCTCGCCGGTACCAAGACCACGGGCCTCGCGGACGCGCTGGCGGTGGCCGCGGAGAGCGCCGCGGGCGGCGGCGCGCGGGCGGTGTCGATCGCGGGGCTGGACGCGCTGGCCGACCGCAAGGGAAGCTCCCGCGCGGTCACCGAGGCGAAGCGGTTGCGCGCGATCCTGGCCGACGGGGGCTGAGGGCACGACGGCCGAGCGTACGGTGGATGGGCGCCCGGCACGTGGGCGCCGGACGGGTCGAGGACGGCCCGTCCGGCGCGCCGCTCACAACTCGTCCAGATCCTTCACCCGGGCCAGCGTGACGCCGTCCGCGACCGGGAGCATCACCGGCTCGACCCTCGGGTCGGCCCGCACGTGTTCGTTGAAGGCGTGCACGGCCTCCGGCGTCGGGTCGCCGCCCGGCTTGAGCACCAGGCCGCTGTAGAGCACGTTGTCGACGATCAGCAGGCCATTGGGGCGCATCCGCGGGACCAGCGCCTCCCAGTAGGAGATGTAGCCGTCCTTGTTCGCGTCCAGGAACGCCAGGTCGATGTGCGGGTGCGAGGGCAGCGCGTCCAGCGTCTCCAGCGCCGGCGCGATGCGCAGGTCGATCCGGTCCTCCACGCCCGCCTCGCGCCACGCCTCGCGGGCGATCGCGGTCCACTCCTCGGACACGTCGCAGCACAGCAGTCGGCCGCCCTCGGCCAGGCCCTTGGCGATGCACAGCGCGGAATAGCCGGTGAACGTGCCGACCTCGACCGCGACCTTCGGCCGGACCACACCCGAGAGCAGGGTCAACAGCGCACCCTGTTCGGCGGGCACCTGCAAGCCGGCGAACCGGCCCATCTCCCTGGTCCGTTCGATCACGCCGCGCTGGACCTCGTCCGGTGCGATCGAGTGGTCGAGGACGTAGTCGTACAGCTCGGCGGTGACCTGCACCTGCTTGTCGAAGGACATTGCCTCAACTCTCCTCTGGTCGCGCGGGTGGACGCGCACGCTCGGGCGGCGCGGGGAACACGGTGTCCCAGGGCAGCAACAGGCCGAAGTCGTGGACCAGGAGCCGAAGTACCTCGTGGTCGTCCTTCAACTCGCGCTCCTCCCGGGAGCCGTCGCTGCGCACCACGGTCAACAGGCGGTCCTCGATGTACGCGCGCTCGTGCGGACCGCTGCGCTGCACTCGCAGGGTATGCCGGAACGGCGAGCTCGGGTGCGTCGCGGCGTACCAGTTCGCCACCTCGAAGTCGACCGACTCGCGGCGCTCCAGGGTGAAGGCGTACACGGTGAACCAGCCCTGTCCGCCGTACACGGTCTGCAGCAGCCACAGATCGTCCTCGCGCACGAGCCGGAACCGCCAGGCTCCCTGCGGACTCGCCACGCCCGGCAGCAGCGGCAGCGGCTCCAACAGGCCGCCGCTGCCGAACCCGACGTCGGCGATATAGGGGTGCGCCTCGCCGGGCACCTCGACCGCGAGCAGCGTGTGGGTCATCGGCCGGATCGCGTCCGAGCCCATCCGCACCCGCGCGGCCAACCGGGTGACGCCGAAGCCCAGCGCCTCCAACACCCCGGCGAACAGGAGGTTGTGCTCGAAGCAGTAGCCACCGCGTCCCTGGCGGACCAGCTTGTCCTCCAGGTCGGCCGGCGCCAGCGAGGGCACCCCGCCCAGGACGATCTCGACGTTCTCGAACGGAATGCCGACCACGTGCGCCAGGTGCAGCGAGCGCAGCGTGGCCCACGTGGGCGCCCGCTCGCCCGTCCAGCCGATGCGGGCGAAGTAGGCGTCGAGGTCCAGATGGTGCAGATGGCGCAAGAGCCGTCTCCTTCGGATCCGGGGCCGCAACTGGACCGATTCTCACACGCCCGCCGGCGCGGGCGGGACCGCTGCCGCGGCGCGCCACCCGATAGGTTCGGAACCGGTCGGGCCCGGTGTCGGCTCGACCGCCACACCCGCACGGCGTCACGTTCTCGGAGGTAGGTCATGAGCGAGCAGGAACCGGAGCAGCCGTCCGCGCAGGACGAGGAGCGGATCCGGGAACTGGCCGGGCGGTTGTTCGAGGCCGCGCGCACCGGCGACGCCGAGACGCTCGGCGGCTACGTCGACGCCGGCCTGCCGGTGAACCTGGCCAACGACCGGGGCGACACGCTGCTGATGCTCGCCGCCTATCACGGACACGCCGACGCGGTACGCGCGTTGCTCGCCCGGGGCGCCGATCCGGACCGGGCCAACGACCGTGGCCAGACCCCGCTCGCGGGTGCCGTCTTCAAGAGCGAGCGCGACGTGGTCGCGGCGTTGGTCGCGGCCGGCGCCGATCCCGACGCGGGCACGCCGAGCGCGCGCGAGGCGGCCCGGATGTTCGGCAAGGAGGACATGCTTTCCCCGACCGGTGGGTAACAAATGGATGACCCTCCGTCAGTTTCCGCCTGCGTCAGGGCCGGCCGGACGTGAGGACACCGGGGGAGGCACGAACGATGTCCGAGCGACCCGCGATCCCGCGTCTCGATCTGGACGGATTCCCCAGCGGCGTGGGCCTGTTGCACCTGCGCTCGGATCTGCCCGAGGCGCTGGACGGGACGTTCTCCCCGTGGTGCGACCGGCACCACGGCGACCTGTTGCGGACGCCCGGTTTCCGTCGGGCCCGCCGTTTCGTGTTGTGCGGGGCGTTCGGCAACGGTGAGGCCGAGGCGGGGCCGCCGGCCGCGCGCCACCTGACGCTGTACGACCTCAAGCACGTCGGAGTGCTCGCCGCCGCAGGCGGTGGCGACGTGCACGACACCGCGGGCACCCCGCTGCCGCCCGAACTGATCGGCGCGATCACCTCGTCGCGTCTGGACTGCCGGGAGATCCGGCGCTGGCCGAACGTGTCGGCGGGCCGGCTCTTCCCGGCCGGCGACAAATTGCTGCACCTGACCGCGCACGGCTCGGGCACCGCGATGGGGCGCTGGCTGCACGAGGAGGCGGTCGCCGAACTGCTGCGCTCGCCCGGCGCGGTGGGGCTGCGCTGGTTCGACGCGGGCGAGGGGCTGCACGTGGTGTTGTGCGAGGTGAGCGGCCCGATGTGGCCGCTCCCCCCGCACGTGCCGCAGGATCTGGGGCCGGCGATGTGGAGCGGCTATCGCCAGGTCTTCGTCGCGGAGGGGTGAGCGGGCGGGCGCGAGGGGCGACCGCCCGGGAGTCACACCTGGGACATCACCACGTCGAAGCCCGCCGCGCGCAGGTCCGGGACGATGCGCGCGGCGTCGCCCTCGACGACCACCGCGAGTTCGTCGGGGCGCAGGTGGGTGCCGGCGGCGCGGTTGACCGCGTCCGCGTCCGTGGCCAGGATCTCGGCGTACTCGCGGGTGACGTGGTCGTCCGGCAGGTCGTGCACGATCGCCTCGATCAGCCGGCCGCCGATGCCCGCGGGGGTTTGCAGGTTGATCGGCATGCTGCCGAGCGAGTGGGCGCGGGTGGCGGCGAGTTCGTCGGGCGTGACGCCGTCGGCGTGCATCCGGCGGACCTCGCCGATCGCGTCCACGATCGCGGCGGCGGTCACCTCGGTGTGCACGGAGGAGGACACCGTGAACGCACCGGAGCGGCGCCCGTGGCCGAAGCTCGCGTGCGCGCCGTAGGTGTAGCCCTTGACCTCGCGCAGCAGGTGGTTGAGCCGGGAGCCGAAGGCGCCGCCGAGCACGTCGGCGAACAACTCGATGGCGATCAGGTCCGGGGTCGAGCGGGGGGCCGCGGTGTGCCCGATCCGGAGCACCGACTGCACGGCGCCGGGGCGGTCCACCACGATCGCCCGCTCGGTCGAGGGGGTGCCTGCGAACGTGGCCGGGTCCGCACGCGAGGTGGTGCCGCCGGCGCCCGCGAAGACGGTGCGGCCCAGTGCGGCCAGGTCGATCGTGTCCAGGTCGCCGACCACCGCGAGGGTGCCGGGTGCGGTCATCCGGCTCGCGTGGAAGGCCCGGATCGCCTCCGCGTCCAGCGCCTGTGCCGTGTCGGGAGTGCCGCCGAGCAGGCCGCCGAGGCGGCTGTCGGCGCCGAACAGGGCCCGACGGAAGGCGAGTCCGGCGCGGGTGCCGGGCTGGGCCCAGGAGGTCTTCATCGAGCGCACGTGGTCGGCGAGGAAGCGCTCGACGTCCGCGTCGGCGAACGCCGGCCGGCGAACCGCCTCGGCGATCAGGTCCAGGCCCGCGCCGAGCCGATCGGCGGGCAGGTCGAGGCCGACCTCCTGGGTCTCCCAGCCGCACGCGAGCCGCCATTGCGCGCCCAGCGCCTCGATGGCGAGCCCGAAGGCGTCCGCGTCGCGGTCCAGGCTGCCCTCGTCGAGCAGCGAGCAGGTGATCCGGGCCAGGCCGTCCAGGCCGACCGGTTCGTGCAGCGCGCCGCTCTCCATGACCAGTTTGCTCCAGGCCAGGCTGCGGCCGGGCAGGTGCGCGCCGATCACCTCGCCGCCGGCCACCGCGACCCGGCGCACCTCCGGGAAGCGGTACGGGCGCGGGTCCGCGCCGGCGGGTCGCTCGGCGACCAGGGTGTGGCGGGTCGCGACGTGCTCGCTCATGCGGCGGCCTCCGGCTCGTTCGTGTCGATGTCGGCACCGGCTTCGGCGGCCTCGGGCCGAAACTCCAGCACGATCCGGTTGTCCGGGTGCAGCAGTTCGCGGGCCACCCGGTGCACGTCCTCGGCGGTGACCGCGAGCAATTCGTCGAGGTGGTCGCGGATCGACTCCGCGTCGCCGAAGCGGGTGGTGAACCGGCCGATCGCGTCGGCCCGGCCGCCCGCGGTGGCCAGCTCGCGCAGCCAGTCGCCGGACAACACGGCCCGGACCCGGTCGAGTTCGGCCTCGGTCACCCCCTCGCGGGCGACCTGGTCGCAGACCGCGACGTAGGCGTCGAGCAACTCGCCCGGCTCGACGCCCTCACTGGGCGCGCACGAGCCCATCAGCACCGATTCGAAGTGCAGGTGGCCCCACGCGGACAGGAACGCGCCGGAGGCCTGGGCCAGATTGCGCGCGGTGACCAACTCGCGGTACAGCCGACTGCCCCGGCCGCGGCCCACGGCGGTCGCGAGCACGCTGGAGGCGGCCGCGTCCGGGCTGCCGAAGCGTGGCGCGCGGTGGCACAGGAACAGGCGCGGCGCGGGCACGTCCCGGTGCACCCGCACGTGCCGGCCGGTCCCGAACCGGGGCGGCAGCGGCGCCGGGGTGGGCTGCGGGAACGAGCCGCGCGGGGCGATCCCGCCGAAGTACCGCTCGGCCAGGGCGACCACGTGCTCGGGCCGCACGTCGCCGACCACGGTCAGCACCGCGTTGTCCGGCGCGTAGTAGGTCTCGTGGAACGCGGTGAAGTCGGCGAGTTCGGCGCTGTCCAGCTCCGCCATCGAGCCGATCGTGGACGTCGCGTACGGGTGCCCCTCGGGGTAGGCGAGGGCCATCATCTCCTCGCTCCAGGTCCCGTAGGGCACGTTGTCGTAGCGCTGCCTGCGCTCGTTCTTGACCACCTCGCGCTGGTTGTCCAGGGTCTCCTGGGTCAGCGCGAGCGAGCCCATCCGGTCGGCTTCGAGCCACAGCGCGAGTTCGAGCTGCCCCGAGGGCACCGTCTGGTAATAGTTCGTGCGGTCCGCGCTGGTGGACGCGTTGATGCCGTCGCCGCCGCAGCCCTCGATCGCGGCGAAGTGACCGCCCTTGTCCACGTGCGCGGAACCCTCGAACATCAGGTGCTCGAAGAGGTGGGCGAAGCCGTGCTTGCCCTCGACCTCGTGCCGCGAGCCCACGTCGTACCAGAGGTTGACCGCGGCGAGCGGCACCGTGCTGTCGGGGCAGACCACCACACGCAGACCGTTGTCGAGCCTGGTCCGGTGCAGGGCCCACGGGAAGTGGGCGGAAGTCGACGGCACGTCGGGTTCCTCCAGGGGTTCGCGGCGCTCGGTGACGGATCGCCATTGTTCCAGGCGAACGCGGCGAGCGGGCGCACCCCGTACGCGCGACGACCATCCGCCCGGGTGTGCTCACCGGGGGATGGTCGTCGTGGGGCGTCGCCGGGTGGGCGGCGACGGCCGCGCGCGGCGCGCGGGTTACTTGACGAGCGCGGCGAACTTCGCCAGCGACTCGATCAGCGCCTCCTGGGTGGCCTTGGTGACCTTGCCGGCCATCATCTGCACCGCGCCGCCCTTGACCTCGGACTCGATCCGCAACACCGAGCCCTCGCCCGCGGCCTCGACGATGAAGACCTCGGTCATGATGACGCCCATCGGGCCCTTGCCGTCCAGAGCCAGCGACTTGCCCGCCTCGACGTCCTTGATCGTCCACTTGATGTCCGCCGGGAAGCCCATCAGCTTCATCTTCTCGTCGTACGTCACGCCGGCTTCGAGCTTCTCCGGGGCGCCGTTCGGAAACTCGACGTGCGGGACCATCCACTCGCCGAAGACGCTGTAGTCGGTCAGCTTCGCCCACACGGCCTCGGGGCCGGCAGCGATCTCGACCTGCTCGTTGATGACGGGCATGCGTGTGTCCTAACGGTCTTTGAGCTGCGGGAGCTTGCGGCTCGGAGCATGGAGTCCTCGGAACGTACCGCCGTTATGTGACACAGTCAATGGTGTCGACGAGCGTAAAGAGAACGTGTTCTAGTTCTGCTGTCACCCCGGTTGGCTAGTCTCGGGCGCTATGACAGGCACGTTGCCGGGCATGCCGCCCGGGGCCGATGGCGGGGCCGGGGGAGGGGCCGTTCTCGAAGCCGTTCTGGAGCGCATCACCTACCAGAACGACGAGAACGGCTGGACCGTCGCCCGAGTGGACACCGGCCGGCACGGCACCGAACTGCTCACCGTGGTCGGCGCGCTGCTCGGCGCCCAACCGGGCGAGTCGATCCGGATGCGCGGCCGCTGGGGCAGCCACCCGCAGTTCGGCAAGCAGTTCCAGGTCGATTCGTTCAGCACCGTGCTGCCGGCCACCGTGCAGGGCATCCGGCGCTACCTCGGCTCGGGACTGATCAAGGGCATCGGCCCCAAGACCGCCGACCGGATCGTCGAGCATTTCGGCGTGCGCTCGCTCGACGTGATCGACGAGGACGCCACGCAACTCATCCAGGTGCCCGGCCTGGGCCCCAAGCGGACCAAGCTGATCGCCGCCGCGTGGGAGGAGCAGAAGGCGATCAAGGAGGTGATGGTCTTCCTCCAGGGCATCGGCATCTCCACGTCACCCGCCGTGCGCATCTTCAAGGAGTACGGCGACGCGTCGATCACCGTCGTGCGCACCGAGCCGTACCGGCTGGCCGCCGACGTGTGGGGGATCGGCTTCAAGACCGCCGACGCGATCGCCAAGGCCGTCGGGATACCGCACGACGCGCCGCAGCGGATCAAGGCCGGATTGCAGTACACGCTGTCCGAGGGCTCGGACAGCGGCCACTGCTACCTGCCCGCCGACGTCCTGGTGGCCGAGGCGGTGAAGATCCTGGACGTGCCCTCCGACCTCGTAGTGCGCTGTTTGAACGAGTTGGTGGGCGAGGACGGGGTGGTGTGCGAGGAACTGCCCGGGCCGGTCACCGTCTCCGGCACCCAGGGCGATCCCGTCCAGGCGGTCTACCTGGTGCCCTTCCACCGCGCCGAACTCTCGCTCGCGGGCCGGGTGCGCGCCCTCCTGGGCGCGCGTGAGGACCGGCTGGCCGCGTTCGCCGAACTGGACTGGACCCGGGCGCTGGCCTGGCTGCGCGCCCGCACCGGCACCGCGCTGGCGGCCGAACAGGAACAGGCCGTCCGGCTCGCGCTGACCAGCAAGGTCGCGGTGCTCACCGGCGGCCCCGGCTGCGGCAAGAGCTTCACCGTGCGCTCCGTGGTCGAACTCGCCCGTGCGCGCGGGGCCAAGGTGATCCTGGCCGCGCCCACCGGCCGGGCGGCCAAGCGGTTGGCCGAGTTGACGGGGTGTGAGGCGGCCACCGTGCACCGCCTGTTGCAGCTCCAGCCGGGCGGCAACGCGGCCTACGACCAGGACAAGCCGCTGGACGCGGACCTGGTCGTGGTCGACGAGGCCTCGATGCTCGACCTGCTGCTGGCCAACAAGCTGATCAAGGCGATACCGACCGGCGCGCACGTGCTGTTCGTCGGCGACGTCGACCAGTTGCCCAGCGTGGGAGCCGGCGAGGTGCTGCGCGACCTGCTCGCCGCCGAGCGGGTGCCCCGGGTCCGGCTGACGCAGATCTTCCGCCAGGCCCAGCAGTCCGGCGTGGTGACCAACGCGCACCGGATCAACGCCGGCCGGCCGCCGATCACCGACGGCCTGACCGACTTCTTCCTCTTCCCCGCCGAGGAGACCGAGGACGCGGCCGGCCTCACCGTGGACGTGGTGGCCCGCCGCATCCCGCGCAGATTCGGCCTGGACCCGCGCCGCGACATCCAGGTGCTCGCCCCGATGCACCGGGGCCCGGCCGGCGCCGGCGCGCTCAACCTGCTGCTCCAGCAGGCCCTGACCCCCGCCCGCGAGGGCCTGCCGGAGAAGCGCTTCGGCGGGCGCACGTTCCGGGTCGGCGACAAGGTCACCCAGATCCGCAACAACTACGACAAGGGCGCGAACGGCGTCTTCAACGGCACCGGCGGTGTGGTGATCGCACTCTCCCCCGAGGAGCAGAAGCTCGTGGTGCGCACCGAGGAGGACGAGGAGGTCGACTACGACTTCGCCGAACTCGACGAGTTGTCGCACGCCTACGCGGTCACCATCCACCGCTCACAGGGCAGCGAGTATCCGGCGGTGGTGGTCCCGGTCACCATGGGTGCCTGGATGATGCTCCAGCGCAATCTGCTCTACACCGCGATCACCCGCGCCAAGCAACTCGTGGTCCTGGTCGGATCGCGGCGCGCGCTCGGCCAGGCGGTGCGTACCGTCTCGGCCGGCAAACGGTTCACCGGGCTGGCGCACCGGCTGAGATAGCACCGCCCCGGGCGGATCGCCGGCCGACAACGCGAAGCGCCGCCACCCCGGAGGGTGACGGCGCTTCGCGTTGTTCGTCGCGGTACGGCTAACGGATCATCCGCAGGCCGATGCGCTCGACGCCCTTGCGGGCCATCGCCATCGCGGGGACGAGCAGCGCCAGGGTGACCTGGGTGGTGGCGCCCATGTTGAGCATCCACTCGCTGCCCGGCGCGTCGGCGGCCCAGGCGATCAGGCAGCTCATGCTCAGACCGATGCCGGCCATCACCAGGATCGCCATGTTGCCCTGCGGCTTCGGGTACTCGATCCGGCTCACCATGAGTCCGGACACGGCCACGATCAGCACCGCGGCGGGCGTGAACGGCAGGTCGAGCAGCACGATCGAGACGACCGTCATCGCGGCCATCGGGATGGGCATGCCCTGGAACACCCCGGGACGCCCCGGGGTGGTCGCGAATCTCGCCAGCCGCAGTACACCCGCGATCAGCACCGACAGCGCCACCAGGACGGCTGCGGGCGCCTGCCCGGTGTTCAGCGGCACGGCCGCCCAGGTGACCACGAAGAACGCCGGTGCGACGCCGAACGTGATCACGTCCGCGAGGTTGTCCAACTGCGCGCCGAGCGAGGACATCCGCAGCTTGCGCGCCACCATGCCGTCGCACAGGTCGCACAGCGCGCCGATCAGCATCAGCACCACGGCCGCGGCCATGCTCCGCTCGGCCGACACACCGACGTCGCCGCCGCGCTGCGCCATGACCGAACAGGCGAGGAAGTAGATCGCCATGAAGCCACTCGCCGCGTTGCCCAGCGTGAGTACGTCCGCGACCGAGATCCGCGCGGACAGGCACGCCTGCGGATCGTCCTCGACCGGGGTGCCCAGAATGTTCAGTTCGGGGGCTTCCAGGTCGGCCGTATCGTCGTAATCAGTCCCGGTCAAGACGTGTCTCTCCCGCCGTTGTCCGTTGTCCCACGGTCACCGCGGGCTCGACGCCCGGCGGCAGGTACACGTCCACGCGCGAACCGAACCGGATCAGCCCGATCCGGTCGCCGCAGGCGACCTCGGTACCCGGCTCCAGGTACGGCACGATCCGGCGCGCCACGGTGCCGGCGATCTGCACCAGCTCCACGTCGCCGATCGCGGTGTCGAAGATCCACACAACGCGTTCGTTGTGCTCGCTTTCCTTGTTGAACGCCGGGACGTACCCGCCGGCCTTGTGCTCCACGGACTTCACGACGCCGTCGAGCGGCGCACGGTTCACGTGCACGTTCAACGGACTCATGAACGTCGCGATCCGAGTGCGGCCGTCGGGCCAGGCGTCGATGCTCTGGACCACACCATCGGCCGAGGCGATCACGCCATCGGTGGGGATGGTGCGCTCCGGGTCACGGAAGAACCACAGCATGCCACCGGTGAGCGCCAGCGTCGGCACGGCCGCGAAGGCCCAGCGCCGGTTACGCAGTGCTGCCAAGCCGGTCAACGCGCCGGTCACAGCCGTCGGCACGAGCCAGGGAGAAGCTCCCTTGGCCAGGCGCGGCCGCTGCCTCTGCGCGTACCCCGCCGATGCCGGCGAGGGGGAATCGTCACTCATCGAGAACCTTTGTCGGGGGGCGTGCCCGTCGGTAACGGGCGGCACTCGGCGGATGCTACCTAGACGGAGGGCCATCGCGCTTCCGGCGGTGATCGCTCCTGGCGTGCCGGTCCCGCCCAAAACAGCGCAATTCGGACGCTGTTCGAGCTTTTTTCGGCCGTGGAAGCGGTTGCCCGTGTCCACAAGGTTGCCCTCCGCGCATGCCTGCTGTGAAGAGGCCCCAGGTCCGCTCCCCGTACGCGGTCCGTGGCATCGATCACGTTGGCCGTAGCGTCCCGTCGGCGCGTGTCGCATGACACCGCCTAGGGCGGATCGTCACAAAAACGTGACACGGCGGTGGGTCGGTGAACCCACCGCCGTACCTCAAGGGTAAGCGCGCTTGTGTGACGTTCCGTCAGTCGGGCCGCGAAACGAGCCCCACCATCGTGCCCGGCCGCTCTCCGGTGGGCTCGGCGTCGAGCACGGTGGGCACCCCGCGCACGATGGTGGCCCGTACGCCGGCCGGCCCCCGGGTGAACCGCCACGACCCGTCCGGGTTGTCGTAGCGCTTCTCCTCGGGTCGCACCTCGATCTCGTCGAGCGCGAACACCACCAGGTCGCCGGCCAGGCCCGGCGCGATCACGCCCCGGTCGCCCAGGCCGAAGAAGCCCGCGAGCTTGCCGGTCAGGTTGTGGACCGCCTCCTCGACCCGCATCAGGCCGGTGTCGCGCACGTACCGGGTGAGCAGGTACACGTTCTCGCCCGAACCGCAGAAGAGCTGCAGGTGCGCGCCGGAGTCGTTGATGTTGGTCAGCGTGTGCGGCTCGTTGAACAGGCCGGCCACGACCGGCTCGTCGAACGCGTCGGGGATGCCGCGCAGGCAGGACAGGATGCCGTTGTCGCCGATCCAGGTGGCCAATGCGTCGGAGATGTGCAGTCCCTCCCGGTCCGCGTACTCCTTGAGCGAGATGTCCAGTGGGCCGTGGCCGGTCTCGGAGATCGCGAAGATCAGCGACTCGGGGCGATCCAGTCGAGATGTCGACGACGAGACCCGGTTGTCCCAGTCCTCGCGGGCCTGCGCCCGCCACTGCGGATCGGCCAGCGTGGCGAGCTTGGTCTCGGCCGGACCGTTGATCCAGTGGTTCCAGGCGGCCACTCGCTGGAAGGTGAGCGCGCGCTCGAAGTTGAAGAACGGCTCCAGCGGCTTATGCGGGACATTGGGCCAGAAGTCCACGCCGTCCGCGCGCAGCCGGCGATGCAGCGCGATGGTCTGTTCCCGCAGGTAGTCCTCACGCACGGTGGACGGGATGGCGGTCCATTGGGCGCGGATCCCGCGCGGCTTGCAGATTCGGGCGAATCGCTCCACATCGGCGTCGATGCTCTCCGGCTCGTTGAACCGGGTGATCACCTGGAGCGTCGCGCCGGGATGCCGGGCGAGTACGTCGGCGAGCGCCTCGAACTCGTCGTCCTCGGCCAGCCGGGTCGGCACCGGCTCGAGGTAACGGTCCTTGTCGAACACATTGGTCGACAAACCGATTGCTCCATGAGTCAACGACTCGTCGAGCAGTGCGGCCATCTCGGCGATCTCCTCCGGCGTCGCCGCGCGCGACCAGGACGCCTCGGCGCCCATCACCGTGGTGCGCAGGGCCAGGTGCCCGACGAATCCGGCCACGTTGACCGCGACGGCTTGGCCCTTGACCGCGCTGCTGTACTCCGGCCAGCGCTCCCATGTCCACGGCACCTTGTCCTGGAAGGCGGAGAGCGGGAGGTCCTCGAGGAAGCAGAACAGGTCGAGCACGGGTCCGCGCGCGCTCTCCCGCAGTGGTGCGACCGACATGCCGCAGTTGCCGAAGACGACCGTGGTGGTGCCGTAGGCGGGCAGTGGGTCCAGGTCCGGGTTCCACCACATGGCGCCGTCGACGTGCGTGTGGGCCTCGATGAAGCCGGGGGCGACGTAGGCGCCGGCCGCCTCGACGACGCGCTCGGTGCCGCCGTTCGGGGCCAGGTCGGGGGCGACCTCGACGATCACCCCGTCCGTGATCCGCACGTCGGCTCGGATCGGGGCCGCCCCCGTTCCGTCCACGACGGTTCCTCCGCGTACCAGCAGATCGGCCATGGGCTGTTCTCCCTATTACTTGTGCCGGAATCACGAATGCCGGATCGGCGCGGCCGATTCAGGGCGGGCGAGTGCCGGCGGCGAGTCTCGGGGACGGGCGCGCTCCTCGGGATTTACGTTACGTGTTGTAACTTAACCTGGTGAACTATTCAAGGGGAGTGTCGGGTTGGAAGGGGGCATGGGCGTCGGGCCCGAGCCGGAGTCGACCGGAGCGGGCTCGGCCGGGCATGACGAAGCCCGATCCCGCCGCGTGGCCGGAACGCGGTGGATCGGGCGTGGTGGGTCGGGCGTGTCGGGCCAGGCGTGGTGGGTGTTTCCGGGGTCGCTGTGTCGACCGGCCCGCCGGACCCGCCGGTGCCGTGTCGGGTCAGGCGGGGGGAATCGGGCGGCGGATGCTCTCGAAGATCCGGGCGAAGCCGTCCTTGCCGTGGCCGGCCGCCACCTGGCGGTCGATCAGGGTCTGCACGGCGGCGACCACGTCGGTGCCGACGCCTTGGTCGCGGGCGGCCTCGGCGATGGTGTCGACGGCCGCCTTGTTGAAGTCCAGGCTCTGTACCTCGGTGGTGTAGTCGCCGCTGTCGTAGTACTCGGCGTGGTACGGCAGGGCCGAGAGCATCGCGTCGATCCAGGGTCCGGCCATCGCCACGAACTCGGCCGCCGCAACGCCCTCGCTCGCCACCATCGCGGCGCCCTGCGCCACACCGGCGAACATCGAGTACATCGACCCCAGCAGGGCCAGGTCGTACAGCGACGCCAGGCCCGCGTCGGTGCCGAACCAGCGAGCACCGCCGAGCAGTTCCAGCAGCTCGCGGTGGGTGTCGAAGCCCTCCTGCGAGCCGCTGTACAGCAGTGACGCGACCGGCAGGCCGATCATCTCCGGGGTCGCCATGATCGCGCCGTCGAGGTAATGAATGCCGTGCTCGACGGCCCAGGCCGAGGTCTGTCGGGCCTGCTTCGGGGTCACCGTGGTCACGTTGACCACCAGTCGGCCGGCCAGCGCGTCGACGAGCGGGGTCAGTGTGCCGCGTACCGACTCGTCGTCGAGCAGACACACCACGACCACCGGCGACGCCTCGACGGCGGCGACCGGGTCGGCGGCGAGGGCGACGCCCTTGGCGACCAGGGAATCGGCCCGGCCGGCGGTGCGGTTCCAGGCGGTGGTGGGGTGGCCGCCCCGATGGATCGTGTCGGCGATCGCCCGACCCATCGCGCCCAGGCCGAGGACGGTCACGGGGGTCCGGTGCTGCTCGCTCACAGGGTTTCTCCAAGCTTCGAAGGGGTGGGGCAGGCGTGGTGTCCGCCGCTGACACCATGCTTGACCGGCACACTCCTTCCTACAAGTACCTACTAATAAGTCAGGTACTGGCAAATAGGTAAGCATCCTGCTCAGAGGCGGAATCGAAAGCCCGGCAACCCGGCCATGCGTTTAGCCGGCCCGATACGCGGACATTCGTGCTGTTCGTACGCGGGCGTCCGAGTCGACCTCCGCGACCCACGCGAGGAGCGACGAACATGGCGAGCAAGTACGTGCGTACCGTCGGCGCGCTCTCGATCGCCGCCGCGCTGGCCCTGACCTCGGCGGCGTGCAGCGACGACAACGACGGCAACGGAGACGGCAAGTCGGTGCCCACGGCGGCGATCTCGTCGGCGCTGAACTCGGCGGGCTCGGAGGCGAGGGACGCGCTGTCCTCCGCGAGCGCCGCGGCGGCCTCGAAGCTGAAGGAGATCAAGGGCGGCCTGGACGCGACGGCGGACGCCTCGGTCGGGTCGATCCGGGCCGACGGCGACCGCACCGTAGCCGAGGTCACCGTCGTCAACAACACCTCCAAGACCGTCGACTACACGCTCTCGGTCGAGTTCCGCGACGCGGGCGGCAAGCTGCTGGACACGATCGTGATGAACATCGACGACGTCGAGGCGGGTACGCAGGCCAAGGGCACCGCGAAGAGCAATCGGAAGCTGACCGACCCGAACAAGGCGGAGATCGGCCACGCGGTCCGGCACTGAGCCGGGGCGGCGGGTGAGGTTCCCGGCCGCATGGTGAGCGGCGCGGCGGCCGACCGGAGAGCGGGGACGTCGACGAGTTCGTGAGCCGGCTCGCCGCCGCCCGGGGCCGAATCGGGGGATCTCCCCACGTCCCGGGAACCCCGATCCGCATTTCGCCCGGCCGCCTTTTCCCGTCCATCCGAGCCCGGCACAATCGCCGCCATGGCGATCGTCGAGACCCGCAGTACCGCACGCGTGCGGCTCAAGGCCGCCGTGTCCGGATTCCTGTCCGGCGGGGTGATCGGCGTCGCGCCGGCCTGCTTCGTGGTCGGGGCGATTCTCGAACGTTGGCTCGTGGCGGCGATCGGTGTGGCGCTGTTGGTGCTCAACGTGATCGTCGTCTCCGTCGCGGGTCGCCTCCACCGGGCACGGAACCCGCGCACGCCGGCCCGGACCGCGCTGGCCGTGATCGAGAGTCGCCGGGCGATCAGCGGCGAGTCGGCCAACGTGCCGGTCGAGTTCGTGCTGACGGTGGCACCGGACGAGCGGTCGGCGTACCGGGTCGAGACGCGCCAGGACATCAACCTGGTCGACATCCCCGACTACCGGCCACGCGATGTCGTGGTGGTGCGGTACCGCCCCGACGAGCCGTGGGACGTCGAGATCGTCACCGAGCCGACCGAGGCGTGGGCACGCCGGGCGGCGACCGAATCGGTGGACTCCGCCCCGGAGTCCGCGTTGCTCGCCGGCCCCAAGGACGAGGGCTCGTTCTGCCTGCTCGGCACGCTGGGCCTGCTGCTGGGCGCCGCGCTCGTGGTCCTGCCGTTCCGCGCGGACCTGTTCGCCGCGGTCGACGAGTCCACGACGACGTCCTCCTCGTCCTCCACGACCACGACCATGTCCGACGGCTTCTCGTGGCCGACGACCTCGACGACGACCTCGACGACGACCTCGACGGTCAGCGGGACGGCGAGTTCGGAGGCGATGCTGAGCGATGGCGAGATGCGGCGCGCGGCTGAATCGCTGATCAAGGGGATGCGCACGAGCAGCGCCGCCGAACTCACCATCGAGGAACACGTCATGGCGGTACGCGGCATCCTGGGCACTCCGGCCGCGCCCGGGACGGCGATCGACCTGAACGCCGTCCCCTACGAACGCCTGCCCGGCCTGGTCGGCGTGGCCCGGACCAAACTCGGCATCACCAATCCCACCTCCTGGCGCATCACCTTCGAGCCCGCCCCGAAGCCCGGCGTGCTCACCATCCACGTCTCGGTCACCGACGCCGAGGGTGCCAAAGCCTCCCTGGAAGCCGACGCCCAGGCCAGGATCACCGTCCGCCACCCCCGCTGACCACCGCCCGGCCCGCATCGCCCGCGAGCCCGTGCGCGGGCTACATCCGGGACATGGTCAGCAGGTCGCCGCTGCCGTAGCCGGGGATCACCTGTTCGTAGGTTTCGTAGGGGTTGGTGACGTCGAAGATGCGCGGGTTGTCGAACTGGACGTAGAGGGTGCGGCGGCGGGCCGTGCCGGTGGCGGCGGGGCCCGCGTGCAGGCCGCAGCCCATGTGCACGGTCACGTCGCCCGGTTCGGTGGTGATGCCGACCACCGGCAGGTTCTCCCACTGGGCCGGCGTATACCGCTCGTGCGCGACCGTGCCCCAGGAGCCGGCCAGCGCGTACAACTGCGAACTGTCCTGGCTCACCGCGTCCAGGCGGATGCCCACGTGCACCCGCGGACACGTGATCGGACAACCGCCGAGCGCGCAGTCCTTGTGCCAGGGCAGGTCCGGGACGGACAGCGGTTCGGGCGCGGTGCCGAACTCCTTGAGAACCGCGATCTGTCCGGAGTCGCGGTCGGTCACCGCGACCACGTCCTGACCCGCCAGGCCGCACAACATGCGCACCGTCGGGTCGTCGGCCAGCGCGGCGATCCGCGGCGAGCGCATGCCCAGATAGGTCAACCGGTACGGCGAGCGCAGGCCGTTGGGGCCGTCCGCCCACAGCGACCCGCGGTCGCCCTCGCGGCACAGGCCCCGGATCCGGTCCACTTCGCCCGCCAACTCCTCGACCCGGTCCGCGTCGAAGACCTGACGCACCACCAGGTAGCCGGTGGCGCGCAGGAAATGCGCCATGTCGTCCGGCTCGTCCCGGGTGGTGAAGTCGCGGTGCAGGTCGATCGGACGATCGGCGAGGTCGCGCAGGTCCAACGTCTCGGGGTGATAGATGGGGGTGCCCGAGTACATGCAGCGGATGGCCGGCTCCCACACGTCCCAGTCGGCGAACTCGCCGCGCACGAACCGCACCGCGTGCGACTCGACCAGCCCCCGACTGGTGCGCAGCTCGTAGAGGTAGTCCTGCCACGCGCCGGATTCGAGCTCGACCACCAACTCGGCGTCCGCGCTCACCCCGGGCACGATCCGCACCTCGCCGCGATCCTCGACATAGCTGTACGCCTGGCCGTTGGGCATGCACAGCGCGATCGGGGCCCGGCCGGCCACGTCCCACGCGACCCGCTCGCCGAGACCGCCCTCCAGCCGGCGTGGCAACTCCACACGATGGAACGACTCGAAGCACACGACAGGCCAACCCAACACACTGAACGTGCCGCGGTCGGCGTCGTGCGCCACCGCCGATCCGGCGCCCGAAATCCCCATTGCCCCGTCCTCCCCGTTCCGCACCCGGCACACCGGCCGGGTCGTCACCAACGGTAGGCAAACAGCGTCAGAACAGCGTCAGAGCAGCGCGAAAGCGCAAGGTGACAGCCAGTCAGCGAAGCGGGGAGGTGCCGGTGTCCAACGGCTCACCGAGCAATCGCACGGCGTCCCCGAGTGTTCGCTCAGCGTGCCCGGGCAGCCCCAGTTCGACGCATCGGGCGTACGCGGCCTCGAACTGCGCGCGGGCCGCGACCCCGTCGCCGACGATCGCGGCCAGCCCGCCGAGCACCCGGCGCACCGGGCCGAGCGAGGAGCCGGTCCAGTCCAGATGTTCAGCGTACGGGGTCAGCGCCTCGCTCACGAGCAGCCCGCGTTCCACATCGCCCAGTTCGATCGCTACCTCGCCCAGCCGCATCAGCGACCCGGTCCACAACAGGTCCACCGGTATCGTCGCGAAGCCCGGCACACACAACGTGTGGAACTCCTCGCGCGCCGACTTCGGATCGGCCGACGCGGACGCCGCCCAGCACGCCTGCACCCGCCACCACGACACGTCCCGCGACCACCCGGCGGCCACCCCGGTCCGGCGCGCCATCATGCCCAACCGGCCCTGCTCCCAGCGCACCGCCAGGATCTGCGACAGGTTGAACGAGCGCACCGCCTCGCGCGGCAGCGCCGACCGCCGGGCCAGCCGCAGCGCCTCGGCCAGCACGTCGCTCGCCCGCGCGGTCCGCCCGCGCAGCAACTCCAGGCCACAGCGGTAGATCAGCACCTCCCACGTGAACCACGGGTGTCGCAACCGCCGGGCCACCCGCTGCGCCTGCGCGTACTCGCGCTCGGCGGCCGGGATCGACCCGCACACCACCAGGTCGTAGGCCTGGTTCAAGTGGCTGCGGAACAGCGACTCCTGATCCCCGGTCAGCCCGGAGAGCACGGTCAACTCGCTGCTCATCCGCAGCCGCTCGTCGACCAGGTCCGGCCCGGACGCGGCCAGGTGATGCGCCTCCAAGCCCTGCGCCAGCGCGTCGTGCGAGCCCGATTCGCGGGCCGCGTCCAGCGCCTCGTAGAGCATGGTCAGCCGGGCCTCGCGATCGTGCCCGAAGGTGAGCGCCACCGCGAGCGCGGCCAGCAGCAGCGAGCGAAGCGCGTTGTCGGCGGGCAGCCCGGACGCGATCGGCAACGCCGCCAGCGCCTCGCGCAACAGCGCGACCAACTCCAGGTCCACGCCCACCTGATAGACCTGCCCGAGGCGGACCATGGCCAGCGCGACCCGGCCCAGCCGGCGCGGATCGGCCAGCGCTCGGGCCTCCTCCGCGGCCCGACGCAGCACCTCCCGGCAGCGCCGATCGCCGCACCGATCCAGCGCCGCGCCGCGCGAGAGCAGCAGGTCGCAGCGGGTCTCCGGGGCCGGATCGCTCACCATCGGCAACACCTCCAGCGCCTGCCGGTAGTGCTCGGCGGCGACCTCGAACGCGCCGCCGTCCCGCGCCTCGTCGCCCGCGCGCCACGCGTAGTCCAAGGCGCGCCGGGCCTCGCCGAACCGGCAGGCCAGCCGGAAGTGGTGGGCCAACTCCGGCAGATGCGCGTCCCGGTCGCCGCGGGCCTCCAGGGCCAGACCGACCTTGCGGTGCAGTTGCAGCCGACGCGCGGTGGGCAACTCCTGGTAGAGCGTGGAGCGCACCAGCGCGTGGACGAAGGTGAAGCGGCCCGGACGATCGGTCTCCTCGGCGCGCACCACGTGGGCGCGCTCCGCGTCGTCGAGGGCGTCCACGACGGTGTCGAATCCGCCCGGGTGCACCGCCGCGACCAGGTCGATGTCGAAGGCCGGGCCGACCACGGCGGCCACGGTGAGGGCCTCCAGGGTGGACTGCGGCAGGCCCAGGAGCCGCTGCCGGAGCACGTTGCGCACCCGGCGCGGGACGTCCGCGGGCACGCTCTTGCCCAGCGCCGACCAGTCGCTGACATCCGCCCACTGGCGCAGCAACTCGGTGGCCAGCAGCGGATTGCCGTCGCTGAGCTCGCGCAGCACGTGTGCCCGTACACCCTCGGCGCGCGGCGGCAGCGGGCCGGCCAGCACGTGCGCGAGTTCGACCAGGGCCGCCACGTCCAGGCCGCCCAGCGGCACGTGCACGGGGTGCAGGTCGCGGTAGAGGTCGGCGATCAGCCGGGTCATCGGATGCACCGAGCCGAGTCCGGTGTCGCGGTAGGCGATCACCATCACCGCGCGGGTGCCGACCAGCGCCCGCGCCACGTGCCGCAACATCAGCATGGTCGAGGTCGAGGACCAGTGCACGTCGTCGAGCAGCAGCACCAGATCGCGCTCGGTCGCCGCGTGCCGGAACACCCCGGCCACCGCCTCGAACAGCCGGTAACGCTCGGTGTCCGAGTCGGGCGGGCCCTGAGGCTGGATCAGGCCGGCCGGTTCCAGCGGCAGTTCGGGCAGGAGCCGGTGCAACTCGCCGCCCAGGTCGCCGACCCGCTCGCGCAACTCCTCGGCCGCGACCTCGGCGAGATGCGCGCGCAACATCGTCACGAACGGTTGGAACGGCGCGGCCACGCCCTCGTCGCTGCGCCCGGTCAGCACCAGCGCGTCGCGGCCGGCCCGGGTGGCGAACTCGCTCAACAGGAACGACTTGCCGATCCCGGCGTCGCCGCTGACGAGCAGTACGCGCGAGCCGACCTCGGCCCGCACGGACTCCTCCAGCAGGCGCAACTCGGCCGAGCGGCCCACGATCGGCCCCGGCGCGCCGTGCGGGAACACGTCGTGCGCCGAGCGGGTGGGGGCAGGAGCGGGCGGCGCGTCCCCGCCGGGCGTGGGCGACGCGAAGCGCGCGGCGGGCGCGGGCACCGGCAGCGGTTGCGGCGTGGCGTCGCCGAGCAGGCGCAGGAAGGCCGACTCGGTCTCCGGCGACGGCCCCACCCCCAACTCGGTGTTGAGCAGCCGTCGACATCGTTCGTACGCGCGCAGCGCCGCCGCCCGGTCGCCGCCGGCCGCGTGCGCGGTCATCAGCAGGCGGTGGCTGCTCTCTCGAAAGGGGTCCAGGTCGACGAGTTGGGCGGCCCGGGTCACCGCCGCGTCGGCCCGGCCCAGGTGCAGTTCGGTGGTCACCGACACGGCGAGCGCGCGCAGCCGGGCCGAGCGCCAGCGGGTGCGCCGCTCGTTGACCCAGTCGCCGTCCTGTCCGGGCAAAAACGGCAGCGCCAGGATCTCGTGCGCGTCGTGGGCCCGGGATCGGGCCTGCGCGAACGCGCCGTGCACGGCGAGCGCCTCGGCCTCGATCAGCGCGCTCTCGGCTGCCTCCACGTCGACCTCGGTGCCCTCGGGCAGGGACAGTACGTAGCAGCCGGCCCGGTGGCGCAGCACCGAGGACGCGTCGTACCCGGCCTGGCCCAGGAAGCCGCGGACCCGGCTGAGCACACCGCGCAGCGCGCCCTCCCACGACTTGGGCGCCTGCTCCGGCCACAACAGCGCGGCCAACTCCTCGCGCGGCACCGGATGCCGGCGGCCCAGGGCCAGCGCGGCGAATACGAGTTGGGCCTGCGGTCCGCCCAGGAGATCCTCCGCGGCGCGGCCCGCGGGGCCGTCTACGCAGACATGGCCGAGAACACGTACCCGGACCACCATGTGACGGACCCCCCTCCTGCTGTCGTCTTCGCGACAACCGATTCCCCGGCGCCTGTCCGGGAGCGGTTCGAAGGACCCCGCGCGCCACATGGTACGAACCGAACGGTGCACCCGGCGGGCAATTGCGCCGGCCCCATGTCACAACCCGGCGAATCGCTTGATCCGTACCCGGGTTTGCCGGAGGCTTCCAGCCTCACGGGACTTCTCGCGCGCCGATCGGGGCAACCGATCGTCCCGGGGGCGTGGGTGATCCGGTATCGGGGCACCCGTCAGGTGGGCATCGGGCGCGTGGGCACCCGGATTTCGGTTGGGGAGGGGCACGAATGAGTCTGGACGGTTGGAACCTGCCGCCGGTGCGCGACGGGCGGGCCGCGTCGGACGAACTGGACGCGCGGCGGCGCGGCACGGCGGCGTATCGGCAGGACCCGGAGCCCGGAGTGACGGTGCGTCAGGAGTTGGTGGGCGGCGTGCCGTGCACGTTCCTGGAGGTGCCCGATCCCGCGCTGACGCTGCTCTACTTCCATGGCGGCGGTTACCGGATGGGCGACGCCGCGGGTTGGTTGGGCTTCGGTTCGCGGATCACGCTCGCGGCGCGGGCCAGGGTGGTACTGGTGGAATACCGGCTCGCGCCGGAGGATCCGTTTCCGGCCGCGCTGCACGACGTGGCGGGCGTGTACGACGCGATCGTGGCGGCGGGCGAGGACGGCGACCTCGCCCCGTTCGTGGGCGGCGACTCGGCGGGCGGCGGGCTCGCGGCGGCGCTGACGGTCGCGGCCCGAGGCGCCCCGGTGCCGCTGCCGTCCGGCATGGTCCTGTTGTCCCCGTGGTTGGACCTGACCGTGACGAAGCCCACGTACGACTCGAACGCGTCCACCGACCAACTGATCTCGAAGAAGTCGCTGCGCGAGGCCGCCGAGATCTACCTGCAACTGCACGATCCGGGAGACCCGTTGGCGTCCCCGCTGTTCGCCGACCTGTCCGGGCTCCCGCCGGTGCTGCTCCTGGCCTCGTGCCACGAGGCGCTGCTCGGCGACGCCACCGCCTTCGCCGGCAGGGCGGCGACGGCCGGCGTCCCGGTCCAGGCCCACCTGGTCCCCGACGTCCCCCACGCCTGGCCCGCCATCGACCCGACCATGCCCGAATCCCAAGAGGCCATAGGCACCATCGCCCGCTTCCTCACCACCAGAGCCCTCGAAGCCTGACCGGCCTCCCGGCCTCGGGGCGCCACCAGTCGGCCCCGAGGCCGGTAGAACCCAACCATCCACACCCAACGCAACGGGTGGGCGGTTGGGCGAAAGACACCCGACGCACCCAATCCGCACCGGCAACCCGTCCACGAGACTCAGGACTCCCAACGAGGCCATGTGGCCACGAGCAAGGCATGATCGACCCCGTGAGCACCATCGAATACGTCCTCCCCCTCGTGGCGCACATCGAGAAGGACGACCCGCCGGCCCGAACCGACGCCCTGGAGGCCGCCGCGCGAGCGGTCCTGGTCCTGTTGGCGGACCCGAGGTCGACCGACCCCGAAGGCGAGTGGCACGACGTGGTCGAGGCCTGGCAGGGCCACCGCATCCGCAAGGTGGTTCGGCGGGCCCGGGGCGGCGAGTGGCGGCGGGCGAACACGCTGCCGGGGATCACGGTGGCCCGGCGTACGGCGGAGGTTCGGGTGTACCCGCCGATCCCGCTGGACGCGTGGCCCAAGGACCTGGCCAAGTTGCAGGTCTCCGGCACCGACCTGGACGAGCCCGCCGCACCGCCGCCCGCCGAGCCCGGGCAGCCGGTGTTGTGGCTGAACCCGGCGCTGGAGATGACCGCCGGCAAGGCCATGGCGCAGGTGGGGCACGGCAGCCACCTCGCGTGGCTGGGCCTGGACTCGGCCGGGCGCAAGGAGTGGGCGGCGCGCGACTTCGACCTCGCGGTGCGGACCGCGGCCCCGGCCGCGTGGCCCGCGTTGACCGCGAGCGGTCGGCCCGTCGTCCGGGACGCGGGCTTCACCGAGATCGCGCCGGGCTCCTGCACGGTGGTCGCGGACGTACCGTGGCCGCTGCGCTGAGCCGTGCCGTCGTGCGTGCGTCGGGCGGCGCTTGCCGACGTGTAGTCGAATGTGACGTTGCGTCATCACGCGTATCGATGGAGCGGGGGACGCTACTCCGAGGCGGCGTCGGATGATCCGTGTACGCTGCAACCGAGACCCGTACGTGACCGGATCGTCACTGCCCCAACTCCCGCGGCCCACTACGGTAGGTCACAGGCCGGGCCGACCACCCGGCTCCCGAGCCGCGTCCAGGACCCTCCCGGATCCGTCGGCGCATCCGATGGGGGACGGGTCGCCGAGCGTTCCGGGCATCCTGCCGCGCGAGTCGGGACACCATGGGCGAGGGGACTGCCGGCGCGTGACTCTTCAGGTGATCAAGGAAGATCTCCAGGGCTGGACCGTGCTGCACGTGCTCGGGGAGGTCGACTACGCGGTCGTGCCCGAGCTTCGCGAACACGTCAGACACGCGGTCGCCGACGGCGACCATCGGATCGTCCTCGAACTCACCGAAGTGGAATTCCTCGACTCCACCGGCATCGGCACGCTCGTCGCCGCCCGCCGCCTGCTCCGCTCCACCGGAGGCAGCCTGCGCCTGGTGATGCCCAGCAACAACGACCACCACGTCAACCGCGTCTTCACCGCGTTGGGCCTGCGCCGACTCTTCGACGTGCACCCCGACCTGGACGAGGCCCTGTGCGAGGACGCCCCGACGGACGAGGACCTGAGCGCCGCAGGTTGACCCGACGCCGCCGACGCGTCGCTCGGCCGAGCAGGTCGCGCAGACGCCGCGCCCGGCGCGCCGCGGTTCCGGGCGGATTCCGAGGGTTCTCCGGATCGTCCATCGACAGCAGAAAAGAGCCAGACCACCGCGAGTAGCCGCCGATACTCCGGCAGCCGGGCGCCTCGGCCGGTGTGAGGTCGAAGTGGCTCAGGAACAGCGGGACATCCAGGATCCCCGTCACCCGGCCCGACACATGTTCGGTGATCTCCGCGAGCTCGAACGCGCGGTCGCTGCGCCCCGAGTCCTCGAAGTCGACGACGCGTACCCGCACGCCGTCCCACAGGTAGTCGGCGAGGTCGCCGTCACCGGGCCCGAAGACCGCCGGGACCGGGATCCCCCCGTCGTCCGGGTCCGTCGCACTCCAGGAGTCGAGCCAGTCCAGCCCGTCCCGCACGGCGGCGGCCATCCTGTCGGGAGGTCACCGGCCGGTACGCCCGCCGATGGGGCGGTCGGTCCGGCCTACAACACCGCGCCCGCCGCTGTCAGGGTGGCGTCGGCTCCGGGGACGTGCGTCAGGCGCGCGGCGAAGGCGCGGTACGCGGCGGCGAGGGCCTCCCCGGGGACGCGGCGGTGGTCCAGGACGTCGGCGAACCATCGGGTGAAGTCGACGAACAGCGCGTGGTCGTCGACGAAGAGGGAGACCGCCAGCGCGTCGACCGCGGTCACCAGGCCGTCGCGCATCGTGGTGTCCGAGCGCTCGCCCTCGATCGGCACCAGCGCCGACATGCCCGCCGCCACCAGCGGTGTGCGCAGCAGGCCGACGCCGTCGTGCGCCGCGTCCGGGAGGTGGCGCAACCGCGGGGCCGGGGTGGTGACCGCGGGCCAGTCCGGGCCGGCCAGCGTGTCGGCGGCCCCTCGGGCGTCCGCCGCCCAGCCGTTCGCGCCGATCAGGCCCGCCCAGCGGCCGTCCGGGCCGAAGCCGGGGCCGCCGACCAGGACCGGTACCCCGACGCGGCGGGCCACCTCGACCATCGCCCGCGCGCCCGGCAGCGCGGTGGAGACCGTACAGCCGAGCGCGACCGAACCCGCCCCCGAATCCGGCAACATGCGGGCCAACTCGCCCGCGCCGGTGCCCGGTGGCAGGACCGTCGTGTCGATGCCGCGTACCCGCAACAGCGCGGCCAGGATCGTGGACGCGAGCCCGTGCCAGTCGCCCTGCGCGCAGCACACCACGACCCGGGCCTCGGATCGCGGTCGCGGCGTCGCGTCCGTGATCAGGTGCACGACACGACCGGCGACGTGCGAGGCGGAGTGTTCGCGCGCCACCGTCCACTCCCCGGTCGCCCACCGATCGCCCACCCCGCGCAGCGCCGGGATCACCAGGTCGGTCAGTACCCGATCGCCGGGCACGCCCTTGCCGAGCAGGTTCCGGACCAGGGTCAGTGCCTCGACCTCGTCCGCCTGTCCGAGGTAGGCGAGGAACAGGTCGAGTTCGTTGGAGACCACATGTGTCATTCGCCGTCCGGGTGTTCGGGTGGGATCGGGCCGTCGGGCTCGACCAGGTTCGGCAAGGTCTCGTCGTCGTCCCGGTAGGGGATGTGAATGCCCAGCAGGACCACGTCGTCCACGACGGGGGCGTCGCCCAGGTGTGCCATCAACCGTTGTTCGAGGCGTTCCACGAGCGCGTCCACCGGCATGCCCGCGCAGGACGCCAGGTCGTGCCGCAACGCCCGTACGCCGTAGGCTTCGCCGTCCGGATCGCGGGCCTCGGTCACCCCGTCGCTGTACAGGAGCAGCGTCGAGCCCGGCGCCAGCGGCAGTTCGTGCATCCCGAACACGGTGCCCGGAATGCCCGCGACCAGCGGATCGGTGAACTCCATCGCCTGCACCCGACCCGCCGGATCCATCCACAGCGGCGGCGGATGCCCGGCGCAGGTCAACCGGATCAGCGCCGAACCGTCCGGGTGCACCGAGCAGTCGCCGGTGATCGCGGTCAGCACGAGGGAGGGGTCGCCGAGGGTCAACTCCGCGTCCAGCAACGCCATGCGATGCGCGGGTGCGCAACCGGCGCTCGCCGCCGTACGCAGGATCAGCAACGATCGCGAGCTGAACATGCCCACGGGCGTGCCGCGTCCGCACACGTCGCCGACCGAGAACGCCCACGTACCGTCGACCGGGGTCGGGTGCACTGCGTAGAAGTCGCCGCCGAGGCCGTCGGTCAGCGAGACCGGCCGGTAGCGGGCCGCGATGCGTGCGCCGGGCACCTCCGGCAACGGGCCCGGCACCAGCGCCTGGGCCAACAGCATGGTGCGCCGGTCCTGTTCGACGTACAGGCGCGATGTGCGCACTGCGACGCCCACCCGCTCGGCGTAGTCGACGGCAAGCGAGATCTCCTCCTCGGTGAACGGGTCGGAGGTCGCCGAGCGCACGAACGTCAGCACGGAGGGCGCGTCGTCGTCGGTGGGCACCGGAACCACCAGCGCGCACCGGGCGTCCACCGCGATCAGGCCCGCGACCGCCTCGTCGGGCACCAGTCGGTGCAGCAACGCGCGGTCCATCAGCGGATGCAGTTCCTGGCGCCGGGTGCGCAGTACCCGACCCACTCCCGCCGGCGCCGTCCACGCGGTGCCCAGGCTGCTGGTCACCCGGGCGATCGGGGTGCCGGAGCCGGGTGCGTACGTCGTGCGCAGCCGGCCGTCCTCCATGCTGGGCACGGACAGCGCGACCCAGTCGGCCAGTTCGCCCGCGGGCAGCGTGGTGACCAGATCGGTGAGCCGGCGCGGATTGGTGGTCGCGGATAACACCCGGCCCGCCTCGGCGAGGAAGACCTTGCGCCTGCGCTCGGCCAACAGGGTGTCCTCGCGCCGCCGTTCGGCGGTGGTGTCCTGGACGTACCACACGTAGTGGCCGTCGCCCAGAACCGCGCGTCGGCCGCGCACGCGCCGGTCGTCCACCTCGCCGTGCCAGGCGGTCCCGGTCGCGGGCAGCGTGGGATAGGCGGTGCCCGGAAGGCATTCCGGCAGGAGCCGTGCGGCCGCGGCGTTGAGATAGCGCACGGTGCCCTCGGCTGTGAACACGACCACGCCGGTGTCGCTCTCGTCCAGCACCTCGGCGGGAGACCACGCCGGCGGCGCGGGCTCGTCCGGGGCACCCGGCGGTTTGAAGCCGTTGGTTCGTCGACGGGCGGTCGGCTCCTGCGTGTCGCTGCCCCGCTCGTCGCCGGAGGGGCGTTGTCCGGTCATGGCTACGGAATCCCTTGCGTCCGTGCGTTTCGAGCCGGCTCGCGTCGGCCCTCGCGCAACCTTCAAGGTACGACCGCGACGGCCGCCGATGTGTGGGTTCCAGCGGAATCACACCTATAGGGGAAGACGGTCCACGAGGGACCGACTCGGCGAGTAGGGTGCCGATGCGGTCTTGTTGTTTCGGGACGGATGTGGGGTTTCTCCCGAGACGTGCGAACCGTACCGAGCGGTCGTGCGGCGCGCGACCGAAACCGACACTTGATCAGGTGGAGTGCTCCATATGAGCCTTGACGATCTCCCACCGGACGACGTCGATCACACATCGTTCTCGGCCAGACCATGCGTCGTGCACGTCGCGCTGGAGGCCGACCTGGGCGGCACGGTGTCCGTGCACGGCGACATGGACATGACGGCGGCGCCGATGTTCCGGCAGGCGGTGGACCGCCTCGTCGACGAGGGCGCGCACAGCCTGCGGATCGACCTGACGGGTGTGCCGTTCATCGACTCGTCCGGTCTGGGCAGTCTGGTGTACGGCTACCGCCGCCTACGCGATCGCGACGGCGACATCGTGGTGTGCGGCGTCGGACCGCAACCCGCACGGGTGTTGCGGATCACCCATCTGGACCGCATCCTCCGGGTGGAATGCGCGACCGTGCACGCTACGCCGAACCGCTGAGCGGGGCCGCCGCGGATCCGGCCGCGGGCGCATCCTGTGACGGCGAAGTCGGTTGCTCCGAACGCGCGTTCGTGTCGCATGCGGATTCCGTCCCGGCTGCCCCGGTCGGCCGCGCCGATCCCCTCGCGGCCGTCCCGGCCGCCCGCGCCGGAGCCGACGCGGGCGGGCTCAGCGGCCCAGCCCGGCGTCCAACTCGCTCGCGGTTCGACTGCGGATCAGGTCGTTGACCGCCTCGCCCGGACCGACGTGCTCGAACAGCGTCGGCGGGTGGAAGGTGACGTACATCGTGCGCCGTCCGCCCATGCCGGCCGGAGCGGGGGAGGCGTGCAGCACGTCGGCCATGTGCACCGTCACGTCACCCGGATCGGTGGGCACCGCGAGATAGGGCAGGTCGGCCAGGTCCTCGGCCCTCGGCTGCGGACAGGTGCGGCCGTGCGAGCCCGGGATCGCCTCCAGGTAGCCGTTGTCGGCGCTGGAGCCGGTCAGTTGGATGCCGATCGCCACCGACGGGCACATGATGTGGTGGCCGCCCAGCCCGCAATCGGTGTGCCACGGGATGTTCGCCAGGCCCTTGAGTCGGCCGGGCGGCTTGAGCAGGACCGAGATGCCCTCCATCCGGTCGGTGGACGCGGCCAGGTCCGGGTGGATCAGCGTGGCCAGGCGGACCAGGCGCGGATCGCGCGCCAGCGCGCCGATCGGCGCCGAACGCTCGCTCGCGTAGACGATCCGGCACAACACCGGTTCGCCGTTCTCGCGCTCCGCCCACCAGGACCGGTCGTCGTCCGGGCGGGCCTCGGCCGCGAGCCGGTCCACCTCGGCCTCGAACGTGGCGATCTCGGCGGCGGAGAACACCCCGCGTACACGCATCACCCCGGTAGCCGTGAAGTGTTCGGCGAGTTCGCGGTCGGAGTGATCAAGCGTCAGTTCGGCGGCCGGGTCCACCTTTCGGCCCTGTCGGTCGAACACCTCGGTGCTGTGCGGGAGATAGATCTCGATGCCCTGATAGAGCGCCCGCAGCGCCGGTTCCCAGCGGAACAGGTCGACCAGGCTGCCGCGTTCGGTGTCCACGTCGCCCGCGATGGCCAGTGCCGCCGCGGTGCGCAGCAGGGTGACCAGATCGGTCCACGCGTCCGGGGACAACCGGATCACGCAGCCGGCGTCCGCGTCGATTCCCTCCACGATCCGCAACCGGGAGTCGTGCGGGCGATACGTCCACGCGCCGTCCCCGATCCGCATGCCGATCGGGTCGAGCCCGGCCAGGCCCGCCTCGGCCCGTCTGCCGTGCTCGCCGATGAGCAATCCGGGGACGATGTCCCGGTGGTACGTCTCCGCGTCGATCCGGTCGTGCCCGAGCATCCTCGCGACCTCCTGCGCTGTACGTTGCCGCGCAGTATGCCGGGCGAACGCGGTGGGTTACCAGAGCGTTTCGAGGTTTGCCCGAACGAGTGTCCGAGGCGGGCGGATCGCGCCGGGCGCGCCGCCGCGTTCGGGCAAATCACCTTGACGCACAAGGCGGGTGACGATTCGTCAGCTCCGGGTGACCGGGCGGGGACGAGCCGCCGACGATCGCGCGAGGACGGCTCGGCCCCGGACGGAGGCTGGACGAGGCGTCGGCTCCCGACGGGGCGCGGGACGAGGCGTGCACTCCGAGGCGGGCGTACGGCGACCCGTCAGCCCTCGTCGGGGCTCGCGTCCCGACGCACCCGGGCCACGTTCGGATACGCGCGGCGCAGGTGCACGGCCAACGCCTCGGCCGCCGCGCGTGGGTCGCGGGCCTCGATCGCGGCCAGGATCGCCCGGTGGTCCGCGCGCAACGCCCCGGTGTCCGGGCCCAGTTCGGCGACGGCGCGGCGCTGGTGCCGGCGTACCGTGTCGCGCAGCGCGCGCATGAAGGTGGCGACCAGCGCGTTCCCGGACAGTTCGGCGATCGCGGTGTGGAACTCGGTGTCCTGCTCGTTGAACCGCTCCGCCGACACATCCGGACCGTCCATCGCGGCCACGATCGTGCGCAGCCGGTCGAGATCGGCCTCGCTCGCGTGCCGCGCGGCGGCCTCGACCGCCCAGGACTCGATCAGCAGTCGGGTCTCCACCACATCGTCCACCGCGAAGTTGGCCAGGCCCAGGTGCAGGCCGAGGACGCCGGTCAGCGCCGGCCCGGCGGATCCGGCCAGGATCGCGCCCGCCTCCGGGCCACTGCCGGTGTTGGCGACCAGGACGCCCATCGCCTCCAGGACCCGCATCGCCTCGCGTACCGACGGGCGGCTGACCCCCAGCGCGGCGGCCAACGCGCGCTCGCCGGGCAACTTGTCGCCCGCGCGCAGTCGGCCGGTCGCGATCTGCTCCTCGATCTGCGCGACGACCTCCTCGAACGCGCGCACGCGCTTGACCGGGCGCCAGTCCGGACCGTCGTTCACTGGGAGGCTCCTCGGCGATTTCGGGGGTTTCGACTGGTTTCGGACGGCTTCGGCGGATCGACGGGTTACGTCGGAGCTTCGGGCTCGGGGACGCCGCCCGTGTCTTGTGGCACAGCATGACATGCCCTTAGCGTGTGCACACCACAGTGTGGTCAGACCACACGATTCGGCGTCGGACTCGGCGTCGGATTCCGCCTCGGACTCCTCCCAGGGCTTCGAGCCGGACCCGCCGATCCGCGAGGAGGCCGCCCGCATGCGCGTCGGGCTGTTCATCACCTGCGTGAACGACACGCTGTACCCCCGCACGGGCCGGGCCGTCGTGCGTCTTCTGGAGCGGCTGGGCTGCGCGGTGGACTTCCCGCTCGCCCAGACCTGTTGCGGACAGATGCACTGGAACAGCGGATACGGCACCCGCGTCGAGCCGATGGTCCGCCGGTTCGCGGACACCTTCGCGGGCTACGACGCGGTGGTCACCCCGTCCGGGTCGTGCGGCGCGATGATCCGGGACAACCACCCGCGCGCCGCCGCCCGGGCCGAGGACCCCACCCTCGCGGCCGATGTGGCCGCGGTGGTTCCGAAGGTGTACGACCTCACCGAGTTCATCGTGGACGTGCTCGGCGTCACCGACGTCGGCGCGTACTTCCCGCACAAAGTCGCCTACCACCCCACCTGCCACTCGCGCCGCCTGATGGGGCTCGGCGACCGTCCGACCGCGCTGCTGCGCGAGGTGCGCGGCCTGGAACTGCTCGGCCTGCCCGGCGAGGAGGAGTGCTGCGGCTTCGGCGGCACCTTCGCGGTCAAGAACCCGGACGTGTCCACGGCGATGGGCACCGACAAGGTTCGGCACGCGGCCGGCACCGGCGCCGAGGTGCTGTGCGCGGCGGACAACTCGTGCCTGATGCACATCGGCGGCCTGATGGACCGTCAGCGCACCGGGATGCGGGTCCTGCACCTCGCGGAAATCCTCGCCTCGACCGAGAAGGAGCCGGCATGAGCAAGGCCGTCCCGCCGACGGGCGCCACGTTCGTCGGCATGCCCCCCTTCCCCCGGGCCGCCCGGGCCGCCGTGGGCGACGCGCAACTGCGGCACAACCTGCGCAAGGCCACCCACACCATCCGTGACAAGCGGGCCCTGGTGGTCGAGGAACTCGACGACTGGGCCGAACTGCGCGCGGCCGGCGCGGCGATCAAGGACCGGACGCTGCGCCGACTCGACGAACACCTGCTCGCGGTCGAGGCGGCGGTCACCGCCGCCGGCGGCACCGTGCACTGGGCCGCCGACGCGGCCGAGGCGAACCGGATCGTCGCCGACCTGGTCAAGGCCACCGGCGAGACCGAGGTGGTCAAGGTCAAGTCGATGGTCACCCAGGAGATCGGGCTGAACGAGGCGCTCGCGGCCGAGGGCATCCGGGCCTACGAGACCGATCTGGCCGAACTGATCGTGCAACTGGGCGAGGACCTGCCGTCGCACATCCTGGTGCCCGCGATCCACCGCAACCGGGCCGAGATCCGGGAGATCTTCGTGCGCGAGATGGGCGAGTGGGGCGTCCCCGCGCCGGCCGGCCTGACCGACGACCCGGCCGCGCTCGCCGAGGCCGCGCGCCGCCACCTGCGCGAGCGCTTCCTGTCCGCGCGGGTCGCGGTCTCCGGCGCGAACTTCGTGGTCGCCGAGACCGGCACGCTCGTGGTGGTCGAGTCGGAAGGCAACGGGCGGATGTGCCTGACCCTGCCGGACACGCTGATCTCGGTGGTCGGCATCGAGAAGGTGGTGCCGACCTGGGCCGATCTCGAGGTGTTCCTGCAACTGCTCCCACGCGGTTCGACCGGTGAGCGGATGAACCCCTACACCTCGATGTGGACCGGGGTGACGCCCGGCGACGGGCCGCAGGACTTCCACCTGGTCCTGCTCGACAACGGCCGCACCGACGTGCTCGCGGACCGTACCGGCCGGCAGGCGCTGCGCTGCATCCGGTGCTCGGCCTGCCTGAACGTGTGCCCGGTGTACGAGCGCACCGGGGGACACGCGTACGGGTCGGTGTATCCCGGGCCGATCGGCGCGATCCTGGTGCCGCAGCTGCGCGGGATCGCCGGGCACCGGGTGGACGAGCAGACGGCGTCCCTGCCGTACGCCTCTTCGCTGTGCGGCGCGTGCTACGAGGTGTGCCCGGTCGCGATCGACATCCCCGAGGTGCTGGTTCATCTGCGTGAGCAGGTGGTCGAAGGCGGCGGCCACCGCGCCGAGCGGGCGGCGATGCGGGCGGCCGAGTGGGTGCTGGACGATCCGGGCCGGCTGCGCCGGGTACAGCGGGCCGCGTCCCGCTCGCGCAGGCTGATCCCCAAGCGGGCGCCCGGCCCGGGCGCGGCCTGGACGGACAGCCGGTCGATCCCGGCGGTGCCGGCGGAGTCGTTCCGGGACTGGTGGGTGCGGGAGCGGAGCGGTCCGGCGGGTCCGGTGCCTTCGTCGGCGCCGGGCGTCGAGGCGATCCCGGGCGTCGAGGCCGCTCCGGGTGGCGAGGTTGCTCCGGGCGTCGAGGCGGACGAGAGCGAGGGGGAGGGGCGATGAGTTCGCGCGAGGTGATTCTGGCCCGGGTACGGCGGGCGCTGGTGGACGTGCCGCGCGACGAGGTGTTCCCGGTGCCGCGCGACTACGCGCGGGCCCACGTGGTCGAGGGTGTGCTCGAACTGTTCGTCGAGCACCTGCGCGACTACCGGGCGATCGTGCACGAGGTCGCGGAGGGCGGGCTCGCGGATGCCGTCGCCGGCGCGGTCGAGCGACGCGGGGCCCACCGCGTGGTGACGCCGGCCGGGCTGCCGGCGGCGTGGACGGCCGGGTTGGCGGCGGGGGTGTGTGTACCGGATGGCTGGACGTACGGCCCGATCGGCGAATTGTCAGATGATCCTATAAATAACAGGCCGCTGTCGCTTTCTCCGACGGAAGCTCACCACCTCACGACCGCCGAGTTGGACGGTGCCGACGGCGTACTGACCGCGTCGGCCGTCGCGATCGCCGAGACCGGCACGATCGTGCTCGACGCCGGCCCCGGGCAGGGGCGGCGCGCGCTGACCCTGGTGCCGGACTGGCACCTGTGCGTGGTTCGGGCGCGGGACGTGGTCGCGTCGGTGCCGCAGGCGTTGGAGCGGCTGACCCCGGGCCGACCGCTGACCTGGATCTCCGGCCCGTCCGCGACCAGCGACATCGAACTGGACCGGGTCGAGGGTGTACACGGGCCCAGGACCCTCGAAGTCCTGATCGTGCGGTGATGTCCCGCCGATCATTTACAGTCCATAGGCGTGGCACCTGATACGAAGGCACTCGTCCGCTCGACCAAGAACCTGATGGAGATGGTCGACCTCCTGGGCAACACCAGCCCGCCCGAGGCATACGACGCGATCGCCGAGCAATTGGCGAACACCCGCCGACTCCTCGGCCAGTTGGCCGCGCCCGTACCGACCACCTTGTGCAACGAGCATCCGTACGGTCCGGTCGACGAGGATGCGCGGGACAAGTGTCTGTTCTGCGAGAACCGCAGGCGGCGTGGTCGGGCCCGGGACGCGGCCGACGCGCGGCCGCGCTCGGCGCCGTGCCCCAGGCACCCGGAGCGCGGGCTGCTCGCGTTGGGCGAGGTGTGTGCGCTGTGCGGGGGGCCGGAGGGCGGGTCGACCCCGCGTCAGGGTGTGCCGAGTGTGCGCGATCCGCGTCCGGCTCCGCTGTCCGGTGCGCGGGGTGTGGACATGCGGCTGACCGTGCTCACCCGGCAGCTCGCCGCGATGGCGGGCGAGGCCGGCCGGGACGCGCGCGGCGAAGCACTGCTCGCGGCGGCGGTCGATGTGCTCAAGGGCGCCCAGGGTCTGATCCAGGCGGCCAACGCGTTCACCGACGGGCGCGGCGACGAGGCGTACAACACGGCCACGCGGGCCGCCCGGGGCCTGCGGGCGACCGCCGCCGAGGTACTCGAAGACCTCTAGGACGGGGTTCGCCGGTCCTGCCGGCGCCGGTGCCGCGCCGGGTTTACGGCCGGGGTGGTCGGGCAGGCGGAGACCCGACCGTCGCAACCGTTCCGTACGGAGGGGTGTGCCCGCATGGCATCCGAGCTCGAGGGCTTGACCGTGGCATTCCTCGTCGCCCCCGAGGGCTTCGAGCAGGTGGAGCTGACCGAGCCGTGGCAGGCCGTGGAACGGGCCGGCGGATCACCCAAGCTGATCTCCACCAAAGCCGGCGAGGCGCAGGGCTTCGACCACTACGACCGGGGCGACACCTTCCACGTGGACGCCGGGATCGACGCGGTCGGGTCGGGCGACTTCGACGCGCTCGTGCTGCCCGGAGGGGTGGCAAACCCTGATTTCCTGCGGACCCAGCCCAAGGCGGTGGAGTTCGTCCGGCGCTTCTTCGCGGAGGGCAAGCCGGTCGCGGCGATCTGCCACGCGCTGTGGATCCTGGTCGAGGCCGACGTCGTGCGCGGGCGGCAGCTCACCTCCTGGCCGAGCCTGCGCACCGACTTGGAGAACGCGGGTGCCCTCTGGGTCGACGAGGCGGTGGTGGTGTGCACGGCGGGCACCAACACGCTGATCAGCTCCCGCAAGCCGGACGACCTGGCGGCGTTCGACAAGGCGCTGGTGACGGAATTCGCCCGGGCCGGGAAGAGCCGGTAGCGCACGGGTCCGCCCGGGCACGGCGGTGGGCGCTCAGGCCTCGTAGGTCGACGCGATCGGGTCGTGCCCGTTCCAGACCACGAACACGGACGAGGTCCGGCCACGGCTGACGAAGTCGACCCGGATCCATTGGTTGCCCGGCCACACCTTGACCGCCCACCCCGAGTTCGGCGTCGCGGCGATCAGGGTCGCGGTGGTGCCCTGGTAGCGGAACGAGGCCCGTCCGCCGCGCACCTCGAAACTCTGCACCGCGGCGACCGGCGGGCCCTCCCGGAGCCGGACCGGCGGCGCGGCCGGTGTCGTCGCGGCCTTGGGCGACGGCGGAGCCGAGGACGCGGACGGCGACGGGGACGACGAGGTCGGTGGCGGCGTGCGGTTGACGGCGGAGATCAGGTCCGGCTCCTCGGTACTCGGCACCGCGCCGGACGCCGTCGACGGGGTGTCCACCGGCGGCGGCGGTTCGTCCCCGGCGACCAGGGTCGGCGCCCGCGGCGGCTCGAACACGGTGTCGCGCAGCACGCTGCGCACGCCCCACCACGACAGCGCGACGGCCATCGCGGTGACCGCGAGCCACACCGATATCGACGTGATGGTCCTCCGCACGAGCCCTATCCTCTCGCCTGCGTTCCCGGCCCGGTGTTTCCCCTCCCGGGCCGGCCGGGGCGGAGAGTACGGGTACGGTTCCGAACCATGGCACAGGTGCTCGTGGTCGAGGACGATCAATTCGTACGTTCGGCGCTGATCCGATACCTCACGTCGTCCTCCCACGCGGTGCGCAGCGTCGGAACGGCCCTGGAGGCGTTGCGCGAAGTAGCCCTTTACCCGTTCGACGTGGTCATTCTGGACCTCGGCCTGCCGGACTTGGACGGATCCGAGGCGTTGAAGATGCTTCGCGGTATATCCGACGTCCCGGTGATCATCGCGACCGCCCGGGACGACGAGGCCGAGGTGGTCCGGCTGCTCAACGCGGGCGCCGACGACTACGTGACGAAGCCGTTCTCCGGGGAACACCTGGGCGCGCGGTTGTCCGCCGTGCTGCGCCGTGCGCGTGGGCGGACCACGGCGGACGTGTTCAGCGTCGGAGGTCTGCTCATCGACGTCCGGCGCCGGGAGGCACGGCTGGACGACCGGGAGCTGGAACTGACCCGACGCGAGTTCGACCTGCTGGCGTTCCTGGCCGCGCGGGCCGGGACGGTGGTGCCGCGCCGGGAGATCCTGGCCGAGGTGTGGGGCCAGTCGTACGGCGACGACCAGACCATCGACGTACACCTGTCCTGGCTGCGCCGAAAGCTGGGCGAGAAGGCGCGGGAGCCGAGGTATCTGCATACCGTGCGGGGTGTCGGGGTGAAACTGGAGCCGCCGGCGTGAGGCCCGGCCCGCGCGGGGGCGGGAAGGCCGGGCGGCGGGAGGATGCGGCGGATCGGGCCGGCGCGCCGGGTCGAGCGGGTGGCTCGGGTCGGGTCGGTGGTGCCGCGGGGCGGGAGGTGAAGCCGCCGCGGGCGCCGAAGGGCGTGCGGGGCACGCTTGTGCGTGTCTCGTTGGCGGTCACCACGATGGTCGCTCTCGCGTTCTTGATCCCGCTGGTCCTGGTGATCCGGGAGATCGCCGCGGACCGCACCTTCACCGACGCCGAGCGGCAGGCCGCCGCGCTGCAGCCGGCGCTGGTGATCACCACCGACCGGGCGACGCTGGAGCCGGCCATCGCGAGCGTGCCGGCCGGCTCCGGCGGCCGGATCGCGATCCATCTGCCGGACGGGTCGGTCCTGGGCCGGCCGCGCGCGAGCGAGCACAGCGTGGCCACCGCGCGCGAGTCGGCCCGTTCGTTCCGAGTCCGCGCGGGCGGCGGGTGGGCGCTGTTGCAACCGTTGTTGTTGGACCAGGGCAGAATCACCGTGATCGAGGTGTACGTCCCGGACGACGACCTGGAGCACGGCGTGAATACGGCCTGGCTGGTGCTCACCGGGGTGGCCGTGGTCCTGGTCGGCGGCTCGGTGGTGGTCGCCGACCGGCTCGGTGCGCAGGTGGTGCGCTCGGCCCGGGGGCTGGCCGTGGCGGCCCGCTCGTTGGGTACCGGCGACCTGGCGGCGCGGATCACACCCCAGGGGCCTTCCGAACTCCAGGAGGCCGCCACGTCGTTCAACACGATGGCGGATCGGGTCGAGCAACTGTTGGCCAACGAACGGGAGATGGCCGCCGACCTGTCGCATCGACTGCGTACGCCGCTGACCGCGCTGCGGTTGAACGCGGCGGCGCTGGGCGAGGACCCGGTGGCCGAGCAGACCCGCAACGCGGTGGCGCAGTTGGAGCGCGAGGTCGACGAACTGATTCGGACCGCACGGCGATCGAGCGCGTCCATCGAGGCGGTGGGCTGCGATGCGGCCGAAGTGGTGCGCGAGCGCATGGACTTCTGGTCCGCGTTGGCCGAGGACGAGGACCGACCGTGGCAACTGGTGGGCGCGGCCGAACCGGTGCGGGTCCCGGTGCCCCGGGGCGACCTGGCGGCCGGCTTGGACGCGATGTTGGGCAACGTGTTCCGGCACACCGAGGAGGGCGTGCCGTTCTCGGTGACCCTGCACTCGGGCCGGGACGCGGTGATCCTGCTGGTGGCCGACGGAGGGCCCGGGATCGCCGACCCGGTGAGCGCCCTGCGGCGCGGACACGGCCAGGGCGGTGACGGCTCGACCGGGCTCGGCCTGGACATCGTCCGGCGGCTCGCGGAGGCCACCGGCGGCGAGGTGGGATTGGGTCGCTCGGTACTGGGCGGCGCGGAGATCAGCGTGCGGCTGGGCGGGGGTACGACGGAGTCGGTCGTTCGGCGCAGCCGGCGGGCGGGCAAGAGCCGGCGCGGGCGACGGCGGCCGGGGGCGGGGTGAGGGGTTGCGGCGGTGCGGCGGTGCTGCGGTGCGCTGCGGTGCTGCGGTGCTCGTTCGGGTGGGTGGCGAAACGGGGATTTTCTCACTGTGAGTCACGGCGCGTGTGCCGGCCGGCACCTGGACCTTGATCCAACCTTATGTGGGCCTTAAACCCTTGCCTCGGGTCGAATCGGGTTGGGTGGACAGGTGTTCTTCGGCCACGGTTTTCACTAGCCTTCAGAACAGCGGTCCATTCGGAACCAACGGGACTCCCCCCTTTCCGAATGGCCCAGGCGCAGCCCAATCCCCCCCAGGGTCTGTAGCCGTTCGGGGATCTCGCATCCCCGGCCGCTCGTGTCCCCACCCCCACCCGGGGCACGACGGCAACCCGACCCGAGAGCGAAAACTCTCGGGTCGGGTCTTTTTTGTTGGGTTGCTTGTTGGGCGACTTCGTCGCCGGCTCGCGAGGCGCCGCTTTTTCTTTCCCCCGCTTCGCTCCTCCAAGAAAAAGCGGCGCCTCGCTCGGGACGGTGTGTCCCTCCGCTTCGCTCCGGGCCACACCGTCCACACCTGCGGCTCCGC
>NZ_JBIWJT010000029.1:0-127844 GCF_044765325.1 Embleya sp. NPDC127516 | reverse complement strand
CCCTGGGCCAGGACGACCCCGCCGCCCTGATCGACCCCCTCAACGCCACCCGCCCACACCTGACCGCCGCCCACCCCGAACTGGCCGCCCGCATCGACGCCCTCGTGGACCCGCCCACCGCGACCGGCCACGCCCCGGTGACATGACGCCGGAGCGCCGGTCCTACCGCTGGGACCTCATGCAGTGGATCGCGCGCGAACGCGTGGTCTCGATCATCCGGGCCGGGTCCGCCGACCAAGCGGCCCAGGACCTGGAAACCCTGGTGGACGCAGGCCTGACCGTGATCGAGGTGTCTCTGACGACACCCGGGGCGGCGGACGTGATCCGGGAAGCGTCCCGCGCCCGTCCCGACGTTCTCATCGGCGCGGGCACCGTCCTCGACGCCGAATCCGCCCGACATGCCGTGGCGGCCGGCGCCCGGCTGCTGGTCTGCCCCACCCTGTCGGCCGACGTCATCCGCACCGCCCACCGCTACGGCGCGGTCAAGGTCTTCCCGGCCTCGGCCTGGACGCCCGGCGCGCCGGCCGACGTGCGTGCGGCCCTGCCACAGCTCCCGCTCATCCCCACCGGAGGGATCTCGTTGGGGGCAGCCCCGGCCTGGATCCTGGCCGGCGCCGTCGCGGTCGGTCGGGCTGGGGTCGACGCTGACCCGCTCCGGTGCGGTGTCGACGCGCACGCGGGTCGACACGTTCAGAAAGGCGTTGGCCGACGAGGCCGGATGACCGCAATCCCGACACCGTCCCCCCGAACCGGACGGATCCGCGTGACCGGCCGCGGACCCCGCCTGCGCCCGGCCTTCAAACGCGGTACGACACCGTCCACGTGACCATCCCCATTGCCGTGTTCGACGCGCTGCGCTCCTGTGGCGTCGTCCGGTGGCAGACCTGGCGTGACGGACGCGGCCTCTTCCACCTCGGGGTTCCACCGTTGGGTGAGGCCGTCGGAGTGCATGACCAGCGCGCTGCCGGCCGGAAGGGGGTGGGCGGAGGTGCGCGGCCCGCTTGATGTCGGTACGGCCGTGGTTCACGACGACTCCCGGAGTGAAAGGGCGTACCGGCGGCGGTTCCACCGATCCTGCGGCGGCCGTATGCCCCCGGACCCTTCGGGGATACCCCCGCGTCCCGAGGAGATTGCCTGCTCTTCGAACATCGCAAAATCTGTTGTGTCGGGAGTAGACATTGGGTGCTCGTGTGGCTATGGTTTCTCTCGTAGCCCAGAGAGATCGAAGGGCCCGGCAGAGAACGAACTGCCGGGCGGCAGGCGGGTAGTCGCAGTGCGCAGGACGGTTCGGTGGTGGGATTCCGAAGCCGCAGTTGAAGTGAAAGGGCGACGGAATCGACGGCCGGACCGGGTGGCCCGCGGCAATAGGGGTCACCACAGGCAGTGTCGTGGTCGAGCAATGCAGTACCGGTAGGTGTAGGTCGCAGCACCCGGCAGTGGAGTGGGTGAGCAGTACCTCGGTGAAGGCGTCGGCTGCGGGCGCGCGCACCGGGAGGTTCGACGGTGGGGTTCCAAGCCGAAGCGAGACGCAGGACGGGCGACGGGGCTGATCGTCGAAGGGTGGCGCCGTGAGAGGCCACCGAACGTTCGCATCACCTGTAGTACGCAGTCGAGCAGTTGATATTCGAGGGAAGAACGGAGGAGCCGGGCACCATCGGGATCGCCCGGGCGGAAGTCTTGGGCCCGGGTACCGCAGGACATCGATAGTGAGGTGGTCTCCGGTCGAGCAACCGCGATCCCCGCACCCCCGACGGCAGTTCGGTCGGGTGGGCGGAAACACGAGGCCGGCGCAGCAGTCGTAGCCGGCAGGTGGTGTAGCAGTTCCTTCGGGGCCCGGTGCCGTACGGCACCGGGCCCCTCTACGTGTTCCACACGAACAGGCGCGGTCCGCTCCCCTCGGGTACGGCCGCATCGCTCCCGGCCGCCACCGCCCCGGGGGCTCGTCGGCCACCGGCGAACGCCGCGCCGCCGGTGCCCGGGCCCGCGACTACGCCGCCGCGTGCGGTGCCTGGTGGCCGGGTCACACATTCACCGACCGTTGGTTCTCGCTCGTGCGGGGGACCCCGGCACCGGACATCGGGTGACGACGGGCCCACCGCCCTGATTGCCGGCGTCACCGGCCTGCACCAGCCCCCGGCCACCCGGCACGGGGTGGCATGTGTCGGGTCGAGCGCGGCGGCCGAAGCGCCCGAGGGTTCGTCGCGCCCTCGACGAGAACGGGATATCGCGCCGCGGAGGCGTTCCCGAGCAGCGAGTGATCATTCGCGACGAACGAGTCGTCTCCGCGTTCGGCGATGCCGGAAAATCTATTGTGCCGGGAGTAGACATCAGGAAGGTCGGTGGGTATGTTTTCTGTCGTAGCCAAGCGAATCAGTGAGGCGCGACAGAGACGAACTGGCGCGCGTTGTTGAGGGTTCGACAGCAGAGTCCCGGGGCCGTTCGTTGTTCGGCAAGGGTTCCGGAGGCTGGTTGTCGGGCCGAGGAGAAACTGAAGGCGGCCCACGGGGGTCGCCGTGCAGGACGAGCAGTACCCGGCAGTACCTGCAATTCGGTCGTAACCCGCAGTGGCAGTACACGTTGCACACGCAGGACAGGAGAGGAAGGAGCGAACGCCATCCGGATCGCCCGCTCGGTGCGGTGAGACTTCGGCCGAGTGGGATCCGTGGAGAACACCGGTACGAAAGGTGGTCTACGGTCACGCAATTGCGATCCCCGCACCCCCACTCGTTGGGGCGGATGCGGAACAGGTAGGCCGACACGTCGGTGTCGGTGGATGGTGTGGATTTCTTTCGGGGCCCTGGTGCCGTACGGCACCAGGGCCCCTCGACGCGTTTCCCTGACGACTTTGACGAATGTGAACTCAAGAGAGGCGCCGATGGCCCCCGATTCCCGCTCCACCCCGACCAGGGCCGACAGGCTCGACGACGACGACTACCCCGCCTACACGATGGGCCGCGCGGCCGCCTTGATCGGCGCCTCCCAGGGCTTCCTGCGCGCGATCGGCGAGTATGGCCTGATCACCCCCCTGCGTTCCGAGGGCGGCCACCGCCGCTACTCCCGCTACCAGTTGCGCATCGCCCAGCGTGCCCGCGAACTCGTCGACCAGGGCACCGCCGTCGACGCCGCCTGCCGCATCGTCATCCTCGAGGACCAACTCGAAGAAGCCCTGCGCCTGAACGCCGAACTGCGCGACGCCAACGAGACCCGGCCACACGAAAGCCCCTGACCCGCCGAGGACGCCAGGCGCGGCCCTCCACGGGCACGCGCCCCGGCGCGGATCGACGCCACCGCCGTCGAAACCGCCGAGCCGGGTCCTCCCCGAGATCCCACCGGGGTCCTCGGCATGAGCGGCAACCCCCATCCGGAACGCGGCGGAGCCCGCAACGAGGACACCTACGCGGGCCGTGGGCCCGGTCGATGATCTGGAGGCAGCGATGGAGCCGGACCCAGCGGACATGGCCGCCCTGGCGAAGCGATTGGCCGCGGCGGCGGAGCAGTTGCTCCTCGCCGTCAAGGGCATGGACGACCTCGGCTGGACGACCGACTCGTACAACAGGTCCCACCTGCGCGACATCGCGAGCTGCCTCACGAACAGCGCCACGCGCATCGCCGCTCTCCACGGACTCCACGGCTCCCGCGACGACGCGGCCGGACACGCGCGCTGACGAACGCGACGACACCGCTCGGCCGCCCGCGAACCCGAGGACGGGTCCGTCCTCGCCCGTGCGCCGCCACCATTCCTCGTCGTCGAAGTCGTCGAAGTCGTCGAAGTCGTCGTTCGTGGACGTGAGGTGCGCACGGCGGGCAGAACTCACGTGGCCGTCGATGCGCCGGCGCTGTTTCGCCGCGAGCTGTCACGCCTGCGTGGCCTGCTCCGGCGACGCCCACGCCGTGGTCAGCAGGCGGCCGGTCGAAGCCGGCGCGGCGACCTCGACCTCATCTCCACCCACACCACGAAGCCGACCGGGATACCGGAGGCCACCGAGACGGTCCATCGGTCGTCGTCGCCTTGTCCGGCGCTCGGGCCCGGTCAGCGGGTGGGGCGTCGGCCGGAGCGGCGCCACCGCGCCGCGGCGTAGACCAGGGCGACGAGGAGGACCGCGATGCCGATGATCAGCAGGTAGCCCAGCCCGTCGGCGACGGTGCCGACGAGGCCGAGGACGATCGCGACGAGGATCAGGGCGAGGGAGAGCGCCATCGTCGCCTCCCGGGAATTCGTTGGGGCGGTGTTCAGCGGCGGGCGAGTTGCCGCTCGCCGGCGGTGCCCGGTCGGTAGGGAGGCCGAAGTGTGTGAAGACGGCTTCTTCGTCCTCGGCGGGCAGCACGTCGTCGGTGCCGATCGCGGGGCCCTTCTTCACCAACGGTTTGTCGAACGCGACCTTGACGTAACCGGGGCCGACTACGGCGCCGTCCAGGGGCACGAACACCAGTCGGTGTCGGGACGGCAGCCCGATCTGTTTCGGGACCGGACACGTCACGAGACACCGCGCGAAGCCCCAGATCACAGCGTCGGCGTAGGACACGAACTACGAGACCCTGCCGGTCGAGGATCGGGGCATCGAATCGCGGGGGGAACGGTGGGGAACGGTGGGGAACGACGCCGAATCCTCTCCAGGAATCATCCCGGTAAACCGCCATCTTTTCAGGCATGCGCCCGAATGGGTGGGGCACAAGCGGGTCGGAGGTAAAACAATGATTCCCCTGCTGGTAGTCCTGCTTCTCGCCCTGATCCTTTTCGGTGCCGGTTTCGCTTTGAAGGCCCTGTGGTGGATCGCCGTGATCGTCCTGATCGTGTGGGCACTCGGGTTCGTTTTCCGCTCGGCCGGCAGCGGTGGCGGCCGTGGCCGCTGGTACCGCTGGTAGCAGCGCCGCCCACTCGGGCGACACGATGAAACGGGCTGTGGTCCGACTCGGAGTACACGAGTCGGACCACAGCCCGTTTCGGCATTCCCCGACGAATTCTCGAAACCGTCTCCGAATACGGGACACCGTTTCCGGAGATGAATACCGGTTTCGGGGGCAGGCGTCACACCACGGGCCGGGGCCACCGTGATCCCGCAGGGGATCCACACCTCCACACGGCGACCCCGGCCCCCGCCGTTCCCGCCGCGTTCTCGGCATCCCGATCCCGATCCCGACCGATCCCGGTCTCGCGGTACGCAGCCCCGGGGCCGGCGCGCCTGCCGATTCCGGGCCACGACCCGGCCCGCCGGTTGGGGGAGCTTGTCGTTCGGAGGTGTCGACGAAGACGAGACGGGTGTGGTCCGGATGTCAGGCGCGGCGTGGGGTGCGCGGGTCGGGGGAGTCCGCGTCCTGGGGGTCGATGCCCGTGACGGCGGAGGCGTCCTCACCTCCGCTCGGCCGGCGGGACGGGCCCTTGGGGCCTCGGTCGTGGGTGCCCTTGCCGCCGGATTTCCCGCCTTGTTCCTCGCCGCGTCGGCCGGTGCTCTCGACCGTGTCGCCGGGGACCTCCTCGGTCTCCTCCTTCGACACGATCCGCCCCGGCCCGGGAGGCGCGGCGTACTCGTCGGGGTGGAACGAGCGGTGCGCGCTGTCGTTGTCCTCCTGGTGGGTGGCGTTCACCGAAGGGGACCAGCCGCGATTCTCGGCGTCGACCCGGCCGCCGGCGCTCTTGTTGCGATGTTCGTCCGGCCGGTTCTTGTGCGTTGTCATGGCATACCGCCAATCTCGACCCCGAGAACCGCATCCGCGCGGACGCGGCACCCCCAAGCCTAGTCCCCGGCGCGCCGTCCCCCGATTTGTGTCGTGCCGGAGGGAAGCGCCGCGACGCGCCGGCCGACGGCATCCATCTCGGGCAACCCCAGGCTCGCGACCGTATCGGGCGGGCTGCACTGCCCTGAGCCATGCGGGCCAGGGTCGTTCCCACTCCGCACAGCGCGGAGTGCGCGACCGGGAGCGCTCCGCGGGGCTGAGGTGCCGTGGGACCTGGGCGCACATCCGGTCCAGGACGACCGAGTACGCCCGGGCACCGGCGGCGGCTGCCGCGCGGGCCACCGCCCCGGTTCCGGTGCCCACATCGAGCACCCGCCCTGCCCTGGGGAAACTTCGCGGATGGCGCCCCTGTGGCCTCGGGGTCCGGTTCATTCCCACGTGTGGTCGGGGTGTCCGCGAGTGCGCAGGCGCCGTTTCATCTCCGCCTCGTACAGGTGCCGCCTGCCGCCGACGAGGTCCTGGCGCAGGCGTTGCTCGGCGTCGGCGAACGGCTGATAGTAGGTGCGGTCGTATTCCTCGACGATCTGGAACGTCCAGTGCCCGGGGATGACGTTGCGTCCGGCGATCTCGGTCGCCAGGACGCGGGCGGCCTCCTGATGCCCGGCCCGGCACAGCATGTCCACCGCGTCCTGGAGGATGCGGTCGGCGCTGCCGGTGAGCTGGTGGAACGCGTACAGGTGGCCGCGGGCGCGGGCGGTGTACTCCCAGGCCTCCGACACCTTCCCGACAGCGGCCACGGTGGCGTCGTCCACCCCGTCGGGGCGACGGTGGGCGTCCTCGAAGGACGACGAAGTCGAATCGGGCACGACGGTTCCTCTCGCCTGGCGGGTCCTCGTATCGAGCCGGTGCCTCCGCCGCATCAGGCCCGACGGTGGACGGGGTCGGTGCAGGTGGCACCTTTGGATCGTGGCGCTCCGACCCTCGGAAGATGGGGCCGGAGCGCCTCGGTCGCCGTGAATGCCCCTCCTCCGGGCCCGTGGTTCAGGAGTTCCGGCCGCCCCCGCCCGGCCGGGTGGCGGCGGTTGCGCCTTGCTGCAGTTCGGGCTTGATCAGGTCGTGGGTTCTTGCCGTGCCCGGAGCCTCGTCGCCCGATCGGCCGGTTCGTCGACCTTGCCGGTCGAGGCTCGGCGTTCATGTGGTGGCGAGCATGCCTTCGCGCAGGGTGGTGAAAGCTCGGGTGAGGAGTCGGGAGACGTGCATCTGGGAGAGGCCGAGGGTGGTGCCGATTTCGGCTTGGGTGAGGTCGTCCCAGAAGCGGAGTTTGAGGATGCGTCGGTCGCGGTCGTCGAGTTCGGCGATGAGCGGGCGCAGCGTCTCGCGGTTGAGGACGAGGTCGAGTGCGGGGTCGGGTGCTCCGCGCAGGTCGTGTCCGGTGGTGGCGGTGGGGTCGTTGCCGCCGAGGGGTGCGTCGAGGGAGTCGGTGCGCAGGGCGGCTCCCACCTCCAGGCCCACGCGTACTTCCTTCTCGTCCATGCCCAGGGCGGCGGCGAGTTCCCCGAAGTCGGGCTCGCGGCCCAGGCGCGCGGAGAGGTCGTCGCGGGCCCGTACGAGTCGCAGGTAGAGCTCTTGTTCGCCGCGGCGGGCGTGGACGGCCCAGGTGTGGTCGCGGAAGTAGCGTTTCAGCTCGCCCGCGATGGTGGGGATCGCGTAGGACAGGAATGCGGCACCGTGTCCTGGGCGGTAGCCGTCGACGGCCTTGATCAGGCCGATCGCGGCGACCTGGCGCAGGTCTTCGCGCAGGTCGGCGCGGTGGGTGTAGCGGTTGCAGGCGTGGGCGACGAGGTTGAGGTTGTCCTCGACGATCTCGTTGCGCAGCGCGGCGTGCGCGGGAGTACCCGGCTCCAGGCCGGCGAGGCGAGTGAGGTTGCGGTCGGTGACGGTGCGCGGGCCGCGCGGGGCGTCGACGCCGTTGGGGGTCAGGGTCATCGAGATGGGCCTCCGAACGGGTGCGTGTCGGATGCCGGGGGATCGCCGGGAAGGGCGGGCACGACGGCCCGGGGCGGGGTCGTCCGTCGATGCCTTCCACCCCGCGACCCGTCCACACCTTCCCGGTGGGACGCATTCGCGCGCACGCGGCCGACGGGAGTGCGGCCCATACGCGACACCATCCCTCCAGGCGTGCTGCCGTGTCACACTCCCGCCGACCCTGAACACAGGGAAACACACCTAAATCGGAACTTCTCGGCAAAAGGGCGGTTGACGGGCTAAGTCCGAGGGGTGGTGCGGCCGTTCGGGCGAACGGGGCAGGCGTGGGGGTGTGCTCCTCAACCGATCGCTCCGCATCGTCCGTGGGCGGTACGGGCGCGGACACGGGCATCGGGCACGGGCATCGGGTCCGGGTGGGCTCGTGGGCCTTCGTGGGAATCCCGACCCGCCGTCCGGCGTGGTGGGGCAGCTCCGTGACCGGGAATCCGTGGCGCTGTGCCCGTTCGATCGCGCGTCGCCGGGAGACGCGCGGCGAGTCCGTGTTCACCGCTCTCGTGGTTCACCCGCTCGGGCGCGTGCGGCGCGCCGCGGGCGGGGCAGGGATGGTGGCGCGCGGTTCCTCCCCGTTTCTGGGCCCGGGGAGGGGCGCGTGTGGTGGGTGGGCGTCTCTTTCCGGCAGGGGAGGAGGCGCCCGCCCGCATGCCCGGGTCCGGGCGAGCCGGGTGCCGCGCCCCGGGGTGGTCAGTGTTCGCGGCCGCGGAGTTGCGAGGAACTGCCGGCGGAGGCGATGACGACGAAGGGGTGGCCGTCGACCGGGCTTTCCTCATCCGGGTGCAGGACCCCTTCGGTGCCCTCGGGCAGGGGCGGGCCGTCGGTGACAATCGCGCTCCAGAGGGCCGGGAGGGGGCTGCGGGGGTCGGGCCAGTCGTACAGGTCGACGGTGACCTCGGCGCCGGTGCCGTCGGCGAGTTCGAGGTAGGCGTGTACTCCGGGCCTGTCCACCCGTCGATTTTGCGACGGACGCCCGCGTCCCGCGCGCCGGCCGGGCCCGATTTGGGGAGTGTGGGGGCCGCGCGGCCCGGGCCGGCGGCAGCCTCGCGGCGCCGTGACGCCCGGCCGCTCGCGTGGTGGGCCGCTCATGCGCGCCGTGCGGGGTGAGGGACGGCGGGGGTGAGGTTGGCGAAGGGTCCGGCGGCGGCGAGGAGGTCGGCCAGGGCCGTAGAGGTGGCGCTGTCGGGGTGGGCGGCGAGGGCTTCGCGGGCCTGGGCGATCGCCTCGCGCAGGTCCTCGTGGCGGGTGGTGGGCATGGACGGGGTCCTCCCGGTCGGGTGGGGCCGCCCGGGTCCGGTGTCCGGTCCCGGACCACCGCCGATACCCGGCGCCTACCCGGTGTCCAAGCTCCGACGCCGGATGCGTCCAACGGCAGGGCGCGGGAGGCCCGAATCCTGGGTGGTCGGGCTCGGAGCCGACGGAGCTCGACGAAGGCATGCTCGCGTTCCGGCGCCCGAGGCGGTCCGAGGAGGAGATCCGCGAGTTCGGCCGTGTCTACGACCGGGGACAGACCGCCCGCGCCACGGCGTCGGTGTTCCGGGCCGCGCTCACCCAGCGGCGCCCGCCATGTTCCTGCCGGCCCTCCCGGCCATGTATGGGTCGCCCGTCCGAGTGACCTTCCCCGCTCCCCGACGACGCCACCGCGCCGTCCTGTGCGGCACTCGCGCTCACCTGGCGGAGGGCGGCATGTGGAGACGTCTTCTCCTCCCGTCGTGGTGCACCGGGTGGGGCGACGGTGCGAACGGATCGGCGGGGATCGGCGAAGTTCCGCCCGCGGGGGCCGTATCGGGTCCGACCGCGGATCGCACGCGGCGCAAGCGGGCCACCGGCTCGTGAGCCGACGCGGTGCGCGGAACGAAGTTACTGAGCCGTAACTCACACCGCCCCGAAGTGTCGAAAATTTGGTCGTCTGGTTTCACGGATTGTAGAAATATGTCTTTTAGAGGGGACAAGGGATGTCGAAGCGGTTCCAACGGGCGCAGGTCGGCAGCGGCGCTCTCCGGGCACTGATCGATGCGCTCGCGGAGGAACTGGGCCGGTCCGTCGTCCTGGACGACCCGTTGGTCCGTCTGATCTGCTCGAGCAGGCACTTCGGGGACGAGGACCCGGTGCGTGTGCGCAGTTTGTTGCAAGGGCTCGCGGACGACGAGGTCATCCGCTACGTCCTTGGTCAGGGCGTCGCCCAGTGGGCCGGGCCGGGCTTCATCGAGGGCCGGGACGACCTGGGCCTACTGCCCCGCTACTGCGTGCCCCTGCGGGAGCGGGGCCGACTGCTGGGTCTGCTGATGGTCGTCGCAGCGGACAAGACGCTCTCGGCCGAGGAGACCGACGCGATCGGGCGGGCGGCGCGCGCGGTGGCCGCACAGATGTACGCGGAATACGTGGCCACCGAGGCCGAGGAGAGCGGCACACACGAACTGCTTCGCGGTCTCCTGGGCACGGATCCCGTCGGGCGCGCCGTCGCTCTGGAGCAGGGGATCGACCGCGGCCTGTGGGTGGACGCGGCGCATTCGGTGGTGACCGTCGTGCGGGTCTCCCGCCCGCACGGCTCGCCGGCCGAGGTCGAGACGGCGCTGCGGGCCGCGGTGGAGGGATATCGCAGCACGCGTTGGGCCGCCGGCGCGATATCGGTGGATCGGGACCGCGCGGTCCTGCTTCAACTGTGCGATCGGCTGCCGGCCTCGGGAGAGATCACCGCGCAATCCCGTCGCGTCGTCGAGTCCCTCGGCACCTTCCTCGACGCGGCGGCGGTTCCCACGGTCGGCGTCGGGGGGCGCCAGGAGGGTCTGGTGGGTGCGTGGAGTTCGTACGAGCAGGCGCTCGTGGCCATGCGCGCCGCCCGCCGACTGCCGAACCTGAGGGGCGTCGGCGACTGGGACGAGCTGGGCGAGTATGCCGTGCTGCTGCAGCTGCCGGACCAGGCTCTCAACGCCTCGCTCGTACCGAAGCCGCTGCGTGTCCTCACGGAGAACAACGGCACCGCGCGCTTGGAGGAAACCCTGCGCTGTTTCCTGGAGAACGCCGGATCCGTACCCAGAACCGCCGAAGCGCTGCACGTCCACCGCACGTCGCTGTACTACCGGCTGCGGCAGATCCAGGAGATCACCGGTCTCGACCTGGACAACGGTGCCGACCGGCTCGTGCTGCACATGGGCCTACGCATCCGGGAACTGTTGACGGCCGGGGCGCCCGCCGCCGACTGAGCAGCGCCCTCGGGCATCACGACCGATTCCTCGGATACGCGCTCCGACAGACCCGGTTTCCACAAAGAGAGGAAAACCTCGGTACGCGGCCATACGGTCGTCGGCTGGTTGCTACAGACCGATGAAGGCACCCGGACCGATCCCTACGTTCGGCGGTAGCGGCGACCGGGCCCGGGAAACGAGAATGTTCCAGGCGGACGACGGGACATCGAAATCTCGGCGCCGCGGGGAACGCGATATCGAGGGCGTCGGCGCACACCGACGCCACGCAAGGCACGGAACAGGAATGCGGTCATGGGCGAACTGACGACGGACGACGGAGTACGACTGGTCTACCGGGACAGCGGTGGCGACGGCGTGCCCCTGGTCATGCTCCACGGTTGGGGACAGACCCAGGAGATGTTCCGGAATCAGCTCGACGGTCTTTCCCCCGCCCGTCGCGTCGTCACGGTGGACCTGCGCGGCCACGGAGTTTCCGAGAAACCGCACCACGGGTATCGCATCGCTCGCCTGGCGCGGGACGTTCTCGAACTCGTCGACCACCTGGAACTGGATCGCTTCGACGCGCTCGGATGGTCGATGGGTGTCTCGGTGTGGTGGAGTTTCCTGGATCAGTACGGAACGGGCCGCATCCGCCGGTTCGTCGCGGTCGATCAGCCCGCGGCCGTCGCGGCGGTGCCTTGGATGACCCGTGCCGAACAGGAGGAGTCCGGCGCCATCTTCGACGTGGCGGGCCTGCTCGAACTCGGAGCGGCGCTTGCCGGTCGGGACGGCAGGCGCGTGCGGCTGGACTTCGTGCGCGGCATGTTTTCCGGCGACACCGACCCCGCGATCCTCGCCTTCGTCGCGGAGCAGATCGAATCCACTCCCGCGCACGCCGGCGTTCCCCTGTTGTTCGACCATTGCGCTCAGGACTGGCGGGACGTGCTTCCCCGGGTGGACGTCCCGACCCTCGTGATCGGTTGCGACGGAAGCCACGTGTCCCCCGCGTCGCAACGCTTCATCGCCGAACAGATTCCCGACGCACAACTCCACATCTTCCCGACCGACGTGGCCAGTTCACACTTCCCTTTCCTGGAGAATCCGGCCGCTTTCAATGCAGTGGTCGACAAATTCCTGTCCTGAGATCCGGACAGGGAGATCCTGTCGTCGGGCGGCATCCATGGTGAACCGCGTACGCGGTCCACCATGGAATTCCCACCCCATCCCGCACATCTTTTCTGCTTTCCCGCCCGTCCGCGTCAATGCGCTGATGCGTCGATGGGTCGCTGGGCACCCACACTTCCGTGTGCTTCGACTCGACTCCGTCGTCGACGCCCACGGACTGGCCGTTCCGTGTCGAAACCACCGGAGCGGCCGCTGTTCCCCATACAATCCGGGATTTCGTCGGCGGAGTCGACGTGCCCAAATTCGAGGAGATTCGCATGTCCGATGCCGTCGAGCCGGTCCGACCGGTGCTCGAAGAGGCCGCCGCGGCGTTCGCAGCGGCGACCGACCAGCCGCCCTACCTGTTCGACCTCGGTCCGGTGACCGGACGCAAGACGGTCGACGAGGTCCAGTCCGGCGAAGTCGAGATGCCGGACGTCGACGAGGAGTGGATCACGGTCCAGGGCGGCCCGACGGGAAGCGTGCGAGCGCGGATCGTCAAACCCGCCGGCGCCGCGGGCAGCCTCCCGGTGATCCTCTACATCCACGGTGCGGGCTGGGTCTTCGGCAACGCCCACACGCACGACCGCCTGGTTCGCGAACTCGCCGTCGGTGCCGGCGCCGCCGTGGTTTTCCCCGAGTACGACCTTTCCCCCGAGGCGCGGTACCCGGTCGCCATCGAGCAGAACTACACGGTCGCCCAATGGGTCGTGGCGCAGGGCACGTCCAAGGGCCTGGACGGCTCGCGGCTCGCCGTGGTCGGCGACTCCGTCGGCGGCAACATGGCCGCCGCGCTGACGCTGATGGCGAAGGAGCGAGGCGATGTTCCCCTGGTCCAGCAGACGTTGTTCTACCCGGTGACCGACGCGAACTTCGACACCGATTCGTACCACCGATTCGCCACGGGCTACTTCCTGCGCCGCGACGGTATGCAATGGTTCTGGGACCAGTACACCACCGACGCCGACGAGCGTGCCCAAATCACCGCGTCGCCGCTGAGAGCCACCATCGACCAACTCACGGGCCTGCCGCCTGCCTTGGTCATCACCGGCGAGGCCGACGTCCTGCGCGACGAGGGCGAGGCGTACGCGAACAAGCTTCGCGAGGCCGGTGTCCCGGTCACCGCCGTGCGCTTCCAGGGCATCATCCACGACTTCGTCATGCTCAACGCCCTGCGCGGAACCCACGCCGCGGAGGCCGCGATCACGATGGCCGTCGAAGCCCTGCGCCGCGCGCTGCACACCCGTTGACCAAGCACCGAGCACGCATCGCCGACCGTTGGCACGCGCCGACCCGGTGAACCGGATCCGATGAAGCAACCCGACGGACCGACCCGACGAACCGACCCGATGAAGCACATCGAGAACAAAGGAAGCAGCGGAATGACCGCACGTCCCACCCCCACCGCCCTCCTCGTCCACGGCGCGTTCGCCGACTCCACGAGCTGGCTCGGAGTCATCGCGGAACTGCAGAGCCACGACATCCCCGTGGTCGCCCCGCCGAACCCGTTGCGCGGACTGGCCTCCGACGCGGCGTACATCGCCTCCGCCGCCGCCCAGATCGACGGACCGGTCGTCCTGGTCGGCCACTCCTATGGCGGTGCGCTCATCACCGTGGCCGGCACGACGCCGAACGTCGTCGGACTGGTCTACGTGGCCGCCTACGTCCTGGAGGAGGGCGAGAGCCTGGGCGAGCTCCAGGGCCGCTTCCCCGACTCGCCGCTGGCCGCCAACCTGAAGCAGGCCACCTACCCGACCGAGGGCGCGACGTCCGCGGTCGAAGTCACCATCGCCACCGAGGCGTACGCGGACATCTTCGCCGCCGACGTCTCCGCGTCCATGACCAAGGCCCTGGCCGTCGGTCAGCGTCCGCTCGCCGCCTCGGCCTTCACCGAGAAGGCCACCGCGGCCGCGTGGCGGAGCAAGCCCTCCTGGGCACTCGTGGCCACCGCGGACCGGGCGATCAACCCCGACGTCGAACGCTTCGGCGCCGAGCGCGCGGGTGCCACCACCGTCGAGATCGAGGGCGCGTCCCACGCCGTGGCAGTCTCCCGGCCCAAGGAGGTCGCGGACCTGATCCGCGACGCCGTCCGCGCGACGACCTGACCCCGGACCCCGGCGCGGCCACGCCGCGTGGATGCTCACCACATCACGCGCGGCGTGTCCGCCCGCGCGCACCGCGCGCAATCCCACGCCATGGCACCTGACCCGCGCCGGGGCCAGGCCGCGGTCGCCCACGGCGGGCGACCCGGCCCGGTCGCGCGCGGCGACCGACGAGGCCGCGTTGCGCGCAACACACCGAGACCCCCGCGCCTGCATCCAGCGGGGGCCCGGCATGTCCGACCCCGCTTCTCACGACCCGGCCCCCGGATCGGACGGCGTTCCAGGGCACGGGAAACGGCTCCGGCCACCGGAACCCGACGGCGAGCAGATCCGGCCCCACGGGCGATCATCGGCCGACCGCTCCCTCGAGGAGTCTCGTCACCGCAGGCGCTCAGCTCTCACTCCCAGCGCCCCGCCCCCGGGAACCATCGGCGCCGACGGCGGCGGTGCGGTCAAGCCGAGCAGCCTCAACAGCGGCGGCCCGTACGGGATCGGCGCTTACAACCTGCTCGTGATCGTCGCGGACAACGGCGACGACAGCGACTACAACGACGCCATCCTCGAATTCAGCCGGTACACGCAGAGCGGGGCCTCAGTCGCTGTGGGCGACCGGCTCGGGACCGGCGTCGAGCGCATCGAGCACCGCGTCGCCGTTCGCCCTCGCCCACTCGGTCAGCATGTGGATCGGATCGATCAGCGTCGCCCCGAGCGGGGTGAGCTCGTACTCCACGCGGGGCGGCACCTCGGCGTAGGCGTGGCGGCGGACGAGTCCGTGCGCCTCGAGCCGTCGGAGGGTCTGGGTGAGCATCTTGCGGGAGATGCCGCCGATCAGTTCGATCAGTTCGCCGTGGCGTACCGGGCCCTTGCTGAGGCCATACAGCACGACCGCCGTCCACTTGTCGGCGATGAGTTCGATCGCCAGACGCGCCGGACAGTCGGAGAGAAAGGGATCACCAAGACCGAATCCGCTCATGGCGCCAAAGGTACCTGCGGGTTCCCGTCGGAAATCTAGCCTGGGTTTCTCCCCCTTCTTTGGACGTCAGGAGAGTCATGCGCGTCGTCACCCAGCACACCCTCGGCGGTCCCGAGGTGCTCACCGTCGTGGAGGCACCTGAGCCACGAGCGTTGCCGACCGAGGTTCTCGTCCGCGTCAAGGCGATCGGGCTCAACCCGCTGGAGGCGCGCCTGCGCGCCGGCGAGTTCCCGCTGCTCGGCCGACCGCCCTTCGTCCTCGGCTGGGACGTCAGCGGCGTGGTCGAGGACGGTCCGCTGACGTGGCGGTTCGAGCCCGGCGACGAGGTGTTCGGGATGCCGCTGTTCCCGCGCGCGGCGAACGCGTACGCCGAGGTCGTCGCCGCGCCGGCGCTGCACCTGGTACACAAGCCGGCGTCGCTCTCGCACGTCGAGGCGGCGGCGCTGCCGATCGTCGGGCTGACGGCGTGGCAGGGCCTGGTCGACCTCGCCGGCGTCGGCGACGGCGACCGGGTCCTGGTCCACGGCGGAGGCGGCGGAGTCGGCCACGTCGCGATCCAGATCGCGAAGGCACTCGGCGCGCACGTGATCACGACCGCCGGCGGCAACAAGCGGGACTTCGTCGAGCAGTTCGGCGCCGACGAAGTGATCGACTACACCAGGGTCGACTTCACCGAGGCCGTCCGCGACGTCGACGTCGTACTCGACACGATCGGCGGCGACACCGTCGAACGCTCCCTCGCCGTACTGCGCCCGGGCGGTCACCTGGTGACGGCGGTCGCCGAGGACGACGCGGGGCTGATCGCCGCGTACGAGGCGGCCGGGATGCGCTTCAGCGGCGTCGCGGTCGACCCCGACCCGGTGGCCCTGCGAGGTCTCGTCGAACTGGTCGAACAGGGCAGGCTCCGGGTCCACGTCCAGGAGACGTTCCCCTTCGAACGCGTCGCCGACGCACACCGATTGCTCGACGCCGGCCACCTCCAGGGCAAAGTCGTCCTCACCATCTGATCCCGTCGCGGGGGCCTCGCGCGAGCGAGGCCCCCGCGAGATCCATGCGTCAGGAAGCTTGCACGTCGGACGGCCTGGGGTGTGTAGGCATCAGGAAGCCAGGGCAGCCCCCGAGCAGCGGTCCGCCGACAAGGTCGGGCGTCAGCGGGACACTTCCCGTTTCGTGAGCACCGACGGACCCGCACCGCGCCGGGCGCGGTTGCCCACCTCGCATTCGTGCGGACCTTGCCGAGAACTCTGCGGTTCTTCAGATGGGCGGAACCGTGGCGAGCAGGCGCACTGCCGGGGTCGGCAGGGCGCAGGTCGATGCCGGCGGCTGCCGCCGTGTCGGCGTGGGCGACGGTGAACAGGGCGTGGGTGAGCGTGTCCACGCGTCCGCGTACACGTTCCTCGGCCGCGCCTGCCAGGTCCACGCAGTGTTGAGGACGGCCGAGTTTCATGCCCTGTTGGGCCATCGTGCGCATCGCGAACGCGTCCTGACCCGGCGTCCCGGACTCGAGTGCCAGGGCGTAGGACTGGAGGTAGTAGCGCTGGGATTCCCAGCGGTGGGGCCTGTACCTCCGGTCCCACATCCTCGCCTGGTGGGCGGGAGGTTGTCCCGAGACCGAGGCCGGCCGGTGTCAGGTCCCGGCCCAACCGGCGACCCAATGCCTGGGCGAGATGGTGCGGCGTGCGACCGGAGGGGTGGCGGTGATCGTTGACCAGCCGCCTCGATCGGCGACGTGCCGCTGACGGTGCCCGCGACGCGGGCTGTGAAGTGGCCTACCTGCCCGGCCTGGCGATGCGAAGAATCGCCGATCTCTACAGTGCGTTTCCCGGCGAGGATCGCGGCGGGATCATGGTGGGAATCGTCGAGGCGGAGCGGGAGGCATGGCTGGGCGAGGTCGACGGTCTGCATGTCTGCCTCGCCGGCGCCCACGACAACCTGGTTCAGCTCGACAGCGAAGCGGCGCGTCGATTTACTGCCGTCAGCCTCGGCATGCCGACGTTCGGCCGGATCGCCGTCCGCACCGCGGACGCCAAGACACCCCCGTCGGCAACGGATTAGGCTGCCTCCCATAGTTCAGCGACGGCCGACAGGATGCCAGGAGAGTGGGGATGGGCTCCGTCGTAGTAGGTGTCATTGGGACCCTGATGGGCGTCTTGATCGGCGGTGCTCTCCAGCAGGCGCAGGCATCGCGCAACCGCAAGTGGCAACGAGCGGATTCGCTCGGCGATGCGAAGCGACATGTATACGCCGAGTACCTGAGGTCGATCAGCGCAAGTTACGCCCAGGCGCTGTCCGGTCAAAGGAGCCGTTCGGAGGACGCCAACCTCCTTGCAGCGACAGCCGAGATCGAGATCCTCTCCGGAAGGGAAGTGTCCGGACCGGCTCGGGATCTTGTGAACGCCGTTATCGACACACACACCAGGATTGCCGCCGGCGCCGGCGTGACGGACGCGATGGTTGCCGACGTCGATCGCCGGCGATACGAAGTAATAGACCTGTTCAAATCCGATCTTGGACTATAAAGAGCTGTGTCGGGCCGCCGTACATCACGACATTCCACCCGAAGCGAACGCGTTCGAGACGCTACATGGACGGCGCCCTCACCCGGCTCCGTGCCGAGGGCTTCGCCGTGGCGGACCAGGACGTCGCCCGGCTTTCCCCGTTCGTACGCCACCACGTCGAATTGCTCGCACGGTACTCGTTCCTCCTGTCCGAGATGCCCGGCGGGCTTCGGCTTCTGCGGGACCCGGACCGGGTTGAGCAGGGCTGAGAACCGGCTCGGCCGGCGCGCACTCGAACCACGCCGATCCGACCGGCTGACGGGCTGCTGCGGCGAGAGCCCACGATGATGGCCCCTGCGTCGGTCTGCTCGTCGAGGGAGAAGAGGCAGACCGGCTCGGCTGTGCGCGCCATCCCGCCATTGGCCACGTTTCGCGCTTGAATGATCACTTCTGGTAGTCGTTCGGAGGAGATCCGCATGCGTTCCACCGTCCGTGCAGCCATGTGCGCCGGATTGTCAGCCCTGTTCCTGTGCTCGGGCGCACCCGGTGCATCCGCCGTGACCCACACGTTCGTCGCCCCGGCGACGGTCGCCGCCGACTGTGCGGTGCTCGGTCCCCAGGGGCCCGGCTGGGCCACCATCGAGAACGCGTGCGATTTCGGCATCAGCGCGTCGGTGACGCTGACCTACGGCCCCTCGCCCGCGTGCATCGACATCGAGGGGGGCGGCAGCCGCCTGATCTTCTGGGGCACCGAGGCAGAGGCGAGCAACGCCTCGCAGTGCTGAGCGGCCCATCCCGGCGGAATGCGTGCGGTGGTGGCCCCGAAACCGGTCGGGTAACGGGGCCGTCGCCGTCTCAGCGCCGGTCACTTCGGCCACGAGGCGGTGTCGTCGTGGGGATACGCCGTCGGCCGGTGGCGATGTCCTCCAGGACGTCGGCGGGCGTGACGTGGGGGTCGGCCGTTTTGCGGGTGGTGGTGGCGGGTGTGGTGCAGGTCCAGGCCCAGCGGATGGCCGCGCCGAGGGTGTAGGTCTCGGTGGCGTCGGTCAGGGTGAGGGGGATGTCGGGCGGGGTGTCCGGGAGTTGTCGGGCGATCTCGGGTGCGGTGGCCTGATCGCCGCCGCCCCGAAACGGGGCTTGCAGGGGCAACAGCCTTGAATGGTGGGCGAGGTCGCGGTCGATGAGGTCGATCGTGTTCGTGGTCCGCGGACTCCGGGCGATTGAGACCGCCCGGAGTCCGCGGATCCCGACGGCGGGCGTGCACGTGGAAGCCGTGACTCCGATACCGGGCGGAGTGACCCGGGTCACATATCGGGAGCGTGTCGGGTGACCGCGGACAGTTCAGGGGCGTGGAGATGAACTTGCGAGCGCGGGTCAGAGACGGTGACCCGTACGCCTTCGAAGAGTTGTTCGCCGAACACGCCAAATCCGTCTACAACCATGCCTTCCGGACCACCGGCGACTGGTCCGCGGCCGAGGACGTCGTCGCCCTCACCTTCCTGGAGGCATGGCGGCTGCGCGGCCGGGTCGACGCCGAAGGCGGTTCCCTGCGCCCGTGGCTGCTGGGCATCGCGGTGAACGTCGTGCGCAACGTTCGCCGCACCGGCCGCCGGCACGAGGCGGCGCTGGCCCGGATGCCGCACGACCGGTCGGTGCCGGACTTCGCCGATGACCTGGTGGGGCGGATCGACGACACCGAGACCATCGCGAAGGTCCGGCGGTCGCTGGCGACACTGCGCCGTTCGGAACGCGAGGTGTTCGCGCTGTGCGTGTGGGCGCGCCTGGACTCGGCGTCCGCCGCCGAGGCGCTCGGCATACCGGAGGGCACGGTGCGTTCCCGGCTCTCCCGGGGCCGCGCCAAGCTCAAGCGCATGCTCGGCCCGCAGGCGCAGGACGCCCCGCTCTCGCCCCGCGAAGCCGCACCGCACCCCGTCCCCGCATCGCGGCCCCCGGGCCGCCCGACCCCCGCGGCCGCCCGGCCCGGAAAGGACCTCCGATGACGAACAACCCGACCGACACCGACGCGCCGGTACGCGCAGAGCTCGGCGCCATGTTCCCGGCGCCCGCCGAGCGCAGCCTGCCGCACGACCGGGCGCGGGCGATGTCCGCGGCCCTCCTGCGCGAGTTCGAGGGCGCGGCCGTCGGCGGCCCGGCCACGGCGGCGAAGTCTCGGCGCAAGCGCCTGGCGTGGCGCGTCGGTGCGCCCGTCGCGGTGTTCGCGGTCGCGGGGGCGACCGCCGCCGCGGTGCTGATCGACGACTCGCCGGTGCGCCCCAAATTTCCGACGCAGGCCTCGTGTTCCTACGAGTACACGGCCAAGCCGAAGTTCGCTTACGCGGCACACATCGAGGCCGGCCAGACCCCGGAGGAGGCGTGCGCGCGGTACTGGCCGGACATGACCGAGACCGCGCGCCGGATGTCCCTGCCGGGCAGCGACGCGCCCGACGCGGCCACCGTGCCGGCCCTGGTCGCGTGCACCGCCAAGGGAAGCCGCGACCTGATGGTCGTGCCGCAGCCCACGGATCGCAGCCCGCAGGACGCGTGCATCGCATTGGAGATGGGTGTGCCCGACAACGACGCGACCTACCACGGCGCGACGATCGAGCAGGTGCGGCGCCTGGCCAGGCTGGTCGGCGATCACGAGGGAAGCCGCCTGTGCATGACCGTCGCCGACGCCCGCGCGCTCGCCGAGCGGTCCCTGGCCGAAGTCGGCATCGTCGGCTGGGACGTCGAGTACACCCGGGAACCGGGCGTGACGACCGGCCTGGCCTTCGCGGTGGCGGACCCGGACGCGGGCGCGGTCCTGATCCGCGACCTTGTTGCGCCGGGCTCGGCCTGCACGGGGACGCAGAACGCCAAGTAGCCCCGCCTGCGGACACCAACGTGTTCATCGATGCCCCGTGCGGCGCCCGAATCGGGTCGTCGACAACCTGCTGGACCCGGGAAAGGCGGGTTGGATCAGTCCCCGGCGCACGGACACGCCCGACACCGAGCGCATTGGCTCGGTCGCGGTCGTGGTCGCTTACCCCGGCGCCGGCGCCGGCGCCGTCGCCGTCGCCGACGACGAGGCGGTCGAGGTCGCGAACGCGACCGGCTGCGGCCTCGGCGGCTCGGTCTTGTGCGCCGACCTCGAATCGCGCAGATATCTCCTCCGGGTGAGTTTCACGGATCCGAACCGGGCCTGGCTCCCGACCGGTTGACGGCGATCGTCGCCTCACCGAGCCGGGACGCCTCCTGAGCCCGACGGACCCGGGTGGGCTCGTGATCACCACCTCCGGACCGGCCACGCGAGGGGCTTCCCTTCGCGTGGCCGGCCACCCGAACCTCCCGGCCACCCGAACCTCCCGGCCCCCCGAACCTCCCGGCCGGCCCGCGCTCCGCCGGAGCCCCGATTCCCTTATGTGAGCGCCCTGTTGCCCCCGCGCGTGTCGGCCAGGGCTCACTTCGTGCTGCCCGAAAACACCCGCCGGCCACGACACCGCATCGCGCGGCCTTGCGCAACACCGCCTCGCCTCGGGCGCTGCCTTGCGTCGTTGCGCACTCACCCGCCTTGCAGGCGCACCGGACGACCTGGTGCGGTGGTGGTTCCGGCGAACCCGGGACAACACAAGCCACACGGCGATGCATCCACGGCTGTGCTCGGCGCCCTGCCGAGCGACGTCGGGATCAGCCGCTTCGCCGAACGCGATCACAACGTCGTGCGCTGGACCGAGGTCGTGCGCGGCGGCAACTTCCTGTCGATGGAACACCCGACCGCGCTGGTCAGGACGTCCGCGCGTTCTTGCCGATGTGCGCGCCGGCCCGGCGGGTGGAAGGCTTTCGGCGGCTCGGCGGCTCGGCGGCTCGGCGGCTCGGCGGCTCGGCGGCTCGGCGTGGTCCGCCGGGTCAGCGGGGCAGGAGCCGAACAAAAGTCACTCCCGGGGGCAACGGCAGCTGCGGGTCGGACAGTAACAGGGGGACGGGCAATGGCTGCCCGGTGACTGGAGAAAACGATGCGTGTCCTGTCCCGCAGTGCACCTCTTGTTGTGCTGATCCTGAGCCTGAGCACGGTGACGGCCCCGGCGGCCCCGGCGGGGCCGCCGCTGACGCCGTGGCGGACGACCGAGATCAAGCCCGGTGACGTGATGGTGCACGGCCTGGCGTTCGACGATGCCGGCGGCGGCGTAGGGGCCGGCCGCGCCTACATCCGCGAGAATGGTCGTGTCGTCGACAGTGTTCCCGCGGTCCTGTCCCGCGACCGCGACACCGGCATGTGGCGGCAGTCGACGGTGAAGACGCCCGGGGCGGGGGTTTCGCTGCGGGACGTCGACCTGGCCTCCCCGGATTCCGCCCTGGCCGTCGGGACGTTCGACCCCGTCGCCGGCGGATTCCCGACCGCCGTCTCCCGCAAGGACTCCTGGGACGCGGTCACCGCACCGGCTCCGCCCGGGATCCGAAGCGGCCTGCTCGCGGACGTGGACGTGGTAAGCGCCACCGATGCGTGGGCGGTGGGGACCGTGGACTACGCGGAGGAGGGTCCGGGAGGGTCCCCGCCCCAGCAGCCGATCGTCGAGCACTGGAACGGCGAGGCATGGACGCGGACACCGCTTCCGGAGCCGAAGGTGGAGGGCTGGAGCGGCTTCGGCGCGGTGGCCGCCGTCGCACCGGACGATGTGTGGGTGGCCGGCCACGCATACGAGGGGCAGGCCCCGCCGCTGGCGCACTTCGACGGCGGAACGTGGCAGTACGTGCCGCTGCCGTTCGAGGGGAACAGTCTGTGGGCCGGGGTGACCTCGCTGCTTGCGCGGAGCCCCCAGGACATCTGGGCGCTCGGTTTCATGCAGGACCCAACCGCCGGCGAAGAGCGCCCCCTGCTTTGGCACTTCGACGGGCGGAAGTGGACGCAGGCCGCCGCACCTGTGGAAGACATGCGCGTCATCAAGGCAGTGGCGACCCCGACGGGCATAGCCGCGCTGACGATGCACCGCAGCGAGGGGTACGAGGTCTACACCATCACCGGAGACCGGTGGACCCGGCTGGCACTGCCGAAGGCCCCCAAGGGCGAGGCGCAGTGGCCCACCGCCATCGCGTACGACAACGGCCGGCTCACGGTCGCCGCAGCGGGCCTCGCGGAGTCCCCGGACGGTTCGGCGCCGATCCGGGCCCTGTTGTTCAGCACGCGCGTCCAGCCGGTCGCGGCGCCGTCGTCCCCCCTCGCATCGCCCGTTGGTGCGTGAGCACGTCGAACGAGTCGGCACCCGGGGCGGGTTGCCCCGGGTCGGCCGTGAACCAGCCCCGACACCGGCAGGCGAGTCCGGCCCTTCGGCTGTGTCGGCGTATTCATGCTGAACGCAGGATCTCGCACAACGCCCGCCGATCCGGAACACGAGGCCGCCCCGGCACCGACTCGGGCAGCAACGACTCGATCAGGAATCGGGATCGATCAGGCTGTGAACGAGGTTCCACCTTGCTGCCGCGGCGCGGTGGTCTGATGGCACTTGGCTGACGCGCCGGTTGAGACGGACCGGGACATGACCGTCGACTACACGCCGGTTGTGGGCATGGGGGTGGGCCGGGCCCACCCCCAAGCCCACAACCGGTATGCACCGCCGAGGGGTCAGCCGGCGATCTCGTCGAGCAGCGCCGCGAGTTCCGCGGGTCGCGAGAACATCGGCCAGTGGCCGGTGGGCAGCGCGCGCGTGTCGATGGACTCGGCCTTGACGAGTTCGGCGAAGAAGGGGTGCTCGGCCGCGATCATGGCCTGAACCTGGTCGAGGGGGAACGTGCACGTGATCAGGTGCGCCGGCACCTTCAGGCGAGCCTCGTTCGAGACGCGCACCGGGCTCGCGGCCACCGCGTACGGCTGCGGCACCGCGCGTGCCCGCAGCGCGGCGAGATCGGCGTCGGAGAGGCCGTCGAGCACCTCCGGGTCGGCCGTCGGGTCGAACGCGTTCGTGTATCGCCCGTCGCCGCGCTCGGCGGCCTCCGCCTCGGCGCGCGTGCGCTCGGCCGGATCGATCACATCGAGCAGGGCGGTGCCGTCCCCGACCGGGCCGGCGTCGACGTAGACGATCCGGGCGATCCGCTCCGGGATGGCGTCCAGCGTCTCGTACGCGGGGAACGAGCCGCCCGAGTGGGCGACCAGGACCACGTCGGTGAGATCCCGCGAGGTGATCTCCTCGATCAACGCGCGGGTCTGGGTGGCGAGATCGACGCCCGTGACGTCGGTGCGGTCCGCCTCCAGACCCGGCAGCGTCACCGCCGTGACGTCGTGCCCGGCTGCGCGCAGCAGACCGGCCACGTCGTCCCACGCCCACGCGCCGAGCCAGTAACCGGGGACAAGAACGATGTTCGCCATGGTGGTTCTCCTTCGATCGTCGTGCCGACAAGAACAATCTTGGAGCCCATACCTGACAAGTAATGTCATGTACGGGGACGGAGTCGTCAGATGGCGGGGTCGCCCTCCCCGAAATGTTTCGTGGAAGGTCCGGACAAGTTCGTCCGCAACGCGATCGCGGCCCGCCCGGACATTCCTCCGGGACTGCGGGAGCGGATCGTGGCCACCCCGCAGACCGACAATCCCGTCGCGGAGTGGGTCCTGGCGTACCGCCGCGACTCCAACGTGGGAGGCACACCGCCACCGGTCCCGCCGATACTCACCCGGGAACAGGCGGAAGCACTCCTGGCCCGAACCGACCTGTAGACCCTCGACACACGATTGCCGGTCGGTCACTCGACGGCGGACACGGCCGGGGTCGGGCAGGCGTGCGTGCTCGCTCCGAAGATTTTCGCGGGGCGAGGAGGCGCACTTCGACAATCGGGACGCATTGGCCGATTCCCGTCCGCCGTCGCCGTGGAACGGTCTGCCGGGCCCTTCCGGGAGGGGTCACCGGCACACCGGCGCGCTCCCGCGGGCCGGCGCAGCCCGCCGCGGATTGCCCCGGTCGCCACTCCTCCGCGCCGACGCCGTCTGCCGCCTCGACACCGGCCCGGGAAAAAATTTCGGCGGACCTTGAGAGATTCTGCTGCGCCTGGCCACGTCCTCTCCGAACGGGCCGCTTTCGGCGGCCCCTCGCCGAAGGGACGGCCGATGAACGAGCAACTACGGCGGAGGCGTCGCGTACCGCGCTCCGCTTGCCTGTGGGCGGCAGTGATGGCCATGCTCCTCGCCCTGATGACGACAGCGGGCGCACCCCCCGCCTCCGCGGCCGACCAGCCGCTCTGGCCCACCGCCGGCTATCTCGGTAGGCCAGGCTCCAGCGCGGTCGCGGAAGTGGAGAACTCGTCGGTGGCATCCGGCACCGGGGTGCGGCTCTGGCCCTTCCACGGCGGGCAGAACCAGCGCTGGCAGTTCCTCCCACGCCCCTCGAACCGCTACACGTGGCAGATCATGGCCTCGCACAGCCGCATGTGCATGGACGTCGAGGGCGGCAGCCGCGCCCCCGGCGCGCGCGTCCGGCAGACCCCGTGTCACAACGGCTCCAGCCAGGCATGGGAGCCGTTCGTCGTCCGCTACGACGGCTGGGGTCAGCCGCTTTACCGCCTCGTCAACGACAACAGCCACCTGTGCCTCGAAGCCGCCGCCCCGCTCCCGGAAGGCGCGTCCCTGCACCAGGCGCCGTGCGCCGCCGAGAACGCCCAGGAGTGGTCGATGACCCGCCCGGTGAGCAATCCGGTGAGCGGCAGGGTCATGGACGTGTGGTACGCATCCACCACCTCCGGAGTGCCGGTCTGGCTGTGGGACTTCGTGGCCGGCCCCCACCAGGAGTGGTATGCCCACACCCTGCCCGACGGCCACGCCTCCCAGTTGGTGGCCACCCACTCCCGCAAGTGCCTGGACCTCGAAGGCGGTTCGACGGCAGCTGGTGCCACGCTCGTCCAGCAGCCGTGCGACACCCGTCGCGCCGGCCAGCGCTGGGTCGTCGAGGTCACCTCCTGGGACATCCACCGCTACGCGATCTATCGCATCCGCAACACCACCGCAAACCGTTGTCTGACGGCACCCACCATCGGCAACGGGACACGCCTGGTCATCCTCGACTGCAACGGCACGTCGAGCCAGGAGTGGCGGATGTAGCCCCCACCGGGCCCGGCGTCGCGCACCCGGCGCGGGGGGCTCTCACAGGCCCTGACCGCCCATTCCGCGCCTCGCATGGTCGGCGGGTGGGGTCCTCCCCACCCGTCGACCGTGATTTCTCCGGCTGCCTCACGGCTCGGTCGGAGCGGCCGTCTCGCGGCGGTGTGCTTTCCTCGGCGCCGGCCCGGCAGGCCCGCGACTTGCGGTGAGGGCCGTGGAGGCCGCGCCTTCAGGGCCCGGCGCCGGCGCCGATGGTGGTCGGGGCTCGTGATCCTGTACCGCGCCACCTTCCCCTCGGTGGCCCACCGCTGGAAGCCAATTTCTCCCCGGCCCGGGCAAAGCCCCCCGTCTGCACCGGATTTGGCACCGGATTGGCATCGGACCCCGGATGGCGGGGCGGCCACCCGCGTGCCGAGGGGGCGACTTCATGGTGTTGCCGCGTCGAGTCGGCGCTCCGACCGGGAAGTCTCGGATCCATGGCTGTTCGGCCGTCGATGTCCGGCCGCTCGGGAGATGCGGCCACGGTCTTATGGGTCCGAACAAATACTGGGTCTGATGTGAGTATCGGCTTGTTCCGTCGTTGGGCATGGTGTGCGCAGAAGTGAGTCGCGTTCGTGCGTAGCTTCGGACGAACTATGTTTCCTGATCGGGCCGTTGCTGCCCGAGCCGGCGCCGAAGGCAGTGCCCGGAGGTCCACCGCCCAGTGCCCTCTACCTGTTTGCGAAAACCCCGGCAACGCCCCGCTCGGATCGCGCGGGACCAATACGCCTCGTCGACCGGCACCACATTCGGTGTCGACCGGCACCACATTCGATGGGCTCTGAGCCGGTCGATTGTTCGGGGCATTCGTAGCCGGACCGTGACCCGGGAGAATGCGGGCGTGTCACCGGCCCGGCCGGCACCAGGCGAGCCTGGTGCGCACCGGGGTCGTACCATTCCCGAGCGGAGAGTCCGGGTCGGCTTCGGGCGTGGCAACGGGGGTTGCGTGTGCGGGTGTTGGCGGGTCGGTACGAGCTGGTCCGGTTCGTCGGGCGGGGCGGCATGGGGGAGGTCCGGGAGGGGCGGGACCGGCTGATCGAGCGGCGGGTCGCGGTCAAGCTGCTCCCGCACGCGAAGGCCGACGCCTCCGGTGCCGCGTTGTTCTTCCGGGAGGCGCGTACGGCGGGGGCGCTGCACCACCTCGGTGTGGTCACCGTCTATGACCTCGGCCAGGACGAGGGGGACGGTTCGCTGTTCCTGGTGATGGAGTTCGTCGAGGGCCGCGACCTGGCCGCGGTGCTCGACAAGGAGGGGCCTCCTTCAGTGGGCACCGCCGTGGGGTGGGTGGCGCAGACCGCCGCGGCGCCGGCCCGGGCGCACACCGCAGGGATCGTCCACCGGGACCTGAAGCCGGCGAACCTGATGCCCACCGTCGAGGACCAGGTCAAGATCCTGGACTTCGGGATAGCCCGGTTCGTGGAGTCCACGAACCGGTCCAGCGCGGTGATGGGCACCCTCGCCTACATGCCGCCCGAGCGCTTCGACGAGCAGTCCGGGGATGCCCGATCGGACCTGTACTCGCTGGGCTGTGTCCTGCACGAACTCCTCACCGGCAGCGTGCCGTTCCACGCCACCGGCCCGGTCTCGATGATGAACGCCCACCTGCGGAGGACGCCCACGAGACCCGGCGAACACCGCCACGGCGTACCCACCGAACTCGACAACCTCGTCTTCGCGTTGCTCGCCAAGGACCCCCGGGACCGACCCGACACCGCCGACGAGGTACACCGACTCCTGCGGAATGGCAGACGGCCTTTGAGGCGGCCCGTCATGACGAGTACGACAACAGGCTCGGGATCACCGCGGAGTTGCCCGCTTCGGAGTGGGGGTTGCGATCCGGAGCAGCTGACGTCAGGCGAGTTCGAGGAGGTCTGGGACATCGCGCCTCGGCGGATAGCGACCCGGTCGTCACGGCCGCTGGAGCCGGTCTGAAGAATTGCCACCCGTGCTGGGACAAACGCGTCTGGCCACGGCGCGAGACAGCCAGAGAACCAGCTGGTCGGCGCGACGAGTGGCAGTCTCGTCCTACCTGGACCACCCGACCCACTCCACCCGTCCCTGTCGCGGATTCTCACTGCGTCACGCACTGAGCGACTGTCCTTTGACAGCGAACCCAGTCGCTGCTTTCCCGTCGCGGTCCGGTTGGCAGATTCGCAATGCTTCGCGTTCAGGGTGGCCGATTCGTACTGGCTGGATCTGCTTCGATCGGGGGGCGACCCCTGCTCGTGAGGTGCTCTGTGCCGGCTTGTGGGTGTGATCAGTCGTCGGCCGTGCGTTCCTGGCTGCGCTGGTTTGCGCGGTCGACCTCGGCCATGTGTTCCTCGGCCCACTCACGAAGCCTGGCCAGCGGTTCTTCCAGTGTGGTGCCGAGTGGGGTGAGCCCGTAGTACACGCGTGGTGGCACTGACGCTTCCACCCGACGGCTGACCAGGCCGTCACGGGCCAGCCCTTGAAGGGTGACCGACAACATCTTCTGCGAGACGCCGGCCATCCTGCGCTGTAGTTCCGCGAAGCGCACCTCCTGCGGAGACGCCTCGGCCAGCACTTTGATGGTCATGGACGTCCACTTCGTGCCGATCCGGTCAAGCAGACGGCGGGTCGGACACTGCGGATCGAACAGATCCCCACGATTCCCATGAGGGGGGCGCCGCGTCGAGGAGGTCACCTGGAACTCACCACCTGTGGCAGAAGTGCGGTCTTGGCCCCTTCACCATAGTTACCTATCGTTTTGTTGTCACCATTCGTAACCACACAGGGGGATCGCCGTGCCGGCTGCACCGCGCCACATACCCAATCGGCCGTCAGGCATCGAACTACGGCGGGTCACGGCCAACGGCGTCGACCTCAACGTGGCTCTCGCCGGCGAGGGACCGGCCGTGCTGCTGTTGCACGGCTTCCCGCACACCTGGCAACTGTGGACCCATGTCCTGGACGGCCTCGCCGGGCAATACCGAGTGATCGCACCGGACCTGCGAGGAACAGGCGCGAGCACGCACGCAAGGGACGGCTACGACGCCGGAACGCTTGCAACCGACGCCGAAGCGCTACTCGACGCTCTCGGGGAGAGTTCGGCGTCCGTGGTCGGCATCGACGCCGGAACCCCACCGGCCTTTCTTCTTGCCATGCGCCGCCCCGACCTCGTCCGACAACTCGTGGTCATGGAGTCACTTCTGGGCACACTTCTGCCGGGCGCCGAGGAATTCCTCGCCCACGGAGCACCGTGGTGGTTCGGCTTCCACGCGGTACCCGGCCTCGCGGAAACCGTACTCACCGGACACGAAGCCCAGTACATCGACTGGTTCCTGCGCACGGGCTCCAACGGAGAGGGCGTGGATCCCGCCGTCCGAAACGCCTTCGTCCACGCGTACACCGGGGCCGAGGCCCTGCGCTGCGCCTTCTCGTACTACCGCGCACTGCCCACGAGCAACGAACAGATCCGGGAAGCCGCCGATACCGGCCGGTTGACCGTACCCACCATGGCCATCGGGGCCCGCCCTGTGGGCAGAGCCCTCGAACAACAACTGCGGCCGCTCGCCGATCAACTCGTCGGCCACATCATCGACGACTGCGGCCACATCATCCCACTGCACCGCCCCGAGAGGCTGCTCAGCCTTCTGGAACCGTTCCTGGCCTCGCCGTTGCCAACCCTCGAGCCTCGCACGGACTCAGGAGCCGCTCTGCCCGCGCCTATGCCGCCATCGGGCACGTGACTTCCGTGGAAGCCAGGCCGTATGGGAAATCCGAAGGGCATCTTCTCAAAGGACCTGGAACCCGGCAGGTCAGCGGCCCATCATCCGCCGAATGCAATGCGACAGGGCACGAGGCGAGGCCATTGAGCCTTTGAAGTCACCACTGCAAGGACGCCGGAACCGAAGGACAAGTCGGATACTGGAGGCGCGAATTGGGGGGCACGGTCCTGGCTGAGCTCTCGGCGGCTGCGGTGAACGGGGACGACGTGCGGGGGTGGTCAGCGGCGGAGGGCTTCGACGGGTTCGACGCGGGCCGCGCGCCAGGAGGGATACAGGCCCGCGATCAGGCCGGTGACTCCAAGCCTGTCCACCCGTCGATTCCGGGACGGGTACAACCCGAACACGCGGACACCGCCCCACGAATCCCGGCGGGCCGGGGCATGCTCGCCGACGGCACCGGCGTCGAAGTCACCGACGACCTGTTCGACCGGCCCGACCCCCGGAGCGTCATGCCGGCCGTGCGGAGTGCGTTCGTCGCCGACGACCACGGCGCCGGCCGATGCCTCGCGGGCCGACAACAGGTCCCTCGGTGGCAGCGTCCTCCCACAGTCCGCCCGCGCGCACGTACTGCTGGAATACGGCGCTGTTCGCTGTGTCCAAGACGGCTCGCGCGGTTTGTCGGCGCGTCTACCTGATTTGGGACGGCCTCGGCGGCCCGGATCAGGCGAAAAGGGAGACACCGGACGCGGTGGGCGGCATCGGCCATGCGCCGGGTTCTCGGCGATCCTGGCCGTGGCCTTCGTGATCGACCGACCGTGGACGATGTCCTGGTGGTCGAATCGCCACGAGGTCGCGAACCTCGCACCCGCGTGCGAACCGATCCGGGGACCGGCGGCCCGCCTCGGGCTCTACCACGAATTGGTCTGGCGCCCCGGGGGGCCCAGAAGCTCGACCGGATGTGACGCGGAATCGGAGGACGGCCGCCGCCTCACGCTCGCTGTGCTTCACTTCGAGCCGACCTACGGCTGGGGCCCGTCCGCGACGGGATCCGCGCGCGAATGGTTCGACCGCGAGTCCGAAGCCGAAGCCCGGAAGAACGCCTCGCCGGTGCCCGGGCTGGGCGACGAGGCGTACTTGAAGCGCTCCAGCGACATGGTCACGGTGACCGTGCGTCGCGCGAACGTGATCCTGACAGTCACCTACCTCACCCCCGGGTACCGCCCGAACAGGCCGACCGAGTAGCCGCCGACGCCGAACGGCCGGCCCGGGAGGTCACCGCCGGTGTCCGAGTCGGCTGAAACCGGGACCGCACGGGCGGCTCTTCGGCGACCAAGCGACCACGAATCCGCAGCGGCTTGCCTCCGACCTGGTCGCGGCCGAACGCGGGGTGGGCGCCGACCATTCCCGTGGTCTGCGCCGGCAGCCCGCCCGGGTCGTCGGGCACCGCACTGCCTCTTCGTGGCACGGGGCGAATGCGGATCGACGCCGTGGTGACCTCGTCGTGGATGCGGCCGGGTTCGCGCGCGGCGGAAGGGCGTGCGTTGCCTGGGGATGTCGGGTGTTCGCCGGTCCCCTCGAGGTGCGCTCCGCGTCGGCACGGGAACCCGGAACGTGAGACCCCAGGATTGTGCGGTGGAGCACAGCAAGCCGGACCGGCCGTTGGACAAGGGCGACCGGCCGCCCGGGAACGGCGACGGCGGCGTACCGAAACCCGAGGCCCGCATTCGGGCGGGATCAGCACGTGGCGGAGCGCGGGGCGGTGGCCGCCGGGGCGTGCGGGTGGATGGTGAACACCCGGTCCAGACCGACCATGCGCAGGATGCGGGCGGTGTTGTCGGGGACCGCGGCCAGGGCTATGCCGCCGTCGTGTTCGATGGCCAGGTTCCGGGCGGCCAGCAGGGCGGTGATGCCGCTGGAGTCGCAGAATTCCAGACCGGCGAGATCCAGGACCAGAAGGTGCCCGGCGGCCAGGGTGAGGCCGTCCACGGCCAGGCGGAGTCGGGGTGCCGTGGCATGGTCGAGGTCACCGGTGATCTCCAGAACGGGACCGGTGGCGGCGTCGCGGGCGGTGATCGTCAGCGGGCTCATCTCGGGTCTTCACTTGCGGGGGGCGGGCACGCCGAGGGCGAGCAGGGCGGTGTCGTCGTCGAGTCCGTTACCGAAGCCGGCCAGGAGGGCGGTCAGGGCGCCGATCAGGGCGCGCGGGCCTGCGGGCGGCTGGGCGGCGGCGAAGGCGCGCAGGGCGTCCTCGCCGTAGAGTTCGCGCTCGGGTCCGATGCGGGCCTCGGTCAGGCCGTCGGTGTAGAGGAGCAGGGTGTCGCCGGGGAACAGCCGGGTGTGGGCGCTGGTGAACTGGACCTGGGGCAGGACGCCGATGAGCATCCCGCCGGGGGTGGGGAGATAGTCCGCGGTGCCGTCCGCGCGTTGGATCAGCGCCGGGGGGTGGCCGCCGGAGGCCAGGTGCACGCCGACGTGGTCGCTGCCGGGGTCCAGGACGCCGAAGATGGTGGTGCAGTAGCGGGTGTCCCCGCTGGTGTAGCGCTCGTGCAGCACCGTGTTCAAGGTGGTCAGCACGGTGACGGGATCGGGGTCGTGCAGGGCTGCGGCGCGCAGGGTGTAGCGGGTGAGCGAGGTGACCGCGGCGGCCTGGGGGCCTTTGCCGCACACATCGCCGAGGAAGAACGCCCACCGGTCGGCGCCCAGGGGAAACAGGTCGTAGAAGTCTCCGCCCAGCAGGTCCGGGGACGCCGTGTGGTAATGGGAGCCTGCCTCCAGGCCCGGAATCGCGGGCAGCGCGGCGGGCAGCAGGTTCTGTTGGAGGACGGCGAGGGCTTCCTGGAGCCGTATGCGGTCGGCCTCCGCCTGCCGACGGGCTTCTTCGGCCGCCTTGCGTCCGCGCAGCAGCTCGGCCTCGTAGGCGCGGCGGTCACGGGCGTCGAAGACGGTGGTGCGGATCAGCAGCGGCTCGCCGTCCTCGCTCACCTTCACCTTCGAGGTGACGAGCACGGGCATGCGCTGTTTGCCGGCGCCCCTGATGTCCAGGGCGATTCCGCTGACCTCGCCCTGCATCTGCAACATCGGCGCGAAGTGCGTCTCGTGATAGAGCCTGCCGCCCACGGTGAGCAGGTCGGCGAACCGCATGCGGCCCACGACCTGGGAGCGTTCCAGGTCCAGCCACTGCAGCAGCGTGGTGTTGATCTTCGCGATGGTGCCGTCCATCAGCGTCGACAGATATCCGCACGGCGCCTGCTCGTACAGCTCCTCGGCACTGTCCTCCAGCAGCGAGGTGAATACCGCGTCCGTGGCGTGCGCGTCCTGCTCCTCGCCTGGCTCGGATGCTTGGTCGGTGCGGCACATCACCGGCTCGCTCCGACGAAGTCGATGATCGACCCCGCGGTGGCCTGTGGTGCGCTCAGCTGCGGGCAGTGCCCGGTCGCCTCCAGCGTCACCAGACGGCTGCCGGGGATCGCGGCGTGGACGTAGGCGCCGACCTCCCGGGGAGCGATCACGTCCTGCTTGCATTCCAGCACCAGTGTCGGCAGGGAAACCGACTCGAGATCGGCGCGGCTGTCGGACAGGAAGGTCGTGCGGGCGAAGACCCGGGCCATGTCCGGATCGGTCGCGCAGAACGACGCCGTCAGCTCCTCGCCGAGTTCAGGGCGGTCCGCGTTCCCCATGATCACCGGGGCCATCGCCGCCGACCAGCCCAGGTAGTTCGACTCCAGCGACTCCAGCAGCTCATCGATGTCGTCGGCGCTGAAGCCGCCCCGGTACCCGTCCTCGTCGATGTAACGGGGCGAGGGGGCGACCATCACCAGACGGGAAAACCGCTGTGGTGCCTTTGCCGCCGCGAGAACCCCGACCATCGCGCTGACCGAATGCCCCACGAAGGTCACATCGTGGAGGTCCAACTCGTCACAGACCTCCAGCACATCCAGCGCATAGCCCTCCAGCGAGCTGTAGCGCCGCTCGTCCCAGGCCGACGGGTCCGCTCGCCCCGAGCCCACGTAGTCGAAGAGGACCACCCGGAAGTCCTCGGCCAGAGCGGGGAGCACCAGACGCCACATGTTCTGGTCACAGCCGAACCCGTGTGCCAGCAACAGCACCGGCCCGTCCGCACGGCCGGTGACGGTGATGTTGTTCCTGTGGCGGATATCCATACCCGCCAGTCTCGCATCACTCTCCCCACTCGACGCAGGGGCTCGGGCGTCTCGCCTCGCTGTGTGACGGTCGTGCCGACCGAGGTGGCAACGGGCGGCCCCGCCGGACGCAGGTGGTCCTGCGCAGTGTGGGCTTCGTAGCCGGGGATGTCCCGTGCGACAAGGGTCACGGTTCCCGAAAGATCCGCCCGTACCTGCGACGGCGAAGCATCCCGCTCGATTCCCGAGCGGCGTGACGGGAAGACGACCGTCTTTGCAAAGGAGAACGCGACGGATGCCCACCCCTGCTCGATCCCGGGGCTTACACACTCTCCGGCGTTGCCGTGCACCCTTGGCGCGCTTTCGACGCACGGTGGCGCCCGCCGCGCCCGCCGCGCCCGCCGCGCCCGCTCCCCGGGACGCGGGGTCGGTCGCGTCCGCCTGGCGGTGCCGGGGTCCTTGGGGTCGACGCCCGTACGGGGTTTCGCTGTGGTCGGACGTTCACCGTCGAAAGATGCCCGGCCGGCCGCGCGAAACTCGGCCGGGGGACTCGAACGCCTCGATACCCGTGTCCCGTTGGCCGGTTGGCGTTGGGCCGGGCGGTGCATGGTGGTGGTTGGTGAGGGGCGCGTGCCGAGTCTTTCTTCCCCGAGGACCCGGCCCGCGCCCGAGGGTTTCATACCCGGGCGTCGAGGGGTTCATGGGTCGCCCGTTCCGGTGAACTCCGGACGCGCCGCGTTCTCGCCGAACGGGAAGGGCGATCGGTGGACGTCACGATGGCGGCCCGAGCCCTGTGAGTTCGGGTGGACCGCTCGACCCGGTGGCTGTTGTTCGGGGGCGTCCGGTGCGGGGGCCGGGTACGGGGGTGGGTCCGCCCGCGCCGGGTGGGCGGGCGCGCGATCCGGGCCCGCTGCTCGCCTGCGCTTCGGTCGAGCGTGGTGCGTGGTGGGTTCGGCGCCGTCTCGCCCCCGGGCCGGGGAGAACGAAAGGACCGGAGGCTCACGTCGGACAAGGCCCCCCGGCCTGTTTCTCTTCCCGGGCCGGGGCAGCCCCGATCCGCAGTTTGGTGCGGAAGTCGGGGTCGTTCCTGTCTCGTGGGAAGTGGTGGGCCGGGGTGCAGGGAACGGCGTGCGGCGGCGCTTTTCCAAACGACTCAGCGGAGGCGGCGGCGACGCTGTTCTCGTCCTCGCGTTCGGTCAGGACCTGAAACAGCAACTCGTCCCCGCGCCAGTGCAGTTCCATGTAGTCGAGTTCGTCTTCGAGGGCACGGGATTGGCCTGCGTGGCCCGGACCGACGCGGCCGAGGCGATCCGCCGCCTTGAGGCGACACCCGCATCGGCCGACATCATCGACGCGGCGCCGGAGGATCCGCACGCCGTCGAACGGGACGAGATCCTGCGGATCGTCGGTGTGACGTCCGTGCCGGGCGGCTGCGCCGTGACCCAGCCGTGGGGTTACGCGCCGAAGATGCCGGGCGTGCCGACCCGGTTGTCGGTGGGAACCGTCTGTTACGGCCTCTACGCCAACCCCAAGAGCGGCAACCAGGGCGCGATCGCGCGCGACGGGGCCATCGAGGGCTGGGACCTGCATCCGGGCGGCGGACCGTACGAGGACGACACCCCCGAGGAGGTCTTGGCCTCCTACCTCCACCAGTACCACGCGGTGGCCTTCACCTGCGCCTTCGCGCGACTGCGCCCGACGGGACCGCGGGCGGTCGTCGGACCCCCCGACCGGTGGGTTCGATTGCCGGAACGCGACTTCTGGAAACATTGACACCGGTGAGGCCGAACAACCTCACCATCTGCGCGGATCGGCGTCACCGGTGGGGTCGACGCCGAAGTCTCGGGCGTCCGCGGTCCGTTGGACCCGGTCGCGCGTCGGCAGAGCCGCGATGTCGTCGCGTTGGCAGGCGTCGATCACGGCCAGAGCCTGAACCCTGGTCCAAGCCGCACACGCCTCGGCGAGTTCGGCGAACTCCGCGCCCCGGTCCAGTGAGGCTCGGCGGACCGCGTCGGCGAGCAGGCTACCGGGCCGTTCGGACCATGACCGGTCGATCCGAATGGTGCGTACGAGCACGCCCAACCACTCCCACCGGGCCCCGGGCAGCGGCGACACGCTCCGCAACTCGGCCGCCAGAAACGCTTGCAGAATGTCGCCCGGGACTATTCGGCCGGCCCTGCCGACTCGGAAGAGCAGCACCGCCGGCATCGAAACGCTGTCCTCATATCGCAGAAAGAGTCGACTGATGCCGGGCCCGCCGAACTCGGCCGGGCCGCTCGTGGGGCCGGGATCGGGCGCCATCGGACGTCTCCTCGAAGTGAAGGCCCCCGCGCCGAGGGCGTGTTCGGCCGGCTCACCCGGCCGGCTGCGCCGCACGGGTTCCGCGACCGTCTGCACGATGATCCCGCGTCCGTCGGACACATCGAGCCCCTGAACCGATCACGGTTCGGCCCGGCGCATCCCGGCGGCCGTCCGCGAGGCCGCTCACGGATGCGGGATATGGTCGAGGACGCGCAGCATGCCCTCGCGTCCTGTGTGTGGCTGTGGCCGGCTCCCGGCCGCGCCTGCCGGTTCCCGCCTCGGGCGCCCCCGTCCCTCGCCCGCAGGCGCACCGGTACCGGTGGGTTGTCTGTGGCCTGGCCGCGCGGAGAGGCGCATTCCGGCATCGTGATGTCTTCGCACGCAGTCGCCCTTCGCTTAGCCTGTGGCAGTTCGCCCATGCGGTGGCACCTGATGCGGCCGCGGCGCCGGTCCGTCGTTCGCGCCGTCGCTGATCGAGCAGGCACGGGACCGGAACCCGGGTTTCCTGGCGGTGCTGTGGGTGACGGGTGTGCTCAAGGTGACCGGCGGATTTCTGGGTTTGGCGCTGGTGCGCCGTCGCGCCTGGGGCGGCGGCATGGAGCGCCTCGTGCATTTCGCGGCGTGAGGCGCGGGCGCGGGAGTGCTCCTGGTCTGGCACGGCGCGGAGTTCGTGGTGCACGGGCTGCTCGATCGGGCCGACCTCGTCGACATCGATCCCGAACTGCGGTCGGTCAGCCGCTGCTACACGTTTTTGTGGGGGCCGTGGTTCGTGGCCGGCGGGGCCACCTTCGTCATCGCCGCACGCGCCCACCTGGACAACGTCACCGACCGCCGCGCTGCCCGTACCGCGGGCACGGTCGGCGGCGTAGGTGCGCTGGTTCTGTCCGCGCCTTTACCGTGGGAATCGGCTGAGCGTCGGAGCCGCCCGCAGGGTTGAGCCCCGCCGCGTCACCCTCGCCCAGGCGAGGAACGCGGGCTGGTCGCGCGCCACGGCCGCCCCGACGTGTGACACCCGACCCGCGCCCGCGCCGGACGGAACGCCGTCGCGGACCGGGTTGCCGGTGCCCGCGGGCCGAGCGGGGCGGGGCCCGTCAGTCTCGTTGTGCACGGTACGGGCGCGGTGGTCCGCAGTGCCCCACCTGGCGCGTCCCGCTCCGCCTTGGTCGGCCGCCGGACGGCAGGTGCGTGCTGCCGGATCCGGTTGAGGCCACAGGTCGCCCCGCGGGGCTTCAGTCGTGTGGTGGGCGAGCATGTCCGTGGGGCGCATTTCGAGTTCGTGCCGGCGCGGATGGCGTGCTTCACCGTTCGAACATGCCGAGCACGAACCGGAGTCACCCACCGTGGGCCCCGGCTGCCCGGCGAGTTCAACTGTGCCAACCCGCCGCGCTCCGACGGGGAGGCGACGACGTGCCATCCCGCCCTGGGATACGCGCTCCGGCCGTGATCTGCCCGAACGTCCCCAGGATGGGACATCGGCGGTGTGAGTGGCCATCAGCGACCGGAGTCGCGTATCGCCTGGCAGGCCCTGCCGTGAACGACGGGCGGGAGGCGGGACGGCGGAGCGGGCGGCGATGTCGGTCGTACCCGCTCAGCCGGCCTATGTGTGCTGTGTCGCCTCGCGTGCCTCGGTGAGGGCTCGCTGCCTGAGGTCGCCGCCGAACAGCTGAATCGTGGTGGCGGCAAGGATGTCATCCCTGCCGATGGTCCGCCCGTCCCCCCTGCGGGCGGAGTAGGCGTGGGGGGAGTCCTTGAGAAACGGGGGCGAGGCCGGTTCACCTGAAATCGCCAGGGTGACCGCGCCGAAGCGTTTGACCCCGCCCTCCCGGACGACCATGGCCGCGTCCCGGGCGAGGTCCGTCAGGAACACGCTTGCGATTCCGTCCAGGTCGCGGACCATCGCGGGGACGGCCGTCGCCCCTTGGCTCCGCAGCAGCTTCTTCACCCCGGCCTCGAACCTGTGGGCGCCGACCACAGCACTCGGTTTGCGCGACCTGCTGCGCTTACGAGAAGGCACGATGACACCCTCGGCGTCATATAGGACACCGGTCAGCCCTCGAAACGTCGGGCTGTGGTGGTACCACGTGTCGCCCACCTCGAGTTCGATGTTCCGGCCGATTGCCGAGACAAGGTCCCCGGGAACCAGCTTCTTCCGAGCTTCCTCCGCCGCTGCTCTCCTCGCGCCGTCGATGATCTCGCTCAGTACTGTCCACGTCACCGACGCGGCGGCCCACGCGGCCGACCGGGAGACGTGCATCGGCGTCACGTCCCTGAACACCGCTTTGACGAGAGAAGGCTTGAAGGGCGAGATACGCATGACCGAGGCGGTCTCGGGACCTCTGTGCTCGGGGCGTGCGGGCTGTGCGGTCATCGGAAGAAGTGCTCCCTGCCGTCGTAGTTGTCACAGGGCCACACTTCACCACGCAGACCCGACACCAGGACCACCGGTGCCGACCGGCCCGACCCGACCAGCCCGAACCCGGGAACAATCGCCATCAATTCCCATGGCCCGCCATGGGAGCAGACGGAACCCGCGGGATGGAACGCTCATGGAGAGCAGTTCTTCCACCATGAGCATGAAGAGTGGCACCGGGAACACTGTGTATCGGCGATCGGAACCGCTCCTCCGGCACAACACCGTTCGCATCCTTATCGATCACCTCGCCCCTCGACGGATCATCGGACCTGTCGAGGCGGGAGGCCTGGGAGTGCCGGTACTTCGCGGCATGCAGGGCACCACGGCCGTCGTCATTCGAGGGAATCGGGCCTATGTGACCAACGGACCAAACCTGGCCGGGAACGACCCGACATTGATGCTCGTGGAACTGCGCCGGCGCTGACACGTCTCTGCGGGATGGGCCACCCCGAGCGGTGCCCGGTCGACCAGGTTCGCGAAGGCCCGGGCGCGGTGCGGGACGTGGGGCGCGGAGACCGGTCCCGGGGTCGCGGCGGAGCGGGTGCCGCAGGTGCCGGCCCCCGACGACGGTGACCAGGTCTGTCCGCGGCTTCGGGCAGGTGCAGTCGGGCGGTGGTTGCCCCGCTCCATCGGTACACGACGAGCCATCCCCGCAGGCTCCAGAACGGGTCCGGGTACTCCACTCCACGAACTGCCGAAGTCCTGTGCGTGGGGCGGGATTCGCCCTAGGGTTTACCAGAGCACTGCCTGCCACCTCTCCGCCGGGCGCGCCCCGCACCTCGGGTGCCTCGGTCCATTCGAACGGTCGCGCCCCGAGCGGGACGCCGGCCTCGCCGAATCGTGCTTTGCCGCGCCCGGTGCCCGAGCCCTCGGCCGGACGGGTGCGTCACGGGAAAGGGGACGCCTACGCCATGAGCAACTCCGATAGCTCCGCCGTCCGGGTAGGCGCCTCCGTCGCAGCCTCCCTCTGGGGCGCGGCCGTCGTGGGTGAACTCGTCTACGCTCTGATCCGGGCCGAGGACACCTTGGTATGGGGCCTGTTGAACGTGTACTTCGGCGACGGCAGGACCGATATCGCGATATCCCTCGATGTGTCTGCGGTCCTGTTGTGGCTCGGTGGGACCCTCTTGTTCACCGTCGTCACGGCCATTGCCCGCAGCGGGGGTTCCGCCGGTGGACACGGGGAGTTCTGAGACACCGCCCGCGCATCGTCCCCGGTGCTCGCCTCCCTCGGCCGATCCCGGGTGGGGATCCGCTCGGCTCGTGTGCCACTGCGCCCGAGGCCGCCCGGACTGCCGGCACCGACTGCCGGACACCGAATGCCCCTTGCCCACGCACGGCCCCGCGTTCGCCCCCGACCAACCCGTCGCCCGATTCGATCCGGATCCGCCCGAAGCGGTCGACGTGCCCGTCGGCGGCGAACCGGTGCGGCGGGCACGTTCGAGCCTCTTGCATGGCTTCGCGCCGTTCGGTGCGGTTTGGGAGCCGGGTGTCCGGTCCGCAGTGTGGCGGGGAAGCGGGGCCGTTGCCTCTACGCCTTCCGCCAGGCGTCGTTGACGCAGCCCTCTTCGACGTGCCACCAGCCTTCCGCCCGACCTCGAACAAGCAGGGCTTGATGCCGCCCATTCCGCGTCGGCCCGCACATCGAACGCGACCAAGGGGAAGTCGTCGCCGAACGCCGCACCGCCCGGACCGAACGGCGCGAAGCGCTCATGGACGGCCTTCGCGCCGGGCCCGAGCGGGCCGCTCGGCACCGGCAGGATGCGCATGGTGCAGCCGCCGGACGCCTCGACCCGGCCGACGGCCCAGTGCAGACCTTCGTGATCGCTCACGAGCCGCACGACGTCGCCCTGGGCAACGCCGCCCTGAAGGAACGGCACGTTCTCGATACGCGCGGTGTCGTCGCCGACCCGGACGGCCCACAACACTTCCCGGTCATGAGGCAGCCACCCCTCCCGCGGCACGAACCGAAACCAGACCTTCATCCGCCCTTCCGCCGCGTCGACGTCGCCTTCGTTCACCTGTGCGACCCCGGCGTCGTTGCGCCCCTCGACGTCGCCCTCACGACTCTCGCCCCGGGGCCGGGCGCTCCCGGGGCCGGGTCCGATCTGCTGGAGGAGACCGCCGGGCCCTGCCCGACGACGCGAGCGACCGGCTCGTCGACGTCGCCCTGGAGGTGTGGCGCACTGCCCTCGACACCGACCTGCCCGCGGAAAGGCTCGCCGGCGCCGGGGCGTTCGCGCACGCCCGCGCGCTCGACCCGGCCACGTGGGTCGGCCTCGCCGCCCGCACCGCCGCCACAACGCTCCCCGACGCCTCGCCGGTCAACGCCGCCCGGGCCGCCGAAAACCCGGACAGTTCCGCCGCGTTCGCCCTGCTCACCGCGCTCCTCAAGGGCGTGCACGCCACCCACTGGCACACCGAACGCGTCCGCGACCATGCCCGCGCCCTCCTCGCCGCGGACACCCCCACGTGTCGGAACCGACCGGGCGCTGTTGCGGAACACGCTCATCGACAGCCGGCTTCGTTGATCTCCAGGAACAGCGTTTGTCGATTGGTTCCGGAGTCGGTTGGTGATCATGCGATTCATGAATGTCGAGCAGAAATGATGGCGTTGCCGTGGGGGCGGCGACAAAAGGGAAGGCGGAAGCCGCCGGGATGCCGGCAGGATGTCCGCGCTCAGCACCCAAGGGAAAGGCCCCACGACCGTGGCTCGTGCCATTACTTTGATCCGCTCCGCCTCCCTGTCCGACGTCGCCGAGTACGCCTACGCTGCCACGGCGCCCGCCGAGTCACGCCTGATCTTCCTGGCCGGGTCATGTCCGCTGAACGATGACGGTTCCACGGCAGCGATCGGGGACTACGCGGGCCAGGCAGCGAAAGCGATCGAGAACATGCAGGCCGCGCTTGCTGCCGCGGGTGCGTCGCTCCAGGACGTCATCAGCACAAGGGTTCTCGTCGCATCGGCCCGGCGGCAGGACCTGGTGGCCGCCTGGCAGGTGGTCCGGGACTCGTTCGCCGACCATGACGTCCCCAGCACCTTGATGGGCGTCACCGTGCTCGGTTATCAGGACCAACTCGTCGAGATCGAGGCCATCGCCGCCGTGCTCGATTCTTGAGACCCGTTCAAAGGACACCGCAAACGCGGGATGGCCGGCCGTCCGGCACGCCGTGCTTGCGCTCAAGCTCCCGCATCGACATACCCCCGCGATGGTCACGCCGGATCGCGCGCGTGCAGCTCGGCCTTCGACATCTGCGGCATGACCAGCACCTTTCGCCAAGAGCATCTCGATGCTGCGCCGGCAAGACATGCCATGTCTCCCAAACTCATCAACATCACCCGACCGTGGTTCCGGGCGCCTCCCAAACCCATCGACAAGTGACGTCACTACTGCTCGATAAAGCCACGAGGGCGTACTCTCGCCGCCGGCGAGCGTGATGGAGGCGCGGCCCTTCGTTGCCTCCCGCCCCTGTGGACGTTTGTTTGTGGCAGTCGTCGGATGTCGGGCCGTGGCCCGTTTCGCGCCCGGGGGAGGCGTTGATCGGCCACCAGCCCTCCGTTCGAACCCGGGGGTCCCGATGACCGGTTCCGGATCAAGTCCCGACGGCCGGCATGATGCGCAAATGGATGCTCCTACCCCGATCGACCTGGACATTTGGCCGCGCCGCCAGCACTTCGAGCATTACCGTCGGGTCGTTCCGTGCACGTATTCGATGACGGTGGAGCTCGACGTGACCGCGTTCGCGGCGGCGCTGCGTCAATCGCCGCGCAAGTCCTACGTCGCGCAGGTCTGGGCGCTCGCCACGGTCGTGAACCGGCACGACGAGTTCAAGATGTGCCTCACCGGGGCGGGCGAGCCGGCCGTCTGGCCTGTCGTGCACCCGGCCTTCACGGTCTTCAATGCGGAACGCGAGACGTTCGCTTGCGTGTGGGCCCCCTACGATTGCGACTTCGGTGCGTTCCACGACGTCGCCGCTCCCCTTCTCTCGGAGCACAGTCTCGCCACCGAGTTATTTCCGCAGGGGGCGCCGCCGACCAACACATTCGATGTGTCGAGCCTGCCGTGGGCATCCTTCACGGGGTTCAACCTCAACATCGGCAACGGCTGGGACCACCTCGCGCCGATTTTCACGCTCGGCCGCTACACCGAGCGAGCAGGTCGGGTTCTTCTCCCTCTGGCAGTGCAGGTGCACCACGCCGCCGCAGACGGGTTCCACTCGACACGCCTCGTCAACGAGCTACAGGCCCTGGTCACAGATCCCACCTGGCTGGAGAGCCCGAAGCCCTGAATCCGAACGACACAGCCCCGAGACGGGGCCCGATGGCAACCACGCGTGACCGGGGGCATGAGAGGTTGCCGCCCGGAGTACGGCGCGGGCCGACTACCGGGTACGCGAGGGCGTTCCACCGATCTCGTCGAGCCGGACCGTGCGCTACGCGACGGCACCGCCGCGCCGGAACCCCGGCCGAAGCAGAGGCCACCGACTTCAATCCGGCGTGAGCTCGGGTCACCGTACGCCCGCGCTCCACCGCCGCGTGGAGCGCCCGGTGGTGGACGCGTGGTACGTACACCGGCAGCACCGGCAGCACCGGCAGCACCGGCAGCACCGACAGCACCGACAGCACCGGCAGCACCGGCAATCCGGCCCGTGCGTGTTCGGGGGCGTCGACCGCGTGACGTACCTGCAGGGCGAACGGCTCCGTGAACTCCCGGACCGGCAGACCCACGAACCCCGTGTCGACGGCCAGGGGTTTGCCGACGCGGGGTGTGTGGGGTCGTCCGGCGAGGCGGCGTTCGCGCGTGGCCTCGTCCCGCAGGCGCTCCCACGCCGTGGCCGGTTTCGCCACGTACGTGTAGCCGAGGCGGGCGGCCTCGTGCTCCAACCACGTCACCAGAAACGCGAACCGCAGCGGGTCGGCCGGTACACCGCGTCCGTTGAACCAGTCGCTGAGCACGGTGGCCCTCAACGCCACCGGCGGCTGCTGCCCGGCTCCCCGTCGGACCGATCTCGCGTACGTGGGTGATCCGGCCCGTACGTACAACTCCCTCAGCAAACAGGCCGGTTCCGCCTTCGCTCTGCCGCCCGCATCGCCCGCCACGAACGCCCACCTTCGACTCGTCCGGTCCGGATCCGGTCCTGACAACCGCCGGAAAACGCGCACTCCGCAACCCAGCAGCCCGGAGACGGTTACCCGGTCTGGGGGCGGTTGCCGGAAAAACCTCCGTGGGAGCCCGAGGGGAGGACACGAACGCGCCCGGGGGTTCGCACCCACTCGGGGAGACCACCATGAGCGCAGACCAGCCCACCACCGGCCCTGCCATCGCGACCCGACGCCGCCTGATGCGACCCGCCGCTTCCTCGCCGCAAGCGCGATCCGCGGCCTCGCCACCGATGCCGGCAGCGCCGCCGGCGGCAGAATCGTCATCGCCGAGGTTCGTGTCGAGAGCGGGAGGAACCTCGGTGATGAGGCCGCCGGGTAAACCTGGACCGACGTCAGCTCGTGGAACCCTAGGTGCCGCAGCTTGTGCCCTGGAGGGGCGGGGACCGGGTTGGGTAGGTCAGCGCGGTCGATCACCAGGACCGTTTGCACCCTGACCGCGTTCGGAGGTCGACGGCTGGGACCGGCCGGCGTCACCCTGCGGTCCGATACCCGGACGCCGCGCCACGAACGGCGCTGCGTCCGGGGGAACTCGAGGGACGACGCGATGTCGCGATCCCGGGGCGCGAACCCCTCCGGCATGTTCGCCCCCTTCGACCCGGTGCCGATGCATGCCGGCCCCGCGCCCTCAGATCCCCACAGCCGGTGTCAACGCATGCTCCATGGTCACCACGGTGCCTTCTCGGCGGGCTTGTTCGGCGGCCCACACGACGAGGTGGGACATCAACGTCTCGTACGGCCCCGAGCTGATCAGTGTCCGGTCGCCGGTCGCCACCGCGCCGAGGAAGGCGCGCATCAGCTCCGTGTCCGCGCCCCCGTGCCCGTCCGCGGCCGAGGCGCCGCCGTCGGGTTCGGTCGCGAACTTCTCGACCTCGTCGGTCAGGAAGTCGTGGAGGGTGATGGCGCGGCCGTCGCCGTCGAGTGAGCCGCGGGTGCCGAAGACGCGGGTCTTACGGAAGTCGAGCGCGGTGAACGCGGTCATGGTGAACGAGGCGGTGGCGCCGCCGGCGTACTCCAGGTTCACCACCTGGTGGTCGACGACGTCGTTGCGGCCGGCGTAGACACAGGCGCCGTACGGTCCTTCGGCGAGAGCCTTGCGCAGCCCCGCGGTGCTGACGTCGTCGGTCAACACGCGGAGCGGCCACTGCTCGTGGACCGGGTCGCCGAGGAAGCGCTCGTAGATGCGTGGTGCGGAGTAGGCGCAGGTGCGTTCGACCGGGCACGTCACGCAGCGATCGCCGGCTCCCGCCGGCTTGTTCTCGGCGCGGAAGTGATGCAGTCCGCCGAACGACGACACGCGTGCGACAGGCCGCCCGACGAGGTGGCCGAGCCAGTCGATGTCGTGGCAGGACTTGGCGAGCAGCATCGAGGACGACTCGGCCTCGACGGCCCACTGGCCGCGCACGTACGAGTGGGCCTGGTGCCACCAGCCCACCGGTTCGAGATGCTCGACGCTGACCACGTCGCCGATCCGACCGGTGTCGATCAGTTGCTTCAGGGTGGCCGAGTAGGGCGTGTAGCGCAGGACGTGGCACACCGCGAGCAGGACGTCGTTGCGCACGGCCGCGTCGACGATCCGCCGGGCTTCGTGCTCGGTGGGCGCCATCGGTTTCTCCAGCAGCAGCGCGTAGCCGAGATCGGCGAACGCGACGGCCGGGTCTGCGTGCAGGCGGTCGGGCGTGGCGACGATCACGGCGTCGGCGAGTCGGGGCAGGGCGGCCAGGTCGCGCCAGTCGGCGAACACCCGGTCGTCGGGGATGCCGAACTCGGCGGCCAGGGCCCCGCGTCGGGCGGGATCGGGATCGGCGACGGCGGCGAGGGCGGCGAGTCCCTCTGCGGCGGCGATCCGGGCATAGCCGGCGCCCCGGGCGCCGGCGCCGACGATCGCCAGTGTGACGGTCACGTCGAGGTCCCCCTATTTCACGGCACCCTGGAGGATGCCCTTGATGAAGTGGCGCTGGAAGAACAGGTAGAGCAGGACGATCGGGGTGATCACGATGAGCGTCCCGGCGGACAGTAGCGGGATGTTCTTACCGAACTGTTGGACGAACTTGCCCAGTCCTGCGGGGGCGGTGCGCTTGTCCGGGTCCTGGATGAGTACCAGGGCGAGGAGGAACTGGTTCCACGCCCACATGAAGTACAACAGCCCGAGGGTGGTGAGCGCGGGACGCGCGGTGGGCAGCAACACGCGGGTGAGCGTGCGCCAACTCCCCGCCCCGTCCACGGCTGCGGCCTCCATCAGTTCGCGGGGCAGCGACTCGAAGTGGGCGCGCATCCAAAAGACGCCGAACGGCATGAACAGTCCGATGAGCGGGAGGATTACCGCCCAATAGCTGTTGAGCAGGCCCAGCGACCGCAGGTCGTAGTAGAGCGGGATGACGATCGCTTCGTACGGCAGTGCCATGCCGACCATGAACAAGGCGAACAGGGGGCCCTTCGCCTTGATGCGCATCGTGGCGAGGCCGTAGCCGGCCAGCGTCGCGAGCACGAGGGCGATCGGGACCACGCCCAGGGCGATCACCGCGCTGGACTTGAGCAGCGACCCGAAGCCGGCTGTGGTCCACGCGGTCCTGAAGTTCTCCCAGTGCGGGTCGGTGGGGAAGTCCAGCCCGGGGGCGAGGTTGCTCTGCGGTTGGAGCGCGGCGGACATCAGCGCGAGGAAGGGAAACAGGACGGTTGCGGCGGCGAGCAGCAGGATCAGTCGCGGAAGGTGTTTGGACATGCGCTATCGCTCCCGCGTGAGCCGGTTCACCGTGAACATGACCGCACAGGTGAGCAGGGACAGGACAGTTGCCAGTGCGCACGCCGTGCCTACGCGGCCCGCGGTGAACACCAGCTGGTAGATCTCGACGCCGGGGACGGTGGTGGAGGTGCCGGGTCCGCCCCCGGTCATCACGTAGACCACGTCGAACCCGGCGAGCGCCGCGATGACGGTGACCGTGCACGCGACGCCGATCTCGCTGCGCAGCCCCGGCACGGTGATGTGCCGGAACTCGCGCAGGCGGCTTGCGCCGTCGAGGCGGGCGGCCTCGTACAACGAGGGGTCGATCCGCCCGATGCCCGACAGCAGCAGGAGGAAGCACAGGCCGGTGGAGACCCAGCTGCCGATGAACCCGACGGCGGGGAAGGCCCAGGTGAAGTCGCCGAGCCAGACTCGGGCGACGCTGCCGAGGCCGACAGCGCGCAGCAGTTCGTTCAGCGGGCCGTCCTCGCTGTAGATCCACTTCCACACGACGCCGACGGCGACCAGAGGGAGGATCTGCGGCAGGAAGATGATCGTGCGGATCACCGGCATCGCGCGCCACGGGGTGGCGGCGACGAGCGCGGCGAGGACGAGTCCGAGCGCCACGGGGATCACCGTGTAGAAGAGGATGAATCCGAACGCGTGGACAAGTGCGCTGCGCAGTTCGGGCTCTTCCAGGACCTCGCGGTAGTTGGCGAGCCCGGCCCAGGTGGCGGTGCCGACGCCGTCCCAGGTCCAGAACGAGATCCAGATGCTGTGTAGCCACGGTGCGATGACGAACGCCCCGTAGAAGAGCAGGGCGGGGAGCACGTACACCAGGGGGATGGCGCGGCGGCGCCTTCCGGCACCGGTGCGGACCCCGCCACCAGACCGGGCGGCGACGGCGGGGGCCGCCGCGCGGTCGGGGCGGACGAGCGTCTCAGCCATGCGTCTTGGCCCATTCGCCCTGGACGGCGGAGATAAATCCGGCGGTGTCCTTCCTGCCGGCGATCAGCTCCTGGGCGGCGGAGGTGAGCCTGTCGTTCATCGTGGCGGTCGCGTTGTTGTTGAACCCGACCAGGCCGTTGTCGGCGTCGACCTTGGTCCAGGCGGCGACGATGTCGGCCATCAGGGTGCCGGGCTCGGGCTTGGCCGCGGACAGATCGGCCGGCATGAATCCGGCCTTGAACTCCTCGGCCGAGGCCTCCGGGGAGCGCAGGAAGTCCAGGAACGCCGCGGCGGCGTCGGGGTGCTTGGTCTTGGCCGAGACGGCGTAGGCGACCGACGTGCCGATCGTGGTGGCCCTGGGGGCGGGGAAGGCGAAGAAGCCGGCGTCCTTGCCGAGCTTGTCCGCGATCTTCTTGGCGTCCCAGTTGCCGTCGATGAAGAACAGGCCCTCGCCCTTGGTGAACTTGTCGACGGCGCCCTGCAGGTCGGTGCCGTTGACGCCCTTGGGCAGGTAGCCGTTCCTGCTCCAGTCGGCGACCTTGTCGACCGCGGCGCGGTTGCCCGGCGTGTCGAAGGTCGCGCCCTTCTGCCCGAAGACCCACTTCGCCGCCGCTTCGGCACCGTCCGCCGACTGCCCCATGAGCTGGATGGCGAAGGATGCGTGGCCTTCGGCGTTGCCCAGTTGCAGCGGCACTTCGCCGGCCTGCTTGGCCTTGCCGAGATCGGCTTCGAACTCGGCGAGGGAGGTGGGCGGGGCAGTGATGCCGAGTTTCGCGGCGACCGCCTTGTTGTAGTAGACGCCGACCAGGGAGAAACCCGCGGGCGCGGCGTACAGCCCGCCCCGGCCGAGTGTGCTGCCGTCGATGTCGACCCGCCACTGGTCGAGCTGCGAGCTGGGGTAGGTCTTGTCCCAGCCGTAACTCCTGGCGTACGGGGTCAGGTCGCGGACCAGCTTGTCCTTGACCGTCGCGCCGACGGAGTTGAGCAGCGCGATGTCGGGCGCCTGGTCGGAGGCGAGGGACAGGTTCAGGCTCTTGTTGTAGTCGTCGTAGTTCGTGTCCTGGTAGTCGATCCTGACGTTGGGGTGCTTGGCCTGGAACGCCTGGATGACGGCCTTGATCGCGGCGCCCGACTCGGGGGTCGAGACCAGCTTCAGCCTCGCCTGGCCCTCCGGCACGCCGGTTTGCGCGGGCCCGGTCGGCTGGGGGGCGCCGGCGGTGTTCGAGGAGCCGGGCGCACATGCCGTCGCGGCCACCGCGACGACGGCCGCGCAGACCAGAATCTTGCCGATTTTCATGGCGGGGGCCTCCAACGAGAAGCGAGAGAATGGGTGCGGGCGCGGGCGCGTCCGACGGGAAGAGACGACGACTCTAAGCCACTGGTTTGAAAAGAAACTTTCTTTCGCTAGAGAATGGGACCCTGGCAACACCACGTCAAGAGGGGACGCACGAGAAATTCATGAAGGACACCGAGGCCCTGCCCGGCGGCGACCAGAGCGCGCTGCGCCGGCTGAACACAAGTCGCGTACTGCGACTGCTCTACGAGGGCGGCCCGCTCGCGATCAACGCGATCGCCCGGGTGACCGGGCTCTCCCGGCCGACGGCGCGGGGCATCGTGGCCGCGCTGCTGGAGGCGGGCACCGTGCGCTCCGACGGTCTGGAGTCCGTGCCCACCGGCGGCCGTCCCGCCCAGCGCTATGCCTTCGACCTGGACGCGGGCCGCCTGGCAGGCGTCCACATCGACGCGGCCACGGTGTCCGTACGCCTGACCGACCTCGGTGGCCGCCATCGCGCGTCGCGGACCCTTCCGCTGCCCGCCGACTCCGCCCCCCAGGCGCGCATTGCGGTGGCTGCGGAGTTGGTGCACGAGCTGCTCGACGACGATCCGGCGCCCCTGTGGGCGGTCGGCGCCGGGACCCCCGGCATCATCGACGCCGCAGGAGCGGTGCGACTGAGCGTCGCCATCCCGCGGTGGAGCGGGGTGCGCCTGGCCGAAAACCTCGGCGCGCGGCTCGGCTGCCGGGTCACGGCGATGAAGGACACCAACCTCGCCGCGCTGGCCGAGCACCGCGTCGGCGCGGCGCAGGGCACCGCGGACGTGCTCTACGTGCAGATCGGGCGCCGCTTGGGCGTGGGCGTACTCGTGGACGGCAGGCCGTTCACCGGCCGCACCGGCGCGGCCGGGGAGATCGGCCGGCACCCGGGTCTGGGCTGGAACGACGCCCCCGCGCGGCTGTTGGCCGCGGCGGGGGAGCGCGAGGACGGCGGGGCGCAGCAGGCCGCCCTGGTCCTGACCCGCGCCCGACACGGCGACGCCGCCGCGCGAGCCGCGGTCGCCGCGTACGCCCGGGCGTTGGCCGCCGGTGTCGGCGCGATGGTGCTCGCGATGGACCCCCGCCTCATCGTTCTCGGCGGGACGTTGCCGGGCGCCGGAGCGGCGGTTGTCGACGACGTGCGCGAGCACCTCGCGGACATCTGCTACGACGTACCGCCGGTGGTTTTGAGCGCGTTGACCGACGAGGCCGTCGTGGTCGGCGGCGTGGAGGCGGCGCGCGATCTCCTGCGCGACGGGCTGCCGGCCCCTGCGGAGGGGGTCACCGCGGCCGATCGCTGACGAGAGGGCGGGCGAGTCGGCTACACCACCGCCTGGGCACAGGCGGGTACGACCGTTCCTGCGGGGCCACTCGCGCTGCGGACGCGACTCCCGCGCGCGCCCGGGCGGATACGGCCCCGGTGCGTCGTGGGACGGGTGGGCCGCCCGGGTCGGACGGCGGCAGAGGTGCCCTTCTGTAGGCGCAACCTCTTGCGTAGGTAACTTTCTTTCTTAAGTATGTGCGCTCCGTCTCCGCCCGCGCCCCTGAGGAGCCAGATTGAGACAGTGCCGCTTCCACCTGCCCGCCGCAACCCTGCTCGTTGTCGGCCTGACCGTGTTCGGCACGACTTCCGGCGCGCCGCCCGCCGTCGCCGCGGACTTCCCCGCGAACCCCACCTCGAAGACCGGCCACACGCTGGACTTCCAGGAGGAGTTCGACGGAACGACACTGGACCTGGGCAAGTGGCCGTCAGGATCACGATCACGATCGACGCTCGTGTACCCGCCGCCGGGCACGGCCCACGTGCGCGGGCAGGAACAGGTGCCGCGGGATCGCTTCGCACGCGCCCCGCCACTGCGGCGTCAGCGAGCAGGCCCGCGCCACCGCGCCTAGCGGAGCTGCCGGGTTACGGACAGGCGATCCGATGAGAGGGCCCCTCAAACGGTCCACGCCAAGGACTGCGCGCGTCCGCCACCCCGACCAGCACCGTCCAGACCCGGGTCCTGCTCGGCGATCACAGCGGCAGTTGGTCCGCGACCGCTCGGGCCCAGCGACGGTATCCGGGGGCGGCGGGATGGAAGCCGTCGCGGGCGAAGAACCCGGGGCCGACCGGGATGTCGTCGGAACGGACCCAGGTCGCGTGCGGGCGCTCGGCGCATATCCGGCGGGAGACTTCGTCGAGGACGCCGGCGCGCCGGGTGAGGTGGCGGGCCAGGGTGTTGGGGAGGGACGGGAAGGTGCTGAAGGGCGGGATGCCCGTGACCGCGACCCGTTCCGCGCGCTTGCAGAGGTCGTCCACGATGGCTGTGAGGTCGTCCCGCCAATCGGTCGGTGAGCGCCTTGCGAGCACGTCGTTGACGCCGGCGAGGAGGACGGCGACGTGCAGGCCGTCCCCGAGCTCCGGTACGACCCGGTGGCGGATGCGCCGGGCGGTCGCGCCGTACTGCCCGACCGCTTCCCACTCGACGAACGAGTCTGTCCGGGCTGCGAGTTCGCGGGCGAACGCGCCGGGAAAGCCGTCGTCGTGGGTCTCCACCCCGTAGCCCGCCGCGGTGGACTCGCCGACGACGGCTACCCGTAGCGGACTGCGATGCTCGGCTCCCGCGCTCCCCGTGACGGCGCCTGCGGGGGGAGGCAGGTACTCGGCCCGGGCACGCACCCACAGTGCTTGGGCCGCAATGACCGGAAACAGCACGGGGTTCATCGCGCTGCCTTCTTGTCCGGCCCGGAGCTTACGGTCGTCGCTGGGTCGGGCACCGGCGTCGCAGCGCTCCCCTCCGCGCGCAGCGCTTCGATGGCTCCCCGGCTTCCCTCGGTCAGATCCGCGCCCACCGCCTGCAGCATCATGACCAGCGCGCCCCTCGCGAGGAACTGCGCCAAGTCCTCCGACCTTGCTTCGGTGGCCCGTTCGACTTCCTCCAACGTGCGGGCGAGGAATGTCCGGCACCGTGCCGCGATCGTTTCGTCGGCGCGTGCCGCGGCGCACGACTGCATCCACAGCCCGCTGAGGACGCCGTCGGCGATGAGGCCGCGGAAGCGGGCGCCCATCACCTCGAAGGGCTCGTCCGGAGCGGCTGCGGCCGTCTGCCGGAAGACCGCAAGAACGCGGGCCTCCATCTCATCCATGCAGGCCAGGAAGAACGCTCGTTTACTTCCGAAGAGCCGGAACACGTACGGCTGCGACACGCCGATCTCGTCCGCGATCCGCTGTACCGCCGTCGTCGTCAACCCGTTGTCGGCGAACACTCGCATGCCTGCCTCGATGGCCTCGACGCGTCGTTGTGCTGCCGTGCTGCGTGGTCCCATGACGACATCTTGACAGAAGTAACTACTTACTTACAACATCCTCCTGTGATCATCTCCGGCCCCGCCTATGGAGCTGGTGCGTCGGCATCTCGTCACGGCGGCGCTGTGCAGAGTGATCTGCCTCACACACTGTCACAACGCTCGACGATGCGTCGCCTTGTTGCCGAACCCCTGAAACGAAGGAGACACCATGACTGGGAACACCGATGTGGTTGTGATCGGCGGCGGGTACGCCGGGGTGATGGCGGCCAATCGCCTGACTCAGTGCGACGACGTGAGAGTGACACTGATCAACCCGCGCCGGACCTTCGTCGAGCGGATCCGTCTGCACCAGCTGGTGGGCGGGTCCGACGACGCGGTCGTCGAGTACCGGGAGGTCCTGGGCGAGCGCGTCCGGCTGGTGGTCGACACCGTAGCCCGGATCGACCCGGCCGGGCGCTGGGTGACGCTTGCGGCCGGTGGCACGGTCGGCTACGACTACCTGGTCTATGCGGTGGGCAGTGGCAGCGCCGACCCGCAGGTGCCCGGGGCGGCGGAGTTCGCCTATCCGATTGCCACCTTCGAGGAGGCGGGGCGGCTGCGGCCGGTTCTCGATGCCGTGCCCGCGACGGCTGCTGTGACGGTGGTCGGTGCCGGTCCGACCGGCATCGAGACCGCCGCCGAACTGGCGGAGGCGGGCCGGGCCGTGACCCTGGTGTGCGGTGGGGTGCTCGGCCCGTACCTGCACGCCCGGGGTCGGCGCTCTGTGGCCGGGCGGCTGGCCAAGCTCGGTGTGACCGTGCTGGAGGGCCCCGACGCGAAGGTGACGGCGGTGACCCGTGATGGCGTGCGGCTCGACGGCGGCCGCGAGCTGCCGAGTGCGGTGACCATCTGGACCGCCGGCTTCGGGGTGCCGGACCTGGCCGCGCGCAGCGGGCTGAGCACCGACGCCCTGGGCCGCCTGCTCACGGACGAGACGTTGACCAGCGTGGACGACGGGCGCATCGTCGCGGCCGGGGATTCGGCGGCGCCGTCGGACCTGCCGTTCCGGATGAGCTGCCAGGCCGCGATTCCGCTGGGTGCGCAGGCTGCCGACACGGTGCTCAGCCGGATCGCGGGTGAGCAACCCGAGCCGATCAGCCTGGGGTTCGCCGGCCAGTGCATCAGCCTGGGCCGACGCGCCGGCATCTTCCAGTTCGCCGACAAGGACGACACCGCGAAGAAGCTCCACCTCGGCGGACGCCCCGGCGCCAAGCTCAAGGAGTTCGTGTGCAAGATCACCGTCAAGCACCTGGCCGCCGAGGCAGCCAAGCCCGGCTCGCACACCTGGGCGAAGGATGACAAGCGCCGGCACCTACTGCAGGCCAAGCGCGGCGAGGCGTCGGCCACCGCTGGACGGTAGGACTGGCTGCCGAAGCCGCGCACGACCGGCACCGGTACACCCGGATCGGCCAACCAGGAACTGAACTTCCGCCGCAGGGAGTCTTTTTCCGCCGCGACGTACACGGCGACCTCCCGGCCGCGGCTGCGGGCCAGCCGGAACCGGTCGGGCGCCCGCTCCAGGAACGCCGCGTTGTCGGTCCGGGCCGGAGGGACGTGGACCTCGCGCAGGGTGTCCACCAGGTCGGGGAAGCGCCCCTCGCGCCGGGCCCCGGCCGGACGGGAGGACAGCCGGCGGTACATCGACGGCGTGTTCGGCACCAGTTGCTCGGAGATCGCCCGATGCCAGAACTGTCCCAAGGTCACGCCGGCGTCGTCTCGGCGACGATCTCCCGGGCCCGGTCGATCACGACCGGCGAGTGGACGCGCCCATGCGGTACATGTACCCCGGGGTTCGCCCGAGCGGGCGAGACCGGAGACCGGACCCATATGAGTACGGGTACTCAGGCGGATACGACCGGCCGGCTTCACCATATAGAGGACGACACCGGTTCCGGGGGGAAGACCAAGGCGACTGCGCTCACCGGCAGCACCACCGAACTCGGGCGATCTCGCCTCGCGGATCTCTCCGTCCAGGTCGCCCCCCACAACCGAGGGCACTACGACGCATTGGCATTCCTGATGGGCTGCCCGGTGCGCCCGGCGCCACGGCCTGGCTGGGTCGGCCCCGGCCCGACTGGCATTCACCGAGATCAATTCAATCGCAAGGATCACAATGACTGCAGGCGCTCCGCAGAACCCCGTTACGGTAAACGACAGGCATTCTGCGCTGAACCTTACGCACGTTGCCGAGATCGTCCCCGTCAGGTCTATCGAGGATATCTGCGCCGCCGTCAAGGAGGCGACGCGCACAGAACGAGGGGTGGCTATATGCGGAGGCCGCCACGCCATGGGAGGGCAGCAATTTTCCAGCAACGACATACTTGTCGATACCGCAGAATTCAACAGTGTTGTCTCTCTGGACGCCGAACGTGGCCTGGTCGAGGTAAATTCCGGAATTCAGTGGCAGGAGCTGCACGAATGGCTCCTGGCGAACCAGGCCGGAGTCGAAAAAGTGTGGACGTTCCGACAGAAGCAGACAGGCGCCAATCGACTGAGCATCGGTGGTTGCCTCGCAGCGAACGTACACGGCCGCGGCTTGACTCTGCCCCCGTTTGTCAGCGATGTGGAGAGCTTCACCATTATCGGTTCGCAAGGTGAGCCAAAGCTGTGCAGCCGGGAGGAAAACGCAGACCTGTTCGCGCTCGCCATCGGCGGGTACGGCCTTTTCGGCGTCATAGGGAACGTGACGCTGCGCCTCACGGAGCGGTACAAAGTGCGCCGAGTGGTGGAAATCGGTCGAATCGACGATCTACAAGAATCGTTTGATCGACGCATCGCCGAGGGCTTCCTGTACGGCGACTTCCAGTTCGAAATCGACCCGGTCGCAGATACATTTCTGCAGCGCGGCGTGTTCTCGTGCTACCAGCCAGTCGGCAGTGATGCGTCCATTCCCGAGGATCAGCGCATTCTAGCCCCTGATGACTGGCGCGGCCTGTTGATGCTTGCCCATACAGACAAGTCGGCGGCATTCGATCGCTATGCCGAGCACTACCTGGCCACTTCGGGTCAGGTTTATTGGTCCGACAGTCATCAATTCGCCACGTACATTGACGACTACCATCTCGCGGTCGATGAGGTGCTTGGCCATCAGGGCTCTGAGGTCATCACCGAAATCTTCGTGCCCCGCTCGCGACTCACCGAGTACATGGCCGCAGCCGCGGACTACCTGCGCGGCAACGACATCGATCTCATTTATGGCACGATACGGCTTGTCCGGCGCGATGATGAAACCTTCCTCGCCTGGGCCCGCCGCGACTACGCGTGCATCATCTTCAATCTCCACGTGCGCCATGACGCCACGGGGCACGAGGAAGCCGGCACGGCGTTCCGTGGCCTGATCGACCTGGCCATCACCCACAACGGCAGCTTCTATCTCACCTATCATCGGCACGCGACTCGCGAGCAAATAGAAGTTTGCCACCCGAAGTTCAGCGAATTCCTGACCCTCAAACGCGCCCACGACCCGCAGGAACGCTTCACCAGCGACTGGTACCGTCACCACAGGGACCTGTTCGAAATGGCACAAGCATGGTGACCGTTTCCGCGACAGCTCTGGTTGTAGCAGGAGGGCAGCTACTCGTCGGGCAGGATCCGACATGGCGTCCGCTGGTGGGTCCACAGGCCCAAGCATTCCTGCGGACTGCCCTGGGCGGTGCCACATTCCCATGGTCTTTGCTTGCCGCCGCGACGCGATGGAGAATGGCACGGGGTCTTTTGCGCGGGCTGGAACGTATCTTTCTACCCGGGCTCTTTGCACACCAAGCGCTGCGCAAGCAGTTGCTGCGGGAATGGGCGCGCCAATCCATTTCCGAAGGGGTGGAGCAAGTCGTGGTTCTGGGTTCAGGGCTCGATACGCTGGCACTGGAATTGTCCGGAGTATTTCCCGGCACCCGCTTTATCGAATTCGACCGTGCCCCGTCTTTGAATCTCAAGCGGTCAGCGTATGAGCGTTACGGTGGCCTGAAGAATAATCATGCGCTGGTCGAGGGCGACCTCGCGCGCGGCGGGGTCGAGGATCAGTTGGCACGTTCCCCGCTGTATGTTCGGCAAGCGCGGACATTGTTCGTTGTCGAAGGTGTTTTGATGTACCTGGAAGCAGAAGAGGTCACCGTACTGCTCGGTGAGCTGGGTGCCCGCCCGGCGGGTACGACGTGGTGCGCGTTTTCTTTTATGGGCCTCGATGTCTCGGGTCGACCGTCGTTTGTAGACGAACGTAGTCCCGTGCAAGGCTGGCTTCGTCGACGCGACGAGGTATTTCGCTGGGGCAGCACCCACGAGCAGCTCGCCGACATGCTCACCACGGCGGGTTTCACGGTACGCGCAATGACAGAGCGGGACACCCTCGCAGGCCGCGCTCCAGACAAAAACGCCAAAGTGGCCCGTGGTGAATATCTGTGTCTTTCGAGGAACTCCTGAGCTTCGATTCGTGAACGGGCAGGGACTGTCGCCACGTCTGGGCGGCACCCATGCCGGCCGCCACGAAGGCGAGCCGAGGCACGCGGTCGCCGTCGCCTCGATGCTCGCCCTCACCGTGGTCAACCCATTGCTGGGGATGGCCCGGGCGAGGGCGCCCAGGTCTCGAATTGCCCGGTGGGCGGGGCGGGTTCGCGACTCGCGGACGTCGTCGGTGGTGTGGGTGGTCGGGGTTCGGATGCGAACGTAACGGCACTCGTCCTGCGCGTGTGTACGGAGCCGGGGTTCGCCGGAGCCGGGGTTCGCCGGTGCCGGGCGCGCACCCCGGTCGTGGGAGGAGGGCGTGTACCCGCCTCGAAAACCACTCAGTCACGGCGGGTGGAGCCCCGGGGCGCGCTACGGCGGGGACGGGGATTTCGCGGCGGGGGAGAGGGTCCTGGCCGTGGTGGGGAACGGGGCGGCGTGCCCGGGGACATTCGCACTGCCATGTGGATGCAGTGGGGGTTGGCTGGTGCCGACCGAGCCTGGTGACGGGCGGCGGAGGGTCGAAGTTGTGGTGCGCCGCCGCGGCGGTGATGGCCACGACCGGCGGCCGGCCCGGGCGTCTCTCGGTCGCGGCGGGGTCGTCCGCGCTGGCGCCTGCGCAGGTGGCGTCGAACGGCCTGTGCAGGCGTGTGGTCGACCTGTTCGCCTTCGGGAGTCCGTGGCCGGAGCCGTCGCCCGTTCCCGGTCGCGGGCCGGAACACCGTCCGATCCGAAGGCGAGTTCTCAAGCCGGCCTTTCCTCGCGGCGGGTGTGGAGCGGGAGCGGCGGGGCAGGCGTGCGCCGAACCATTGCTCGGACGACTCCCGGGCGGCGGCTGCTGTCTGCCGCGTGGGGGTCGTCGATAGTCGACATCCGAGGAGGATTTCCGTGAGCACCGGCGACAACGTGTGGGGTCACCGTCCCGAGTCCGGCTACACCGCGGGAACGAGCCTGGCCGGCTACAAGGTCGATGCCACCGACGGCAACATCGGCAAGGTCGACAAGCACAACGACGACGTCGACGCGTCCTACCTGGTGGTCGACACGGGTGTGTGGATCTTCGGCAAGCACGTCCTGCTCCCCGCGGGCACGATCGCGAGCATCGACACCGAGAACAAGGTCGTCCACGTCTCGCGCACCAAGGAAGAGATCAAGAACTCCCCCGAGTTCGACAAGGACAAGCACCTCGACGACCACGACCATCGCACACGGACCGGCGACTACTACGGCAACACCGCACCGGGCACCCCGGGGGCCGGCCCCGCCGGCACGCCGTAACCGGCGAACGGATCCGGTTTCGACGCCGACCCGCGAGGCTGTCCGCCGGCGGCGTCGTCCGGAATTCCGTCCGTGATCGACGGTCGGCGAGGCCGACGTGCTCCGCGTCCGCCCTTGTGACCCACGTCCGCGGGTACCGACACCATCGGTCCGGTGCCCGCACGAACCGAGAGGCCGGGTGAATCCCATGGCAGGCAAGTTCGAGGTGTACACCGACAAGAACGGCAAGTTCAGGTTCCGACTCAAGGCGGGCAACGGCGAGATCGTCGCCACCGGCGAGGCCTACGAGACCAAGGCCGCCTGCCTCAAGGGCGTCGAATCGGTGAGGACCAACGCGGCCGACGCCAAGGTCGAGACCCTCGATTCGTGACTCCCGCCGGGTCCGCCGCGCCGACGAGCGCGGCGGGCCCGGGTCCCGTCGTCGGCAGCGCCCCGGCGCGCGCCGACTGCGCGTTCTCCACGTGCCGGCCCGCCGGCGCGGGTCGGCGGTGCTTCACCGAAATCAACACGGGTGGGAGCCCGGATATGACCATTCCGCCACGCAACCCGCCCACAGGGGAACTGAGTTGGACCCTGACGCACAGTGTTGGTGTCTTGGGCCGGGTCCGCGCCACGGTCCGCGACGCCCTCGGCGGCTGGGGCCGGCCCCCGGACCGCGCGGACGACGTCGTCCAGGTCGTCTCGGAACTCGTCGGCAATGTTCTTCGCCACACCCACGGCGAAGCCGAATTGACCTTGAGCCCCACCCCCGACGGAGTCGAGATCGCGGTGGGCGACCACGCCCGCGATCTCCTCGTCCTCCAGCGTCCCGCGAACGGCGACGGCGGATACGGCCTACGCCTGCTCGACATGCTCACCACGACGTGGAGCGTCGAACAACACGAGGCGGGCAAACACGTCCGCGCCCGCATACGACGTTGAAGCCGCGCGACACAGCCGTGCGAACGAATGCGACGATGTGGACATCCCCGACGAGCAAGGCGGCGATCCGATGAGCGTGGCCGAACCCGACCTCGTTCTCACCACACGCACCCCACGTCCGGGCGTCGCGGTCGTCGACGTTCGCGGCCACCTCGACCACCACACCGCGCCCCGACTGCGCAGGCGCGGCTTCGAGCTGATCGACCAAGGGCACCGCCATGTGGTCCTGAACCTGGCCGGCCTGGGGTTCTCCGACTCCACCGGCCTGGCCGTCCTGGTCGCCCTCCACCACCGCACGCGCGCCCATCGGGGCACCGTCGCCGTCGCGGCCCCACCCGAGCGCCTCCGCAGGATGCTGCGCGTGACCGGCCTGTCCCTCGTCGTCGCCGAACACCACGACGTCGACCACGCCTTGGCCGCGATCGAACCCGACGACACTTTGTCTCCTGGGGCGCGCCACGACGCCTAGGACCGGCGTGTGCACTCCGTACGCTTGCCGCGTGTGTCGCCGAGGCGGGCGTCGAAATCCACTCCTGCGAGCGCTTACAGGCCCACCGCGACGACAAGGTTCCTGGCGGAAGACACGGTTCGTTATTCGGCTCGCTACTGCATACGGGTGTATCCCGTGGCCCCCTGGGCAGGCCGGCCCTGCGCCCGTCCGACGATCGAAGGGGATGCCCATATGAGCCCGAGCACCGCGAACATCACCGAGACGACCGCCACCGTATGCCACCCGCGCCCCGTCGACCTCCCGACAGACGACGACCACGGCGACCTCCTCGCGGGCCATCACTGCACCAGCCTCGCCGGTTCCTGGCCGACTCGCAGCTGCCCTGGGGCCTGGACGCGGCCGGCGGCGCGGTGTCCACCCCGGCGTGGCGCACCAAGCCGTCCTGGTACCTGGTCGCCACCGAGGACCACATGATCCCGCCACCCGTGCAGCGCGCGATGGCCGAGCGAATCGGCGCCCGCGTCGCCGAGACGGCCGGCAGCCACGCCGTCTACGTCTCGCAGCCCGCCGCCGTCGCCGACCTGATCAAGCAGGCCGCCGGCAGCTGAACCCGCCCGACCGGCACTCCGGCGCCCGCCGGCCCACCCCCACAAGGGGCGGGCCGGCGGGCGCCGCTCCGTCACAGCCACCCCTCCGGCAGCCCCAACACCCCACGCCCGGACGGGACTTCACCGACCCCCGAACACAGAGGAGCCCGACATGGCATCACACCGGAGATCCCGGAAGCTCGGCCTCGGCGCCGCCGCGTTCACCCTCGCCGGAGCCGCGGCCTTCGCCACGTTCACCACCTCGGCGTCCGCCTCCGCCGGCGACCGCCACCCCCGCCCGCCCAAGCCGACCGTCGTCCTCGTGCACGGCGGGTTCGCCGACGCGTCCAACCGGGAACGGGGTGCGGTCCCACTCGGGGAACAGGTCCCGGGCCAGGGCCTCGTCGAGGAACAGGAAGCGGGCGCTGTGCGGCCGTCCGGGCAGGTCGAACACGGGTGCCAGGAGTGCGCGCCCCAGGGTACGCCGAGGCCGTGCAGGCCGGACCGCCGTCCCCTGGCGGGCTGCCGCAGCAGCCGCCGGCACGGCGTGGGCCCGGTCGACACCACCGAGGAGATCGAGGCCGCCTTGCTGGAACAGTTCGGCCACAGCCGCTACGCGACCGCGATCCTGGCCGAACTCGACCTGCTCACCGGCGCGTTGACCCGGGTCAACCGCGGCCACCACCCGCCGATCGTGATCCGCAACGGTCAATGGGTCGCCACCCTGGAACACCCGCCCGCGCACCCGATGGGCACCGCCATGGGCCTGCCCGTCGAGTTGTACGACGAGCAGCCCGAACCCGGCGACCGGGTCCTGTTGTACACCGACGGCATCACCGAGGCCCGCAACCCCGAAGGCGAGATTCTTCGGCCTCGACCGGTTCGTCGACTTCGTCATCCGCCACGTGGCGGACGGCCTGCCCGCGCCGGAGACCCTGCGCCGACTCATCCGAGCGTTCCGCGAGTACCACCACGACCGGCTCGCGACGACGCCACCCTCCTGCTCCAGCCGTGGCACGGCACCGGCATCGGAACACCCCTGACCGACGACCACCCCGCTTTCGGCCGGCATGCCCGCTGCGCGGGATCAGACCGCGGCGAGGACGTCCACCAACATCAGGCGTGAACTCTCGTGCCGCATCCGCCGGATCGCCGCCGGCACCCACCCGCGCGCCGACGAGCCGATCTGCCGCCGCACCCACGCCGCCGAGCGACGCGGCACTGCCGTTCGGCGGGCCACCGCCGGACCCGCCCGACGAATCGAGCCAAGGGCCGCCCGGATCGGGGCGGCCCCGGGTCCGGCGCGCACCGGACGCGGGTGCCGGCGTGCGTCGGGGCGGGGGGCGTCCAGGTCTGCCCAGACGGTCTTGCCGCCCCGGTGCTTGCGGACGCCCCAGTCGGTGGTGAGGGTGTCGAGGATGTGCAGGCCGAAGCCGCCCTCGTGCTCGGGGCCGGTATCGCGGCGCGTCGGCATCCGCGAGCCGGTGTCGGTGACGGACAACCGCACCCCGCGCCCGGTCCGGCGCACGGCCAGGACCACGTCCCCGGTGGTGTGCACCTGGGCGTTGGTCAACATCTCCGACAGGACCAGAACGGCCGCGGCCACGCGGTCCTCGCCCCACCCCCAGTCGGCGAGGGCAGCTCCCACGGCCGTGCGGGCGCGGGCGGCAGCCCCGGTCCGGTGTGGCACGCGCCACCGGACGAGACAACGACGATGTCGAGGCATGACCTTCCTCACGGACACGTGGGCGGACGGCGGACGGTGTTCCGGGGCGACCTCGGCATACGGGCCCAGGCGCGGAACGACGCGCTCGCGTCCTCGTCCGGCCGGTCGTCGAGCGCGGGATCGGAGCGGGAGACCTCGACTCCACCGTAGGGGCCGTGACCTGGCCGTTCGTGCACCATGGGCGATCCTTTCCCGAGGCCGATGCCGCCGTGCCCGCACGCCTGCCCGGCGGCCCGCGCCTTACGCGTCGCCCGATCGAGTGGATCGACACTCGACGCCGCGAACGCCGCGTTTCGGATGACGACCCCGGCAGGACGTCACTGTCGTCGGCGCGGAATCTCACCCCCGATCGGGTGTACTTCCCTCGATGTGGGGCACAATGCTGCGGCCCACAGCCGGCCCGAAAGCAGGAGGACGCCGAGATGAACCCCACCGCCGCCGCGACCGCCTTCCCGGCGGCCGACGCGACCGCGACCGCCGCAGCCGGGGACGGCGCGCTCGCCGATCTGCCGATCATCGACGACCCGGGCAGTGTCTCGGCGACCGACGCGCGGGCGATGTCGAAGGTGCTGTTCGACCGGCTGCGGGTGTTGGAGGAGGGCACGCACGAGTACCAGTACGTGCGCAACACCCTGATCGAGCTCAACATCCCCCTGGTCCGGTTCGTGGCGGGCCGCTTCCGCTCGCGCCCGGAGACCACGGAGGAGATGGTCCAGGTCGGCACGATAGGCCTGATCAAGGCCATCGATCGTTTCGACCCCTCCTTCGACGTCGAGTTTCCCACCTTCGCCGTCCCCACCATCTCCGGCGAGATCAAGCGCTTCTTCCGCGACACCTCCTGGGCGGTGCACGTCCCGCGCCGCCTGCAGGAGTTGCGCCTGGAACTGGCCAAGGCGCGCGACGCGTTCACCATCGAACACGACCGTGAACCCACCCCCGCCGAACTCGCCCACAGGCTCGGTATCGGCGTCGAGGAAGTCGTCGAGGGCCTCGCCGCCGCCGCGGGCTACACGGCCGCCTCGCTCGACGCCCCGGCCACGGACGACGGCCCCACCGAGGTCCACGCCTCGCGCGCCTCGTTCGTCGACCCCGGCTACGACCTCGCCGAGAACCTGCACGCCCTCAAGCCGCTGATCGCGGCCCTGCCGCAGCGCGAGCGGGACATCCTGTCCATGCGCTTCGGCCAGGACCTGACCCAGTCCCAGATCGGCGAGCGCCTGGGCATCTCACAGATGCACGTCTCCCGCCTCCTGGCCCGAACCCTGACCGGACTGCGCACCCAACTCCTCGCCGACTGAAACCCGATCGAGGTACGTATTGCCCGGGGAACGACCGCGTCGCCTCGTTCGCGACCGCGCGTGGCGGACCCTCCCACGCACCGCATCGGCCGAGTCGTTGCGATGAACACGGGCACCACCGCCCCGCTGCTGATCTGTCCGCGGATGACCGACGCGCTCGCCATCCCAACCGTCGGAAGGTGCCGCATGAGCACTCGGGAGAACAGGGAACACGCCGACGGCACCGACGTGACGGCCCGGCACGATGTACCGGCCCGCAAGCAGCGCCTGCGTCGGCGACTGGAGCGCCTGCTGGGAATGGCGGCCACCGAAGGCAACGAACTCGTCCCCTTGCGCAACGGCGATGCGATCTTCCCCGCCATGCTCGACGCGATACGCGGCGCCGAGCACACCATCGACATGATGACCTTCGTCTACTGGCGAGGTCGCATCGCCCGCGACTTCGCCGCCGCACTCGCCGACCGGGCCAGGGCCGGCGTGCGGGTGAGACTGCTCCTCGACGGCTTCGGCGCGAAGGAGATCGAGCAGGACCTCCTCGACGTCATGGACGACGCCGGTGTCCAAGTGGCCTGGTTCCGCAAACCGTTGTGGCTGTCGCCGTTCAAACAGAACCATCGCTGCCACCGCAAGGCCCTCGTCATCGACGAGCACACCGCCTTCACCGGCGGCGTCGGCATCGCCCAGGAATGGTGCGGCGACGCCCGCAACCCCGACGAGTGGCGCGACACCCACGTCAAGGTCCGGGGCCCGGCCGTGGACGGGATCGCCGCCGCATTCGCCCAGAACTGGGCCGAATGCCACGACGAACTCTTCGACGACCGCGACCGCTTCACCGAACACGACCAGGTCGGGACCTCGATCGTCCAGGTCGTGCGCGGCTCGGCCGGAGTCGGATGGCAGGACATGCAGACCCTCATCCGCGTCATGCTCACCTCCGCCGAACAACGTTTCCGCCTGGCCACCGCCTACTTCGCCCCGGACACCTACTTCGTCGACCTGCTGTGCGCCACCGCCCGCCGCGGCGTCACGGTGGAAATCCTGCTCCCCGGCCCCCACACCGACCAACGTGCCTGCCAACTCGCCGGCCAGCACCACTACACCCGACTCCTCGACGCGGGCGTGCGCATCCGCCAGTACCAGCCGACCATGATGCACGCCAAGATCATGACCGTGGACGGGGTGGCTTCGCTGATCGGCTCGACCAACTTCAACCGCCGCTCCATGGACCACGACGAGGAAGTCATGCTCGCCGTCCTGGACGAGGCGTTCACCGCGGAACTCGACCGGGACTACGACGCGGACCTCGAACGTAGCGTGACCATCGACCCCGACCGCTGGCGGCGTCGGGCCACCGGGCAACGCCTGCGAGAGGCAGCGGTCCTCCCCATCAGACGCTTCCTGTAGCCACCGGACACGATTGCCGGGGCCGCGCAGCGACTGCGCCTGCGAGATTCGCTCAAGACGGACGCGGCCGCGCCCCGGCACCCCTACGTCGTCTCCGCGCCGTTCACCACCACCGAGCCGAATCATCGGGCCGATCCTCCCGGGCAGTCCGGGAAGAGCGCGGCCCGACAGTCGGACGGGGGTGAGCGGGTGCCGGACCGCGCGAGCGTCGACCAGGGGGAAACCGGCGCCGACGGACAACTTCCCCAGCCAAGGCAACACGTCTGGGGCCCTGGGTAATCACGGCCGTCACCGAGCGGTCGAGTGGCGAACCACGCGCAGAGAAGCCTGATCCGTCGCCGTCGACGGATCAGCCATGGCCGTACGAGAACCGGGCCGAGTCCGGGTGCCGGATTTCGGGGCCGGGGCCGGGTCGGGGGCCGTGCCAGTCCAGGCACAGGACGGTGGCGTCGTCTTTGGGCGGTCTGCCGTCGTAGGCGTCGGCGACGGCGGCGACCAGGGTGCGTACGACCTCGCGCGGGTGCTCGGCGGCCGTCTTGCGGACGAGGCCGGGCAGGTCGACGGTATGCGCTTCGCGGTCCTGCATGCCGTCGGTGTGGAGCAGGAGGCGGTCGCCGGGGTGCAGGTCGAGGTCTTGCACGCGGTAGGCGCCCTGTCCGACGACGCCGAAGGGCAGATTCACCGCCAGGCGCAGTTCTTCGACCGTTCCGTCGCGCAGTCGTAGGGGCCAGGGGTGGCCGGCGTTGACGAGTTGGGCGCTGCTTCCGTCGAGGCCGATGCGCAGGAGTTGGCCGGTGGCGAAGGTCTGCCGGCCGTGGTCGAGGAGGGCCTGGTGGGTCTGGCGGGCCTGTTCGGCGAGGTCGGCTCCGGCACGGCGGGCGCCTCGGGAGGCGTTGACGAGGAGGGTGGCCATGAGGGAGGCGTCGACGTCGTGACCCATGGCGTCGGTGACGGATAGGTGCAGGGTGTCGTGGTCGAGGGCGTAGTCGTAGGTGTCGCCGGCGATGTCGGAGGCGGGGACCAGGGCGCCGGCGAGGGTGAATTCGGGGGCTTCGCAGGTGGGAGCGGAGGGCAGGAGTTGGCGTTGGATCTCCGCGGCCAGGCTGACGGTGGTGGTGCGGTTGCCCCAGTGGTAGAGGTCGGTGAAGCGGCGGTCGGTGACGATGATGTACGCCAGTGCGTGCGCGGCCTCCTCGACCTGGGCCAGCACGTCCGCGGTGACGTGGGTGAGGAACAGTTCCAGGACACCGATGGTGTCGCCGCGGTTGGTGACGGGGGTGAGTACCCGCTGACCCTGGTCGCCCTGTGGTGTCACGACCGGCTTCTGGGCGCGCAGGACCTCGTCGTAGACGCTGCTGCCGGCGAGAGGGACCTGTTCGGCGTGGTGTTCGTGGTCGGTACGGGGGGTGTCGTTGACGCGCAGCAGCCTTCGTCCGACGACGTCGACGAACAGGAAGGACACGTATCGCGCGTCGAAACGCTCGCGCAGATTGTGTGCCACGACATCGAGGGAACGCACCGGCGCGGTACCCTCCGCAGCCGCCAACACCTCGGCCAGTCCAATTCGTTCACGCACCAGATCACTCCCCAGGCCACCGGCACTCCTCCGTGCCGACACGACAACAGCCACAACCGCGACGCATCGCGGGCGGGAACGCGCCGCCACCGACCCCGGGAAGTCGGGATCGAGCCAGGACGGCGAGTGGGTCTCGCCTGCCTGCGGGACGGTGTGGTGCATTTCCCGGGGTGAGTGTGCCCCGGTCAAGGTCATGTATTGCCAGGACTCGACGACGGCGGATCGACGGCGGCGCCCGCCGCGGACCTCCGACACGGGGCCGATGGCGGCCTCGAGAGGTGATCGCCGGTGCTCTCATGTCCGGTGGTGGGAGTATCAGGACCTTTTTACAGTCCCGTCGCAACGGCCGTGTCCTGTGCGGCCGGTTGGCGTGGGGCGGGCGGCACGTGGTGGCTGCAAGTTCGGCGGCGACTTCGACGAAGCGGCCCGACAACCGGGTCGCCGTCGCGGCCCCCGGCGCGCCGGCGCGTGCGGGTCGGGTGTGCTCGGTGACCCGGGCGGAATGTGCTTGGATGTCGATCGAACAGGCGTGCTAACTTTCGAGAATGCAACAGCTGACACGTGCGCTTCTTGCCGCGATCGACGAGAAGAACCCCGACGCGCTGAGTCGCCTGTTCGCCCAGGGTGTCGATCCGGCAGTCGAGTACGACGATCACGGTTTGGTGGATCTGGTCGCCTTCCGGGCTGTCGACACCGGTGCGGTGGAGTTGGTTCGGCCGTTCGTCGTCGCGGGACTGCCGGTCGACGCGCAGGTGGCAGGCGTCTTCGTCGGCGGCTCGACGATGTTGGGTACGGCAGCCCGGGATGGCTGCCTTCCGATCGTCGAGTACCTCATCAGCGCGGGCGCCGACGTCAACCACAGCGATCCGTGCGATCCGAACGACCCGGACGATCCGAATTTCGGGACAGTCCTGACCCACGCGCTGGGGTGTGCCGAGCCTTTGCCGGTCGTGTCCGCGCTGCTGCGTGCCGGAGCCGACCCGAACGTGCCCCGCCCGGACGGCTGGACCCCGCTGATGTTGGCCGCACACGGCGGGGACATCGAAGTCGTGGAAGCGCTGTTGGCGGCCGGGGCGGACGTGCTCGCCGTGAAGGGTACCGGGAATCGCAGAACCCACGCGCTGCACATCGCCGGCGTCCGCCATCACCGCGACATTGAAGCCCTGTTGCGGAAGCACGGTGCGGTCGATCTGATCGACGGCGCATCCGAGGTCGCCCAATGGCGTGCCGAACATGCCGCCACGGCCTTGTCGCTCGTGCGTCATGAGGTGCCGAATTCCGTCGACATCGACGCCTGCACCGAGCGACTGACCACGACCGTGTCCGACATCGCCGACTGGCTCGCCGCGCATGACGCCGGTGCCGCCGAAAGGTTGAGCAGCAGACGGGGCGCGGCGGATCCGGCCGCGATCGCCGAACTCGAGGCCGCGGTCGGTGAACCGCTGCCGGCCGAATTCCGGGCGTACCTACGGCTGTTCGGCGGCTCGGCCGGTCTGGACGTGTTCGAGTACGACGGGATGTCCGTCTCGGAGATGATCAGCACCCGCCGCGGGCTCACCGACCTTCTCGCCGAGGGCACCTTCGACAGCGCGGAGCCACACCAACTGGATCCGGACGACAAGTCCGTCCGATACCGATGGTGGCATCCCGGCTGGGTCCCGTTCGCACGGGACGGTGGCGGCAATCTGCACTGCATCGACCTTGCCCCCGAGGCCGACGGCGTCCGCGGACAGGTCTTCTCCTGGGAGATCCAAGGCGGCCCGCTGCCCGTGCGGGCCTCGTCGTTCGAGCGGTTCCTGACGGCGTACCGGAACAGCCTGTTCCGCAGCCGCGAGGGTTGGTAGGCACGGTTCGAAGCGGTGGGGGCCGGAAACGGGGTGTTGGCCACCGAGCCGGCCCCGACGCTACTCGCTGGTTTCAGGGGGCAGGTGGGATGTCCCTTTCGAAATCGCCGGGGCATCGCGGGCGTCGCCCGGGGATGGACGATCGGTTCGGGGGGTGAGCCGGTCGGCTTCGTCGAGCAGGTAGCGGCGCTCGACCCGGTTGTCGGTCAGCGCGGCGGCCTCGCGGTACAGGGTCCTCGCAGCCGCCGTGTCGCCGGTGGCATGTGCGAGATGGGCCCGCACCGCGCGTTCGCGTCGGTGAGTGAGCGGATCCTGATCCAATGCGTGGCGCCGGTTGAGGTCGTCGAGCAGCGCCAGTCCCCGAACCGGGCCGTACGCGCGCGCGACGGCGACCACTCGGGCCAGTCGCACCGGCGCGGTCGGGGCGAGTCGTTCCAGCCACAGGTAGAGCATCGCGATCTGCGGCCAGTCCGTCGCCTCCGGCGTGGCGGCCGCGGCGTGCAGCGCCGCGATCGCCGCCTGGAGGCGGTAGGGGCCCGGCTCACGGCGGTGCCAGACGCCGTCGATCAGGCGGGTGCCCTCGCGGATCAGATCGCGGTTCCAGCGGGAGCGGTCCTGCCGGTCCAGCGGTATCAACGCGCCGTCGTCGCCGGTGCGGGCCGGCCGTCGCGACTCGGTGAGCAGCATCAGCGCCAGCAGGCCGGTCGCCTCGGCGTCGTCCGGCACCGCGTCGACGAGCATCCGGGTCAGCCGAATTGCCTCGCTCGTCAGCCGGGTGCGAGCGAGTTCGTCTCCCGCGGAGGCGGTGTAGCCCTCGTTGAAAACGAGGTAGAGCACCCGCATGACGGCGCTCATCCGGGAGGCCTGGTCCGTGTCGGTGGGCAGGGTGAAGCGGGCTCCGGCGTCGGCCAGTCGTCGTTTGGCGCGGCTGATCCGCGTCGCCATCGTGGCCTCGGTCGTTCCGTGGGCGTGCGCGATTTCGGCGGTCGTGAGGCCGGCGACCGCGCGCAGCGTGAGTGCCACCTGGGAGTCGGGGCTCAGCACGGGGTGGCAGCACAGCAGTAGCAGGATGAGGCCGTCGTCGGTCTCCCGCGCGGGGGCCGCCTGGCGGGTCGGCTCGCGCAGGATCAGTTCGGCCATGCCCGCTTTCTGCTCGCGCCGGTGCCGTGCCTGCTCGGAGCGCAGGAGATCGACCATCCGCCGGTGGGCGATCCGGATCAACCAGCTCCGCGGTTCGTCCGGCACGCCGTCGACGGGCCACGTCCGGCTCGCCGTCAACAGCGCCTCCTGTACGGCGTCCTCGGCGATGTCGAAGCGGCCGAAACGGCGCGTCAACGCGCCAAGCACCTGTGGCGCTTCGGTGCGAAGCAGGAGTTCGACATCCGCGGTCGCGCCCGGCCCGTCGTTCATCGCGGGATGTGGCGCGCCGTCCGCGCCGGGTCGTGCGACAGCCTGTTGCTCATGACGCGAAGTCCTCGCCCATGATGGGCCGGATCTCGATCGGCTCGCCCAGGACCTCCACGATCCGAGAGGCGATTTCCAGGGCACGTTCCCGGCCGGTCACGTCGATGACGGCGAAGCTGGCGAGGACCTCCTTGAGTTCGGCGAACGGTCCGTCGGTCGCTGTCACACCCGTCGGGGTCCGGCGCACGGTGGTGCTGACCGCGGGGTGGCCCAGGCCCTCGGTGCCGACGAGTTCGCCGGTCGCGCGGAGTTCCTTCTCGAACGCCTGGTAGGCGGCGAACGCGGCCAGCGCGTCCTCCGTCGGGGCATCGGCGGTCGCGGCGTCCCAGGCGGCGGCCGAGGTGTAGCCGAGAAGCAGGTATTTCATGACGCTTCCTTTCCGATCATCCCTGCCGATGGTAGGTCGAATCGGGCCGGTGGACACGGCGGAGCGTCAGCGCAAGGGCGGTCGTCCAGCCGAAGGCGACCAGGCCGTTCACGGCGATCCGGATGCTCATGTGGTCCTCCGACATCGGCAGCAGCAGGACCGTCGCGACCACGCCGTTCAGCACAGCCGCGCCGATCGCCCGGCGGCGCGCGCAGCGCACGGTCAACACGATCGCGGCGACGGCCAGGGCGATGTAGGCGCCGACGGCCGAGGCCGAGTGGACGATGCCGTGCCAGGACATGCGTTCGACCGGCCGGTCGGGGGTGCCGACCGGGAAGCCGTTCTCCGCGTCCATGGTGAACAGTCCGGCGGAGATCATCCCGACGCCGAAGACCGCGACGAGGACCGGTACCGTCCGTCGTCCGACACCTTCGGTCAGGGCGCGCGCGATTCCGGCGGCCAGGGCGAGAGCGCCGAGACCCGCGAGTACGAACGTGGTGATCTGGATCCAGCCGGCCCCACCGGTGGAGAGTTGGCTGATCGGGTGCCGGGTGATGTCGAAGCCCTCGCGGGTGGCCATCTGGACGCCCGCCGAGGCGAAGAACACCGGCCCGGCCAGCGCCCCGGCGATGAACAGGTGATCCGAGCGGCGCATCGCGGGGGCGGCGTCGGTGGTGACGGTGTTCGTCATGACTCCTCCTTGGTGGGTCCTGCCGGATACGTCGGTACCGAATCCCGGGTCTCGACACCTTCCAGGCGTGATCCACGCCACACGCGCCGGATGTCGAGGTCGGGTCGACGGCTTCGAGGTATCGGCGACCATCGACAAGAAGGAGGACGACATGTCCGAAAGCAACCAGCCGAGCGTCGAGCTCAAGGCCTTGGATCGCCTGGTCGGCACCTGGGCGGTGACCGGCGGGGCCGAGGGAAGCGTGCGATACGAGTGGATGCCCGGCGGGTTCTTCCTGAGCCAGCAGGTCGAGCTCACGCAGTTCGGTGAGCCGGTCAGTGGCCTGGAAGTGATCGGGAACCTCCGTCCGTTCGGCGAGCCCGCCGGCGCGGACGTGGTGTCGCGGTACTACGACTCGAACGGCAACACATTCGACTACGTCTACGAACTCGCCGGCGACACACTCACCATCTGGGCGGGGGCGAAAGGCAGCCCGGCGTATTTCCGGGGCACCTTCAACGCCGACGATACGGTGATGACCGGTGACTGGGTCTACCCCGGTGGGGGCGGATACACGTCGACCATGACCAGGGTCTGAGCCCGGAGGCTACCCGGGGTCGTACGCGGCGGCGCCCGCGTCGTGGGCGGCGGGCGCCGCGGCGGACCACCACCGCCGGACACACTCCTTCGTGGGAGACGGACGGACCGTCTCTGATCGGGGCGGCGTACTTCGGTTCGGCGCGGTAACGCCTGCGTGGTCCACTTCGACGACGAGGAACGGTGACGGCGCGGGCCGGGAGTGACCGGTCCTCGCGTTCGCGGCCCGTCACGTGGGCGTCGGCGCGCGTCGATTGGTGCACCAGCCCCCCGACAGCACTTCGCCCCGCCGCGTCATGGCCGGCGAGGCATCCAGGCCCGGGTCGGCCGACAGCATCCTCGACGAGGGGCCGGGCGCCGGTCGTTCACCCCGTGTCCGGCCGGGGTCGCAGGCCGAGCAGGACGTCCTGGACGAGATCGGCGCTGCGCCTGACGGCGTCTTCGCCGAAGCCCAGGAAGTGCCGGTAGTGGATCGGCGCGTAGAAGAGGTCGACCATCACGTCGGTGGGTACGTCGGAGCGGAGTTGCCCGGCGGCGACGGCGGAATCCAGGCGGGCCCGGCACTGCGCGATGCTGGGCTCGAGGATCGTTTCGCGGAACGCCTTCATCAGTGCGGGGTCGTTCTGGGCCTCGCCCACGACGCCCTTGAAGGCCTCGCTGATCCGGCCGGTGATCAGCCGCCGGCTCACCGCGGTGATCTGGGTCGTGAGGTCGGCGGCGATGTCACCGGTGTCGGGGAAGGCGAAGTCGTCGCCGAGTTCCTCGTTCATCGCCTCCAGCACCACCGCGCCCTTGGAGCGCCACCAACGGTAGATCGTGGGCTTGCCCACGCCGGCCTGGGCGGCGATGGCCTCGATGGTCACCTTCGCGAAGCCCTTGCGGCTCACCAGGTCGAACGCCGCGTCGAGGATCGCCCGGCGGGCGCGCTCGCTGCGCCGTTCACTGTTCGGGTCGGGGGTCATGGTTCCCACTCTACCGCTGGCGTGACGTTACGTTTCGTTTTGACAAGTCGCTCGGGAGGATCTAACTTCCTTGGCGTTACGGAACGTTTCGTAACGTGATCGAGCGGGGCCCGGTACCGGATGCCGCCGAGACAAGGGGAGAGGTATGTCCAGCAACGAGAGCGCGACCACCGTGGGGCGCGTCGAGAAGATCGCGACCACGCCGGACTGGTACGCGCCGTATCGGATATCGCAGGCCGTCCGGGCCGGGGGCTTCGTGTACGTGTCCGGTCAGGCGGGGTTCGAGGAGGACGGGACGACCGTCGAGGGCGGGTTCCTGGCGCAGGGACGGCAGGCGTTCAGGAATGTCGCGCGGGTGTTGGATGCGACCGGTCTGGCCTTCGCGGACGTGATCAAGGTCGGCATCTTCGTGCGGGACATGGCAACGAATCTCCCGCACGTGATCACACTGCGCGGTGAGTTCCTGGCCGAGCCCTACCCGGCCGACACCATCGTCGAGGTCGTCTCGCTGGCCCGGCCCGACTGGCAGATCGAGGTCGAGGTCGTCGCGCTGGACCGGAGTGCCGCATGAGCGCCGGGGGCGTGAGGGGAGTGGCGCGGGACACGGACACGGCAAACGAGGGTGGAGAAATGCGGGAGTTGCTGGAGCCGTACCGGGCGGGGCGGCTGGAACTGGCCAACCGTGTGGCGATGGCCCCGATGACGCGCGGCCGGGCCGACGACGTGACGGGGGTGCCGAGCCGGCACGCGGCGACGTACTACCGGCAGCGCGCCGGAGCCGGGCTGCTGATCACGGAGGGCGTGTACGTCAACGCGCTCGCCAAGGGCGGCCCCGGCATCCCGGGTCTGGTGACCGACGCGCAGGCGCGTGGCTGGCGGGAGGTGACGGACGCGGTGCACGCCGGGGGCGGCACGGTCTTCGCCCAGTTGTGGCACGTGGGCCGGATGACCCACCCGCTGACGCTGCCGGACGGCGAGCTGCCGGTGGCCCCGTCGGCCGTCGCCATCGAGGGGAAGCAGATCTTCACCCGGGACGGGATGCTCGACCACGTGACCCCGCGTGAGCTGACGGTCGGTGAAATCGCCCGGACGGTCGGCGACTTCGCGCGTGCAGCTCGGCGTGCGATCGAGGCGGGCTTCGACGGCGTGGAGATCCACGGCGCGAACGGCTACCTCATCCAGCAGTTCATCGCCGACAACACCAACCTGCGCACGGACGAGTACGGCGGCTCGGCCACCGGCCGCCTGCGGTTCGCGATGGAGGTCGTCGAGGCGGTCGTCACCGAGGTCGGTGCGGACCGGGTGGGGCTGCGCATCTCGCCGGACAACGCCGAGAACCAGCTCGCCGAGTCCGACGCACGCACCACGTACCGCGCGCTGGTCGACGCACTGGACCCGCTGGGCCTGGCCTATCTGCACGTGCTGGAGAACGGTGCGTACGGAGCGATCGCGGACCTGCGGACGCGCTGGTCGGGGACGCTCGTCGCCAACACGAACGGTCCGGTGCCGAGCAGCCCCGGCGCGGGGGCCCGGCTGGTGCGGGACGGGCACGCGGACGTGGTCGCCCTCGGCCGCCTGTTCATGACGAACCCGGACCTGCCCGCCCGCCTGGCCAACGGCATCCCGCTGGCGGGGCCACCGACGGAGCACCTGTACGGGGGAGGGGCGGAGGGATACATCGACTACCCGGCCGCGACGGATGACCCCAAGGTCGCGGCAGTCGCATAATCGCCCGGTGCGCGGCCCCCACAGGGATGCTGTCGGCCGATCCGAGCCTGGTTGCTTCGCCCCGCCGCTACGCGGCGGGGCGAAGTGCCGGCAGGGGGATGGCGCGGGCCGAGGCGAACCTTCGGGGGATCCACACTCACCACAAGACGTACCGCCGCGACGGAGGGTCAGGCAGGGACATGTCCGGCCTCTGCCACGTCCTCGGCCTGGTCCACCAGCTCGCTACCCAGGACGCGGGCGACAGCACGAACGGGCTGGTCAATGAGTTGAACTCGCTGCTGGAGAGTATGGCCAACGTGTCCCATGTCCTCCGAGTCTCCTGGCGGTGGTTTGTTGTCAGCGGGTCGGAGTCGCGGTATGCCGATAGGAGGGAACGTCGCCTGCGCCTCGGGGCGCCCCCAGGGTGATTGTGGGGCGGGGCGCGTGGTGGTGCGTGACAGAACCGTCGGGTTCCCAGGAGTGTGGGTGCAGGGCGTGACGCCCCCCTTGTGTCGGGGTGCGGTTCCAGCGGTTCGGATCTGCGCGACTGCGATGGCGTGTCTCACACGCTGGCCCCGGCGTCGTTGTTCGCGCGTCGGGTGACCGACGGCTTGGACCCGAAGTACCCGCTGTTCGCCGTGTTCTCGCTGACCGGCGCCCACAGCGCCCAAGGCAGCCGTGCGGTCGGGGTGGGCTGGGGTCTGCCGGGCGGCCGTGGTGTTCGTGGTCCCGCCGAGCCTGTACTACGCCCGCGCCGGAATGCGGCGCGGGCACTGGACGGACCGGCACTCGAGCGTCACATCAAACGCCGTTCCGCGGGGCCGAGGCGACGATGCGCTGGTAGTCGTGCCGGTCACGCGGGACTTGGGGTTCCTCCAAGGCTCGGACCGAGACCGGTTCGCCGACGGGTCCGATCACCGCTCCCATGATGTTCTCCCAGGCGAGACCTTCGGCGTAGAAGTCGATCCCGTACTGCGCGACGATCTTCGGCTGCCCGTCGACTGTCATCGCCCAGTACTGGCGTTCGTAGGCGATGGAGTTGTGCTCGTCCCCGCCGCCGACGTCGGCGGCGAAGCAGGTGCCCCATCCGGGTACCTCGTACTCCACCGCCACGTACAGCGGGCGGCGTACCGGTGTTGCGGCCCTCTTCGCGATCTCGGCCAGTCTCTCGGCCGACATGCGCCGGGGACGCATGAACGGGGACGTCATACTGGTCCCGGGTGAGGAGTACATGAAGGCCTCCGTACGCGCGACCCGCAGTTCGAGCCGATCGTCGGGCTCGGTGAGGTTGGCGACGTCCTGCGCGTACACCGCAGTAAGGAATTCCCGGAAGAAGGTTACGGCCTCGTCGATGTTCACGTCGCCTCTCGCTCCCTCGCCAAGAGCCGCACGTCTGGCTCCGACCGCATACGGTAGCGCACGCGCGGGCGGTGTCCGGGTTCGGCTGTGCACGATCTCCGAGGCCCGCGCCAGGGGTTGGCCGCAGACAGGGGGATCATCCACGCCTCGATGTCCGAACCTACCGCCGGGCCGCGGATGCGGGCCGGAGCATGATCCGGCACGGACGTTTCTCGTCCTCCAATCCACGCCCGACGGTGCCCCGTTGGCGACGGTTGAGGTGCAGCAGCAACTGCGGCTCGGTCGAAACCTCCCGCATGGCCGGGGGTGGCCACGGCGACGAACTGCGAGTGGTAGTCGGGCTGTTGCTCCGCCGTCCACGAGGAGTCGTCGGCCCCGATCGCGAGTAAGGGCGCGGGGGCGTCGACGTAGTCGCGCCACCCACCCAGGTACTCGCGTGCGCGTTCACGGAACGTGATGGCGGTCTCCTTCCTCTCGTCTGTGAGGATTTCGCCGTAGGCGAGGCCGGAGTGGTCGTCGACGGCGTTGTGGAGGTAGGCGAATCCGGCGTTGGACCTGGTTTTGCGTCCGACGGCGCGTCGGGCGGCCCGGATATGGCTGGAGTCGATCCCGCGACCAGTCGAGCTGTTTGGCCGCGTGCGGTCTCGCGAGGAGAATCGCGTGCAGCCGATCCCACACGCCGGCCTCGTTCCAGGCCGCGAGACGACGCCAACACGTCATCCCCGATCCGAACCTCAACTCCTGCGGCAGGAACTCCCACTGGATACCCGTATGCAGGACGAACAGGGTCCCGCACCACGCGCGCCGATCCGGCGCACGAGGCCGCCCGGGCACCGATCTCGGCGCCGGCTCGGGTAGCAACGGCTCGAACAGGGAGCACAGTTCGTCCGAAACGATCGACGGACGCGACTCGCCTCTGCGCACACCGGGCCCAACGACCGAACAAGCCGATAGGCACACCGAATGCACTGTTTGTTGGGACCGCTTATCCGGACCCGCGGTCAGTTTCGTCCCTGGCCCCGATAGAGCTCGAGTTCACCGTCGAGCTCGACGGCGAGGACGGTCGCGTACTCGTCCTGGTCCTTTTCCGCAGGGGCGTTGATCCAGGTGATTCCGGGGACCTCGCCCAGGCCGCCGGTGACGTGGTGGCTCAGTTCCGTGCCGGTGCCCACTACGGTCGCGTGCTTGACCCGGGTGCGCAGACCCTTGAGGGCGAGGTGCTCGCGAAGGGTGCCGTAGCAGACCAGGTAGACGGTTCGCTGATCGGAGGAGAGGGTGCTGGGCCCGTAGTGGTGCCCGGGCGGCAGACCGGCGCCAGTGCCGTGGACGGCCGCATGGTGGCGGGCGATCCACGCGCCGAGGCCCTCCAACCGGGACGACTGCTCGGCGGTGATGCGGCCGTCGGCCATCGGGCCGACGTCGAGCAGCAGGTTGCCTCCCATGCCGATGGTCTCGGTGAAGTAGCGGACGAGCTGACGCACGCTCTTGTGGTTGTTGTCGGCGTGCCGATAGCCCCAGGAATCGTTGATCGTCAGGCACAGCTCCCAGGGGCCCGTGGGCGCCCGGAGGGGGATGCCCTGTTCCGGGGTGGCGTAGTCGCCCCGGGAGAGCATCCGGGCGTTGAGGATGGTGTCCGGGTTCTCGGCGAGGATCATGTCGGCGAGCACGTCCGTGCCCCACTGCTGCTCGCTGCGCTCCCACTCGCCGTCGAACCAGAGCAGGTCGGGCCGGTAGCGCTGCATCAGTTCGCTGACCTGGCCGTCGCGGTAGGAGAGGTAGCGAACCCAGGCGGCGGGGTCTTCGCGGCCGTCGGCGGGCTCGACCAGTGTGTTGCCGGGGATGTACGTGTGATGGGACGGGTCGGGGTGGATCACGCTGGCGTAATCGGGGTGGTTCCAGTCGGAGTGGGAGTAGTACAGGCCGACCTTCAGGTCCTCGCCGCGCAGGGCGTCGACGAATCCCCGGACGAGGTCTCGGCCTGCGGGGGTGCGCTTGGCGACGTTGAGGTCGCCGCACTCGCTGTCCCAGAGGGCGACGCCGTCGTGGTGACGCGCGGTGAGGACGGCGTAGCGCGCACCGGCACGCTTGAACAGCGCGGCCCACGCGTAGGGGTCGTAGCGGGCGGCCGTGAAGCCGTCGAGCTGCGCCAGGTACTGCTCGCGGCTGACGGTTCCGTCGTACATGGCCCAGGATTCCGGGATGCCGTCGACGGCATAGATCCCGTAGTGGACGAAAATGCCGAGCTTGGCATCGGTGAACCAGGGCTGCATGGGCATGGGGTGCTCCTTGAAGAAGGTGTCGGGAGGTGGGAGGGCATCCGACTCGAGTGGTTACTGATGTGCACAGTAGAACCAAGTAGGTGCTCCTGACGTGGGCCAGGTTCACCAGTTACTGGTAATTTCTCACCATGGTCGAAACTTCGGCGAGGCATATCGCCCACCTGGACTCACCTCCGCGCGTGGCGCAGGTCGGGGTGGGAGTGCACGGGCTGGGGATCGAGCGTGAGGTGTTCCAGCTGCCCGAACTGTGGCAGCTGCACCTGTACCGCTACAGCGCCGAGTTGATCGTCGACGGGGTGGCCCACGAGGTCCGGCCCGGCTGTGCGAGCCTCGTTCCACCCGGCGCGGTGGTGGAGTTCCGGTACCGGGGCCGCTCGGAGCACCTGTACGCGCACTTCGAGCTCGGGACCACCGGTACGCCTCACCGAGTACCAGCCGTGCTGGACTGCGGCGCGGAGGCGCCACATCTGTCGGACGCACTGCTGAGGGCCGTAGCGTGGCACTCGATGACCCCGTTGCGGGCCGCCGCAGAGGTGTGGACAGTGCTGTGGGCGCTGGCGGCCGGCGAGGTGCCACAGGCGGAGGAGCGCCATCCGGCACTGGCTGCGGCGCTGGCCCACATCGAGGTGAACATGGCGAGTCCGCTGACGGTTCCGACCATCGCCCGGGCCGCGGGGGTCTCGCACAACCAACTCACCCGCCTGTTTCGCGTCGCCTTCGCCGAGACCGTGGTCGCCTATCTGCGGCGGCGTCGCCTCCAGGTCGCCGCGCACCTGTTGCGGAACTCGACTCTGGCGATCCCAGCGGTCGCATCGCAGGTGGGAATTCCTGATCTGCAGGCCTTCAACAAGGCCTGCAGACGTGAACTCGGCGCTTCGCCACGCACTGTTCGTGCGGGGCGCAACGACGAACACTGACTCGGCGACGCGGCAGGTCGTGGTGCGGGCCGACGGGGGCGATTCGTTCCGGGACCACTGACCAGTCCAGGGGATCACCATGACAATGCGTACAGGCCGCACCGAACGCTCCAGCGGGCGGCGCCGCTCCGTGCGCTGCACGAGCCGGTCACCGACCTCGACGAACCCCAGCGGTTGCGTTTTCGCAGACGGGCCCGACTCTCACGGTGCGGTCATCCCGGCAGCGATCCGGTTGTGGTTTCGCGAAATCGCGGTCAGGGCTGGGCTTATGCGAACAGGTACTCCCTGCGTTCGAAGTCGATCGTCCAGGTGAAATGGCGGAGGTACCCCCAGGAGATCAGCGCGTCCACGCGGATTCCGCCCCAGTCGCCGAAGTCGCGCCAGACGCGATCCGTTACGGGGTAGGCGGTCATTCCCTCTCTCGATGCCGTGCCGATGGCAAGCGTGCCGGGGAGTTCGGCGAACCGGCCGGTCTGCGGCCTGGCCACTCCCCACCGGGCAAGAGTGCGCCGTGGCACGAGCATCGCCACCTGTCCCTGATCGGGGGTGAGCGCCACCAGGCCCGAGTCGACGAACAGGTTGACGCCACTGATCCCATCGACGCGACCACGGGCGATCATCAGGTGATCGCTCCACAGGCCGAACGGTGCCACGTGCTGTGCCGCACCGAGACGGGCCAGATGCCGGGCGCGGGCGATGTTGTCGCCACGGCGGGACAGGACGAGACGCCGATTCGGCGCGTCGACCGTCGTCAGGAAGCGCTCCAGAATGTTGGTGCCGACGATCGGCCCGAGCGGGACGTCGAAGGCCGCGGCCGGCGGAAGTCCCTTTTCATGCACGGCCACGGGCACGTTGCGCAGACGGATCGTCCCGATCTCCAGATCGGCCAGTCCGTAGCCGACCCGGTGCCGGCCGAGCGCCGCGAACTCCCGTGCCGAGGCAATCGTGTCGATCCCGTGGGCGGCCGCAAGTTCCCGCGAAAGGTGCACGAATGAGCCGCCGGTGTCGAGGCGGAGTACGGTCGGTCGGTCATTGAGGTGCCCGGCGAAACCGGGCATGAACGGCGTGAGCGGGTCGTCGGTGAAGGGGACGTCGACGACGCCGTCGATATCGATTCCGAGGGGCCGCTCAACGGCCAGGCGCAAACGTGCTCCGATCGCGCCGCGTCGCGCAAGGCCCCGTCGTTCCGCCAGCGTCACGGCGCCTGGGATGTCTCCTCGGTGGATGTGCGCACACAGGATCGGTTCGTTCAGTTCATCGAGACGTTCGTAGCGAGGGGCGATCATCCGATGTGTGTTGATGGCGCCGTCGTAGTTGCCGAGCACGGAGTCGGCGAGAACGAGCACGTGCCGTGCTTCGTCCACGGCATGCCCCGTAGCGAGCAGGTTCGCCGCGAGTTCGCGGGCGAGCGGTAGATCCCCGGCCCGCCAGGCGTCCCAGGCCGGCTGCGCGACGCGGGTGGGCCGGGAACGCATGCCGAGTCGGCGTGTCACCGCCCGTCCGGCGCGCGCCAGTGCCTCGGTTCCTCGTGACACCCGTGTCACCCCCTCTCGTCCTTCGCGGGTGGCAGCCGAATCTCCTGCCGCCCGTCGGCCGTGACGTCCTCCCCGGGGTAGATGGCGAGGACGAGTTGATAGGGCCGACCGTCCTCCTGGTCGGCCGCCGAGAAGCGTTCGCCGAGCCGGACCAGCTCGTCGGCGAACGCGCTCGCGTCGCCGGGAGCGATACGAACGCCGAGTGTCAGGGCCACGATGGGGTCACTCGACTTGTCGGGCAGTCGCGCCAGCGCGGCCGACAACTCACTGCGGGCGAAGGTCAGCGCGATCTTGTGTGGTGCGGTCATGTCGGTCGGAGCGGGCGCGACCGTGAAACGCTCGGCTGACGCCGCGTAGTACTTCTCCAGGTTCCGACCCGTGTCCCGCTTCTCGACGAGGATCACCAAGCCGGCACTTTCCAGGATCCGGATGTGTCGGGTGAGGTTGGCGGGGTGGACGTCGAGCCTTCTGGCGACCTGCGTTGCCGTGGCGGCACCGTCGCGCAGGGCATCGAGGATCGCCATGCGCGTCCGGTGCAGGTACGCCGCAATCTCGGCCTCGGTAGTGAGAACTCGTCTCGTCTTACTAGACATACGACTAACGTTAGCACTAGTGCGAACGATGTTGCTTCCCGCTCCGGCTCACCAATGCGGCCTGGGAGGATGGTGGGCGGGGGCAGGCGCAGCCAAGGACGGTTTCAGCTCGGCGCGGCAAGCGGGCCGGCGGCTTCTTGCGCTTGATCGCCGTGTCCTCGGCGAGCCGTCCGGGCCGGCGTTGATCAACCAGGTGGCCCGGCGGGCGGTGAGCGTCCGAGCTTGACTCTGAAGCTCCTACAGATGGTCAAGGAGCCGTCGACACTGCGGGGTCGCTCCTCGAGTCGCAGGTCAGGTAGCGGTAGCCCTCGCGCGCTACGAAGCGCTCGAGGCATCTGAAGATGTCCTTCGTCTCGAGTCGTTCAAGGGTGCGTCGTGCGACGTAGGCGCGGGTGCGTGGGTCGTGGCGCATGCGGACGCGCACGATGGCGCGCAGTGCGCGGTGGCCTGGCGGTCGCTGCCGCGGTTGAGTCGGTGGCGGTCGGTGCACCGGCATTCTCACGCTCGTCCTCGCCGGCGGCCTCACCACCGCGAACATCGTCCGTCTTCGGATCTTCCATCCGCGTGTGCACCCGCCGGCCATGCTGATCCTCGGCGCGGGCGGCGCGCTGCTGCCGCCCCTCGTACCCGGCCACCCGGACGGTGGCACGGACATCCTCCTCGCCGTCCCGGCCGGCCGGCGCACCCTGGGCCGACTCGACCGGTCGGTCCACCACTTCGCCCGGGTCGACGGGCCGGCAAACGGTCTTGGGCGGCACCAGGACCGGTGCTTTCGGTGACGGCTGCGGGGCCGGCGGCCGCTTCGGTCACGGCTTGCCCGGCCCGCAGCGTGGCGCCTCGCCCGTCCCGGACTTCTGCGTCGATTCGGTTCGTCAGCTGCTCGGAAGTTGCTCGAACCCACCCTGTCGGCCTGGCGGGGCGAACGCCGCGGCAACGGCCTCGACTTCGGCTGAACCCGGAACCAGGCACAACTCGCAGGACAGTACGCTCTTTTACCCACATCGCCCTACGCGAGAGTCCCGGCGCGGCGTCGTTCCCGGATCGTTGCGGGTCGCCGGCCGGCAGGTGCGAGACGGCCGGTCAGGACGAGGGCGATGTCGCGGTGCCGTTGGTCAGTGCCGCTCGGACGATACGGATGGCCTCGTTGGCGTCGATGCCGGTACCGGCGATGACGGCGGCGTACTCGGCGGCGGCGCGGCGTGCACGCTCGCGTCCCTCCTCGCCGGCCGCGGCCACGAACGAGCCGGCCGCTCGGCGGGTCTCGATCAGCCCTGCCTCCTCCAGCTCCCGGTAGGCCCGGCCGACGGTGTTGGCGGCCAAGCCGAGGTCCGCGGCCAGGCGGCGGATGGTCGGCAGCCGGGTGCCCACGGCCAGCGTGTGGTCCCGGATCTGCCGGGCGAGCTGCGCGCGGAGCTGCTCGAACGGCGGGACGGGCGAGGCCGAGTCGATGACGATCACCGGTTCACCGGCCGCTCGTGGCGTGCCGCGCCACCGTGCTGCTCCGGGCGGTCCGCGCGGTGATCAGGACGAGCGTGACGGCGCCCAGGACGACGAAGACGAGCCAGGCGGCGTTCCACCAGCCGAGCGCGGTGTCGAAGACCGACGCGACCGGCAGGCACCACACCACGGTGGGCGTGGCGGCCTCGCGGGCGTCCTCGACCCGCATGATGACGTCGGCGGTCAGCGAGACCTCGTCGTCGGCCACGACCGGGTGCGTCAGAATATGGCGCAACTGCACGACCGTTGCGACCGCGACCCCGCACAGGGCGATGAGCAGGACGAGTGCCGCGTGGCGCGCGGCGGAGTCCCGCACGGTCAGGGCGGCGATCGCCAACGCCGTCGCGCCCGCGAACGTGGCAACCGCGAACGCGGCCCGCGGCCCGCCGAGAACGGTGCGCCAGCCGAGCCGGACCGGGTGGGCGACCCGCCGCGGCAACGTCGCGCCGGCCCGTCGATCGACCCGCCGTACCCACCTGTCCAGCAGCGACTGGGCGAGCACCAGAGCGGCCACCGCCGCCGTCAGGACCGGCAACGACCAGTGCCGGTAGGGCCCGGACCCGTCATCCGAGGCGCCGGCGGGCCGGTCGGTGACGTAGATGAGGGCGACCACCATGATGAACACGGCCAGCAGGACGTGAGCGGCCAGACGGGTACCTCGCCGGGCCGCCAGACGCGCGGCCAGCAAAGGTGTCGCTCGGACGTCGGCCAGGCCGTGCCCGGCCAGCCACACGCCGGCCCGCTCGAGATCCGCCGGGCGCGTCGACCGGGCACCATCGGGAGTCGTTCCTGTCGACATGACGCCCCCTTGTCTCATCTCTTGCCTCAATAGGGTGCGTCAAGGCTTGCGACAAGTCAATGGCGAGGTGGTCGTCGGCGGCGTCCTCCTTCGCCCTTCGTCCTTCGATCCGAGTCCGCCCGTTTCCCGGGCGACTCCTCGGATCGTCGACTTCCGGCTCCGCGCGAAAGGCCACCGGCCACGCGTTCGGCGTCACCGCGCGGCATCGCGCGGCATCGCGCCGAGGGTGTACCCCACGGCGCCTCTCGTGGCGCCATCGCGCCGCTCACCCGGCGAGCGGCCGGGCAACAGCCTTCCTCTCGAGAGCGTCGACGCCGACAGTCGGGTCGACCTCTTCGCGGCACAGGCCGAGAGGGTGACGGGCGGCAGCACGTACATGAGCGTTCGAGACAAGAGGGAGCGCCAACTTCGGCACGCGCCCAAGCGATTGGCCGATCCCAACCTCCGCTTGGTGACGCTCCCGAACGCGAACAAGGCCGTCGGCACCTACGAGGACTCTCGACTGCCGAACGAGCGCGGAGTCGCGGACGACGGAGCCGAGGCCGTGGAACACCTCGGACTCGTCCTGGGCGGACTCCAGGTTGCGGACGTGGCGGCCCAGGTGGCGCTCACGATCCACGCGGACTATGTCGACGAGACCGAATTGCGACCCCGCGAACATCAGTACGCGGCGGCGGGCTCGATGCTCGATCAGGTGGTCGCCTGGGGCACGGCCCTGCGATCACTGCGCTTGGGTGACGATCTCAGCCGTGTTCACCGCGCGTTCCGGGTCCGTGCATCGAGTCGTCACCGGATCTTGTCGCTGTCGGCGGGACCTCGCGACGGCGAGCCGCCGTCGGTGACGTGAGTTCCAGCGGATGCTTTCACGATGGGGTCGGTGCTCGCGAAGACGCCGGCGAGGGCGGCGGTGTGGACCGCGGCCGCGGCGCGGTCCGCGAGCGCGGTGTCGAGTGGCCGGCGCACGACGAGCATCCGGTAGTAGACCGGCGCGCCCAGCGCCGAGATGAGTTCGACGCCGTCGGTCTCGGCGGGCAGTTCACCGCGTGCGATCGCACGCTCGACGATCACCGCGGCGCCGGCGTTGCGGTCGGCGAAGAAGTCGTGCAGGGCGCGTTCCGCCACCGGATCCCGGGTGGCGCCCGCGACGATGGTCTCGATCAGGGTGCGGAATCGGATGTCGTCCCGGTACAACGCCACGATCGACCGCGACAGTGCCCGAAGGTCACCGTTCAATGATCCGGTGTCGGGAAAGGGAAGCTCGTTGAAACTGATCCACGTCAGGAGGTCCACGATCAAGCCTTCGACCGTGCGCCAACGCCGGTAGAGGGTGGCCACGTGCACACCGGAGCGACGCGCCACGTTCTCCATGGTGAGTCCGCCCCGTTCGGGCTCACCGAGTTCCGCCAACACAGCGCTCAGTACCTCCGCGCGGGTTCGCGCCGTGCGTCCACCGGGACGAACGGATCCGGGCGTGTGCGCTGGTTCACTCATGGCCGGCACCGGGCTCCACAACGGTCGGACAGTCGGACTGGCAGTACGCCCGCGGGGGGTACCCGTGTTCGACGGTGGCCATTCCCCGCGCCGGCGATTTCGGGGTGAGAGCCGAGTTGTTCGGGCGAGCGATACGGGACGGACGCGTGCGCGGGGAAGAACCACGTCTCGGACTCCCGTCGAGAGGGCCGACCGTCTCTCATCGGTAGCGCTCCACGGTATGCCTGTGTGGTCGGGGGCCGGGTGTTCCCGCGTTGATCGGGTAGCCCTCGAGCCAGGAAGCCCGAGGCAGATCGATGGTGAACCATACGGCCTTCCCGTCGGGCAGCGGGTGCCAGCCCCAGGCGGTTGCGATTGCCGCCACGAGCGCGAGGCCGCGGCCCGAGTCCTTGAGTTCGGCGGGGTCGGTGGTGTCGGTGGTGTCGGCGGCCCGGGGGTGAGCGTGGCCGTGGTCCTGGACGGCTACGGTGAACACGGATCGTTTCGGGTCGTGCACGAATCGCACGGTGACATGGGCTCCGGGTGCGTGTCGGACCGCGTTTCCGTGGAGTTCGGAAACCAGCAGAACGGCGTCGTCCACCACCTCTGCGGGAGCTCCGATGCCAGTCAGCCGGAGCCGGACGAAGTCGCGGGCGGCGCGGGCGGAGCGAGGATCGGAGGGGACGGTCAGATCCGCCGTCACGTCGCCGTCCGCGACCTTGGCGCGCGGCGCCCCGGGCGAGCGCTCGGTGGGAGGAGGATCCGCCCGGCGGGTGCTCGGGAAAGCGGACCGGGCCATTGGGCAGGTGATCGAGTGATTCACGGTGGTCTCCGCGGCAGTGGGCTGTCGGATGGCTTCCTACTTGGCCCCCGTCCGGACGCGCCCCGGTCTCTCCGACGACCGACGAGGCGATGCCCTATATGGACACCTTAACGCGATATGTTTCGTATTAGAAGGCTATGACGATCGGGACATTCGAGAGGAGAGGAAAGAGGGGCGCCCGCGCGTGCTCCGAACCGGTCGACGGGCAGGCAGGACGAGGCACCGCATCGTCACCTGGTCATCTGCCGACTTCTTCGCGGCGTACGACGTGACCGGGCCGGTACTCGCCGCCCACGGCGACAAACTCGCCCGCGCCGTCCGGGGTGCGGACGACAGGGTCCTGATCAACCACCCCGCCCGATCCGGCCCGGTGGTGGCCAATCCTGGTCCAGGGGCCGTGGGTGGTGGCGTCGCTGTCGATCCTGCGTTCCAGCCTGCACCGCCGGGGGCACGGCATCCGTGGATCGTGGTTGCCGCGTTCGCCGGCCTGTCCATGGCGCTGTCCCTCACCCACGCCCTCATGACCGTCCAGGGCGTCGTCGCCGTCCTTCCCGCGGTGGCGACCACGGTCTGTTTGCACCAACTCGTACGCCAGATCACCCTCACCCGACCACGCGGTTCCGGGGATCCGGCTTCGGCCCCGTCGTCGATCTGCGATACCGCGCCACCCGTGTTCCGAGGGTGGTGTCGTGGATTCCCAACTCCCGGGCGACATGGGTGATCGGTCGAGGACCGTCCACACCGATACCAGGGATGCCGTTCCTTGCGACTGCCGGTCCAACTCGAACCGAAGGGCTCCGAAGGGTTGGACGACCTACGAACGGTGGGCGCGGGTGCATGTCGAGGTGCTGGTGCATCCGTGCGGCGTCGGTGGGTCCGGGGAAGGGCGGCTCGTCGATCCGGAGGGGCTCAGGCGCCGGCCCGCAGGACGCGCGACAGGCCGAGCGCCGTGGTGCGGACCGCGGGTGCAAGCTGGGCGGGCCGGAAGCGGGATCGGGGTACGGCGACCGAGAGCGCGGCCACGGCTTCCCCGCCGCTGAACACCGGGGCCGCTATGCAACTCACGCCCAGCGCCGACTCCTGGTCTTCGTAGGCCAGGCCGGACGCCTGGACCTGCTCGATGGCCGTTCGGATCCCGGCCGGCTCGGTGATCGAGTGTGGTGCCAGCCGCGGTAGCAACGCGGCCAGCACCTCTTCGGTCAACTCGGGGCTGGAGAAGGCCAGCAGTGCCTTGCCGACACCGGTACAGGTCAGGGGCAGGCTGCCACCTATCCGCGACGGCATCAGCGGTGCGCCGTGGCCGTGGATGCGCTCGACGTAGACGACCCCGTGCCCCTCCCGGACGCCCAGGTGCACGGTCTCCCGGGTGGCCTCGAAGAGATCCTGGAGGAACGGCAGCGCTGTCTCCCGCAAGATCGAGGCCGAGGTGGCGCTCGTGCTTGGTGCCGATCTGCCGTATCCGGACTGCACCGTGGCCGAGGTCTTGCGGGCGGTGGACTTCGCGCTGCCCGCGCTGGAAATCGTCGACAGCCGGATTGCCGACTGGGACATCGGCTTTGTCGACACCGTGGCCGACAGCGAAAGGGCCGCACGATGACCGCCACCCCACCGTCCCTGTACGTCCAGGACGTAACCCTGCGCGACGGCATGCACGCCGTCCGCCATCGCTACTCCGTGGGACAAGCGAGTACGATCGCCGCCGCGCTGGATGCGGCGGGGGTCGCCGCGATCGAGATCGCCCACCGCGACGGGCTGGCCGGTTCCAGCATCACCTACGGCGTCGGCGCCCACACCGATTGGGACTGGATCGAAGCCGTCACCGCCGCCGTCCGGTACGCGGTGCCCACCACGTTGCTGCTGCCGGGCATCGGCACTGTGCGGGAGCTGAAACAGGCCCATGCACTGGGCATCCGGTCGGTACGCGTTGCCACGCACTGCACCGAGGCCGACATCGGCGCCCAGCACATCGCCGCCGCCCGTGAACTGGGCATGGACGTAGCCGGTTTCCTGATGATGTCCCACATGGCCGAGCCCCCCGAACTGGCCCGGCAGGCCAAGCTGATGGAGAGCTACGGCGCCAACTGTGTCTACGTGACGGATTCCGGGGGCCGGCTGACCATGGACGGCGTACGGGATCGCGTCCGCCCGTATCGGGACGCCCTCGACCCGGGCACCGAACTGGGCATCCACGCCCACCACAACCTCGCCCTGGGGGTGGCGAACACCGTGGTGGCCGTCGAGAGCGGAGTGACCAGGGTCGACGCTTCACTGGCAGGCCAGGGCGCGGGGGCGGGCAACTGCCCACTGGAGGCGTTTGTCGCGGTGGCCGATCTCATGGGCTGGCATCACGGTTGCGACCTCTTCCCGCTCATGGACGCCGCCGACGATCTCGTCCGCCCTCTCCAGGATCGAGAAGTCCGCGTCGACCGCGAAACCCTCACCCTGGGTTACGCGGGTGTCTACTCCAGTTTCCTGCGCCATGCCGAATCCGCAGCTCGGCGGCATGGGTTGGATACCCGCGCGATCCTCGTCGAAGCCGGTCGCCGCGGCATGGTCGGGGGTCAGGAAGACATGATCACGGACATCGCGCTCGACCTGACGGCGCGAGGCGCCGGGGACACCGCAACGAGCGCCTCGGCAGTCGCGGGAGATTAGCTGCTATCAATGTATTGATTACAGTCTTTTCATGTTCCATACTCCAACCATCGACGCATCCCGTCGGGTCAGGAGGCACAGGAATGAAGACCTCGTGCAGGCACACCGCGGGCGCCTACGGGCCCCTCCGGCCGGCCGTGACGTTAGGCGGCCGCACGCCGGCCCCCATCCGAGACGCGGCCGACTCCCGACCGCGCGGAACCGAAGGAATGCCAAATGGCCGAGTGGACCATCGAGACGGCTGTCGATGAACTGCTGAGCAGGGAGCGGCGGATTCAGGACGGCGGCCGGATCACCGATCAATGGCCGGACCTCGACCTGGACACCGCGTATCGGGTCCAGGACGCGCTTCTGGACCGCAAGACGCGGGCCGGTGAGCGTGTCATCGGGGTGAAGCTGGGCTTGACCTCCCACGCCAAGCAGCAACGCATGGGCATCGACTCGCCGTTGACCGGGTGGCTCACGGACGCCATGTCGCTGCCCGCAGGCCCTCCTGTGGCGCTGGACGGGATGATCCACCCCCGGGTCGAGCCGGAGATCGTGTTCACCATGGGCCGGCGGCTGGCCGGTCCCGGAGTGACGCCGGATCAAGCGCTGGCCGCGGTCGCCACCGTGCACGCCGGGTTCGAGGTCATCGACAGCCGGTACCGCGACTTCAGCTTCGCACTGCCGGACGTGGTGGCGGACAACGCCTCCTCCTGCCGCTTCGTCGTCTCCGGCGAGGCGCTGGCACCCGGCAGACTCGACCTCGCCACCGAACAATGCCGTCTCGACGTGGACGGCGAGACCGTTGCCGTCGCCACCGGCGCCGCCGTCCAAGGCCACCCGGCTGCGGCCCTGGCCCTGGCCGCCAACGGCCTTGCGCGGCGCGGGTTGGCCATCGAAGCGGGCTGGACCGTGCTGACCGGCGGGCTGACCGACGCGGTCGTTCTGACACCCGGCACGCGGATCACCGCGGAATTCGGCACGCTCGGCACCCTGGTGCTTTCCGGGGCCATCTGACGGTTCGTCGAGTCCGCCTCCGCTTTCCCCGACCACCACGGGACCGCCCGACAGCGCGCCCCGTCCGCACCACCCGGCCGCCGACCTGCGGCGCCGATCATCCCATCACGCGCACTGCTGCCCTTCCGATTTGGAATCCGCCCCCTCCCGGATCAGTCGTGGCGTTTCGGCCGGGGCGGCGACAGCGCCCGTTTGCGATCCGCGGGCGGTAATCCAGGGCGCTACCCGAAGCATGAGAAGTAGGGAGTCCGGTATGTCATTCTCACGGCGCAAGAGATCGATCGCAGTCGCGGCCACAGCCGCATTCGCCTTCGCCGCCACGGCCTGCGGGTCAAACGGGGGCGGCGACAAGGGGGCGGGTCCGACCCGGATCAAGCTGGGCGTCATACCCATCATCGATATAGCCCCGGTGCAACTCGGCATCGAGAAAGGTTTCTTCGCCGACCAGAACCTGGAGGTCCGCACCCAGAACTCGCAGGGCGGCGCGGCGATCGTCCCCGGCGTCGTCAGCGGCGACTTCCAGTTCGGCTACTCCAACATCGTCAGCCTGCTGATCGCCAAGAGCAAGGGCGTCCCGGTACGCATGGTGTCCGTGGGCGCCCGGGCCTCCGGCGACGAACTGGACGACGGATCGGGCCAGTTGATGGCCAATGACCCGAACATCAAGACCGTCGCGGATCTGGCGGGCAAGAAGATCGCCGTCAACACCCTCCGGGGCATCAACGAGGTCGCCATCCGGTCCACTCTGAAGAAGAACGGTGTCTCGGGCGGCGTGGCGCTGGTCGAGGTGCCCATCCCGAACATGCCGGCCGCACTCCACTCCGGCCAGGTGGACGCCGCCATGCTCGGCGAGCCGTTCACCACGGTCGCGGAGAACCAGGGTGCGCACCCTCTTCCGGTCAACTACGCCAGCATGGGCCACGGGCTGCCGTTCGCGGCCTGGTTCGCCTCCGAGCCCTACGCCGCCAAGAATCCTCAGGTGGTGCAACGCTTCACCACCGCCCTCGAACAGTCGCTGCGATACGCCCAAGCCCATCCGGACGAGGCGCGTGCCGTCCTGAACCGCTACCTCAAACTCGACGACGGTGTCGGAGCCAAGGTGACGCTGCCCGGCTGGGACCCGACGACGAACCGGGACGAAATCGAGACCCTCGCGCGGCTCGCCGTCGATACCGGCTTGATCGACAATCTCAAGCCGCTCGATCAGTTGATGAACAAGTAGCCCACCAAGCCCAGTTCGAGGAGTCGGAGATGGATGTGAAGCTTCAGCCGCGCGGCGGGACCCGGCGGGCGGACGCGCCGCCGGCCGCCGCGAAACACCCGCCGGGGAGGGATGCTTCGGACGGCCCCGGCCGCGCCTCCGCGAGCCACACGTCCCGCGCCCGCGCCTGGGCGCGGACGGTTCCGGACCCGGCGCTCGGGGTGCTCGGCATCGTGTTGCTGGCCGGCATGCTGGAAGCGCTGCCACGCCTGGGCATGGTCTCGGCGGACTACCTGCCGCCCTTCAGCGACATGGCCGCGGCGCTGGCAGACGAAGCCGACGAGCCCTCCTTCTGGCAGGCGGTGCTGGACACGCTCAAAGGCTGGGGGTACGGGCTGGCCATCGCGGTCGGCGCGGGAGTCGTCCTGGGACTGCTCATCGGCAGCATCGAAGTGCTGCGCAAGGCCACCGCATCGACCATCGAGTTCCTCCGCCCGATCCCCTCGGTCGCACTGGTCCCGTTGGCCGTGCTGGTCTACGGCACCGGTCTGGAATCGAAGCTGCTACTGGTGGTGTACGCCTCGTTCTGGCCGGTGTTGCTCCAGATGCTGCACGGGGTTCAGGACGTCGACCCGGTGGCGAGCGACACGGCCCGCAGCTATCGACTCACGCCGTGGATCCGGCTGCGCCACCTGGTCTGGCCGACCGCACTTCCCTACCTCGTGACGGGCATCCGGCTGGCCGCTTCGGTGGCGCTGGTCCTGGCCATCAGCGCGGAACTTCTCATCGGCAGCCCCGGCCTGGGCAGCGAGATCGCACTCGCACAGTCCAGTAACGCGGTACCCACGATGTACGCCCTGGTCATCGTGACCGGCGCGCTCGGGGTCCTGGTGAACGTACTCGCCCGGGTGCTCGAAAGGCGCGTGCTGTTCTGGCACGCATCCGTGCGGACGGAGGCTGCGACGTGAAGACGCTCAAGAACGGCGTCAAGGGCCTGCTCTACATACTCGGGCTGCCTGTGGGGTTGTTGGCACTGGCATGGTGGATGGCCGCCCGAAGCGACAGCTTCTACTACCCGACGCTCGACGAAGTCCTGACCGCGTTCGGTGACACGTGGTTCTCCGCACGGATCGTCGACGACGTCCTGCCCAGTCTCGCCAGACTGGCGGTCGGTTACCTCGGGGCGGTACTGATCGGCGTGAGCCTGGGCGTGCTGCTGGGGTCCCATCGTCGGTCCAGGGCACTGCTCGAACCGGTGCTGGAGTTCTTCCGCGCCATTCCGCCACCGGTGCTCATTCCGGTGCTCATGCTCTTCAGCGGCATCGGCGACACCATGAAGGTTGCCGTGATCATCGCCGGTTCCGTCTGGCCGGTGCTGCTCAACACCATCGAAGGGGTCCGGGCGATCGACGACGTGCTCGTCGACACGGCGCGCTGCTACCGGATCACCGGAGCCGCCCGACTGCGGCGGTTGGTGCTGCCGGCCGCGAGCCCGCAGATCGTCGTCGGAATGCGGCAGGCGCTGTCCATCTCGCTCATCCTCATGGTGATCAGCGAGATGTTCGCCAGCTCGAACGGAGTCGGCTTCGCGATCGTGCAGTTCCAGCGGAGCTTCGCCATCCCCGAGATGTGGAGCGGAATCCTGCTCCTCGGCCTGCTGGGCTTCGCCCTGTCCTTGCTGTTCCGCCTGTTCGAGTCCCGGGTCCTCGGCTGGTACCACGGGCTCCGCCGTTCCCAAAGGGGAGAGAGATGACCAGCACCGACGCGGCCCCCGCCGCGACCACGGGCCCCACGAGCCCGGTACTGCTCGATGTCCGGAAGGTGCGGAAGACCTACGAGAGCGCCGGGCGGAGCGTGGAGGCGGTGCGTGACCTGACGTTCGGCATCCGCACCGGCGAGCTGGCCTGTATCGTCGGCCCCTCCGGGGCCGGCAAGACGACCCTGCTCAAGTGCGTCGCCGGGCTCCTGGCGCCCTCCGACGGTGAGGTGCGGCTGAGCGGCCGCCCGGTCCACGAGCCACCGAAGGACATGGCCGTGGTCTTCCAGGAGTACGGCCGCAGCCTGTTCCCCTGGATGACGGTTGCACAAAACGTCGCCTTGCCGCTGAAGCAGAAGAAAGTACCGCGTCAGGAACGCGACCGGCTCGTGACGCAGGCTCTGGAGTCGGTCGGGCTCAAGGATGCGCCCGCCGCCTATCCCTGGCAGCTCTCCGGCGGCATGCAACAGCGAGTGGCGATCGCCCGCGCCGTCGCCTACCAACCCGCCGTGTTGCTGATGGACGAGCCGTTCGCCGCCGTGGACGCGCAGACCCGCGCGGAACTCGAGGACCTCACCCTATCGTTGTGGCGCGACCTGGACATGACCGTGCTCTTCGTCACCCACGACATCGACGAGGCGGTGTACCTCGGTCGGCGGGTTCTGGTGCTCTCCGCGTCCCCGACCGTGGTGATGGAGGACATCGCCGTCGATCTGCCCGACGAACGCGAGCAGTTGGCCACGCGCGCGCTACCACGCTTCGCGGAGCTGCGCGCGCACGTCTACGAACAGATCCAGCGCGCCAAGGTGTTCCACACCGCGGCCGCCGCGACCGGGGATCCGGCATGACCGCGGGGGAGCCGGACGGGACCGGCGTCTTCGTCGACACCATGGCGGAGCTCACCTGGTACGAGGTGGAGCGGGCGGCCCGGGACGGCGCCGTCCTGCTGTGGGCGTTCGGCGTGATCGAACAGCACGGCCCACACCTGCCGACGGGTACGGACGTCTATCTGCCCAGCGCCCGGCTGCGCGCCGTTCGCCGCCTGCTGGCACACCGGGGCATCGAGGCGCTGATCGTGCCGCCCTATTACTGGGGCATCAACGTGGTCTCCGGCAGCTTCCCCGCGTCGTACGGTATCCGGCCGGAGCTGATGCGGGAGGTCATGGCCGACCTGCTCGCCGGGATGGCCAGGGACGGCTTCCGGCACGTCTTCTGCTTCTCCGGACACGGCGACGCGCTGCACAACCGGACCCTGTACGAGGGTGTGCGGGTCGCCCGTGAACGCTGCGGCATCGACGCCAGCTTCGTGCTCGAGCCCGCGCTGGTCGACCGCCTCGGCCTCGACCCCGGCGACCGGTGTCTGACGGTGCACGGCACCGATCCGGCGGACTCCGAACCGGTCGGGGGAGTGGAGCAGCCGCAGTACGCCGATGTGCACGCCGGGCGCGCGGAGACATCGGTGATGACGCACCTGCACCCCGACCTCGTCCGCGAGGACGTCCGGGCGGGGCTGGTCGCCACCGACCTGGGGCCTGCCGAACTGGCCGTGTGGCGGCGGGGGTTCGACGATGCCCGGCGCACCACGCCGCTCGGCTACTGCGGTGATCCCGCCGCGGCCGACCCCGACGAGGGCCGGCGAGCCCACGCCGCGTCCGCCGAACTGGCCGCGGACGCCATTCGGACCCGGCTTGGGCTCGGCCGAAACGCGGCCGGCACCGGATCCGCGAGTGACTGAGAGAACACGAAGCGACGCCCAATCAGATATATTCATTATTAGATTTCAAGAGACGGAGCGCAGGAGCGAATGGCGCAGATCAGCATGGCCATAGCCGCCAGTCACACCCCTGGCCTCACCGGATGGTTCGACAAGGCGCCCGAGGCCGACCGACTCGTGGTCAGGCGCGCGTACGACACGATCCACGAAGCGGTCGTCGCCTCACGGACCGACGTGCTGCTCGTGGTCGGCAACGACCACGTGGCCAACGCACGACTGAGCGACTACGCCGACTTCACCGTCGGTCTCGCCGAGCGGCACTCCGGCCCCGACGAGTGGTTCAAGCCCTGGCTGCGCGTCGCGGACTACTCGCTGCCCGGCGCCCCGGCGGTGGCCGGTGCCCTTTTCGAGGCCCTGAAGGACAGCGGCCCCGACATCCGCGCCGAACACGGCAACCTACGGTTCGACGACAATCTCTCCGTCCCCGCGGCGATGGCCGATCTGGCCGGCACCGGCGTGGCGGTGATTCCCATCCTGCAGAACTGCACGGTTCCCCCCGTGCCCGACGAACGCGCCTGCTACGCCTTCGGTCAGGCACTGGGTGAGGCCATTCGCACCACGCTGCCCGCCGGACTCCGAGTCGGGCTGTTCGGTTCCGGCGGTCTGAGCCACGAACCCGGCGGCCCCCGCTACCTGGAGATCGACGAGGAGTTCGACCACTGGTGGCTCGACTTGCTGGAAGACGGGGACCACTCCGAGATCCTGGCCCAAGCGACGTTCGAGCGCATGGAGGAAGCCGGCTCCGGGGGCACCGCCGAACTCCTCTCATGGCTGGTCGTGATGGGCGCCATCGGACCGCGGCCCCTGACTCGTCTGGGCTATGCGGCAGTCGACGAGTGGCGTTGCGGAGTCGGCGCCGTGCAGTGGCTTCTCGGTTGACACCCCGCCGACGACACGAAAGGACGAACCGCTGTGGCGCTTGACCGTTTCAACCCGCTCCTGCGGGCCAACGACCTGGTGCAGGATTTGAAGTGGAACGGCGAACTGCGGGCCCGCTTCGAGTCACACGAGGCCGAGGTGCTGGCCGCCTATCCCCTGACCGACGAGGAACGCACCGCCATTCGCGAACGTGACTACCGCCGGCTGCACGAACTCGGCCTGCACCCCTACCTCCTCGCGCAGCTTGCCCGGCTCGTCCACGGCACCGGCGAGAAGGCCGGCAGTTCCGAGGCCGCCACCATGCTGCTCCGCTCCCTGCTCGGTGACGACTACGAGACCTACATGGCGGAACGCAGTGAGTGATCAGCCCACCGGTGCGGTGATCCCACGACAGACGCCGGTCGTCGACATCCACACCCACGCCATGCCGATGCCCTTCCTCCGCCAACTCGAACGCGAGGGCCTCGCAGACCTGTCCGGCGCCGCGGAACACGTGCTGACCCTGGACCCGGCGCTCTGCGGCTTGCCTCCGGACGCGCGGGTGCCGTTCGCCCCGGAGCAGCACGACATGGCCCGCCGACTGGCGCTGCTCGACACCACCGGCGCGGACCACCACGTGGTCGCCGCACCGCCGTTCCTCTTTGCTTCCGAGTCCGACGACCCGCGCCTGGTTCTGGACGTCACGCGGCGTTCCAACGATGCCCTCGCCGAATTCGTTGCCGGCTCGGGCGGTCGGCTCTCCGCTCTCGCCACGGTGCCGGTCGGCCTCCCGGGCTCGGCCGACGAACTCGCCCGCTGCCTCGACCGGCTCGGCATGGTCGGTGCCACGATGGGCTCCTTCGGCGGCGGACGAGAACTGGACGACCCGATCAACGAGGAGCTGTGGACGGCGCTGGCCGAGCGCCGCTGCTTCACTCTCCTGCACCCCAGCAGGGTCTCCTCCCGCGACCGGCTCGCCGACTATCACCTGGTGCAGCTGCTCGGCTACCCGGTCGAGACCGCGCTGGCCGCGTCTCGGCTCATCTTCGGTGGCGTACTCGACCGCCACGACCTCGTGCTGTGCCTGGCTCACGGCGGTGGCTGCGCTCCCGCCCTCGGTGCGCGCCTGGACCTCGGATGGCACCGCAAGCCGGTGGCCCGTGTGGTGCGGAACACGCCCACCGACTACCTCCGCCGGCTCCTCTACGACACCGCCGTTTTCGATGTCAGGGCACTGAGCCGACTCGTCGAGGACATGACCGCCTGGAACGTACTACTCGGCACGGACAGCCCCTTCGACCTGGTGGACCGCAGCCCGGTGCAAACGGTGCGGGCCGTCGGGCTCGACGAGGACCAGGAGGCGGCGATCCTCGGCGGCAACGCCGCCGCCCTGCTGCCCGCGCTCGGCCTGACGCCCACCCTCGGCCGACCCATCGACGGTCGGCCGGCTACTCTCGCGAATTCACTCCGACCAGTTGAAGGACACCTGCCATGAGCAGCCAGGACACCACGGTTGAGTTTCGCCAGGCATCGCGCGCCGAAGCGGTGGCCAAGCGGATCGAGACGCGGATCGCGGAGCAGAATCTGCCCAGCGGCTACCGGCTCGGCACCAAGCAGAGCCTTCGTCAGGAATACGACGTGGCGGTCGCCACGCTCAGCGAGTCGATTCGGTTGCTCCTCTCGCGCGGCACCATCTCGGTCCGCCCGGGTGTGAAGGGCGGCATCTTCGTCGCCTCGCCACCCGCTCTTGTTCGCCTCGGCCGCAAGATGCTCGAACTCAGCGGCGACTCGGTCTCCGTCTCGGACTGTCTGGTGGTCCGTGACACGCTGGAGCCCTTGGTCGCCCAGGAGGCGATGCGGCACCGCACTGCCTCCGACGTGGCCGAACTGCGCCGGCTGGCGATGGCGATGGCGACCAAGGGGCTGGACACCGCGGGCTACCTGGCCGCCAACTGGGCGCTACACCGCCGGATCGCCGAGATCACCCCGAACCAGATCCTGCGCCACACCTACATCTCCCTGCTGGAGTTCGTGGAGAGCCGCCTCAAGGGTGTCACCGCCGACGAGCCGACGGAGGTGAACGCACTCGGCCCCGAGGTCCACCGAGAACTGGTCGAGGCCATCGCCGACGGCGACGCCGACCGCCTGACCCGCGTACTGGACGCGCACGCCTGCCTCACCGTCGCCCACCGGGGGACCGCATGACCGCCCCTGGTACCGCATTGCTGGTGATCGACATGCAGAACGACTACTGCCACCCGGAGGGCGTGTTCGCCGCCGCCGGCTTGCGGGTGACCGACCCCGAGGGGCTCGTAGCCGGCATCAATTCCCTGGTCGCGGCGGCGCGTTCGGCCGGCGCGCCGGTCATCTGGGTGCGGATGGAGTGGCAGGACCGCGGCGACGTGGGCCTGCTCGCCGAACGCAGCCCGTTTCTGCGCGAACGCGGGCTGCGGCGTGAAACCTGGGGCGCCGAGCTGATGACGGGGCTGGACCGACGGCCCGAGGACCATGAGGTGGTCAAACCCCGGTTCAGTGCCTTCCATCGCACCGGGCTCGAACAACTGCTGGCCCGGCTCGGTGTCACCACCCTGGTGCTGGCCGGGGTACGCACCGACTTCTGCGTCGAGTCAACCGTCCGGGACGCCTTCTTCCGCGACCTGCGGGCAGTCGTGGCCCGAGACGCGGTTTCCGGGTACTTCGACGACCTGCACGAGAACAGCCTGCGGGTCATGGGCACCGTCTTCGCCGAGGTGGTGCCCGCCCCGACGGCCGCCGAGATCCTGGCAGGCCGCCGACGGCCGGCCTGAACACCACCACGACAGCACAGGCCAAGCACGACTCGAGCGCACGCGTGATCTGAGAGGAAAGCGCCATGCCCCTGGTCGAAGTGACCCTCGTCGAGGGCAGAACCCCCAAGCAACTGCGCGCCCTGATCGGCGGCATCACGGACGCCGTGGAGCAGACCATCGGCGCACCCCGGTGCAACATCCGCGTCATCCTTCGCGAAGTCCCCGCCACGCACTGGGCGAGCGGTGACGTGACCATCGAAGAAAAGAGGAACGAGCACCATGGACCTGATCCCACACCTCATTGACGGCCGCGAGACCGAGTCACGCGGCGCCGCCCGGTTCGACACGGTGGACCCGTGGACCCAGGAACCCTGGGCCCAGGTCGCGCTCGGCGGCGCGGACGAGGCCGGCGAGGCCGTCGCCGCAGCCCGCCGCGCCTTCGACACGGGGCCGTGGCCGAGAATGGGCTTCGCCGAACGCGGCGCGATCCTGCACCGTCTCGCCGATCTGATCGACGAAAACAGCCATGAGCTGGCGATGGCCGACACCACGGACATGGGCAAGCCCATAACCGACAGCTCCGGCAAGGACGTTCCCCGGTCCGCCATGAACTTCCGCTTCTTCGCCGACCACGCCCGGATGACCGCGGCAGACGCGCTGCCCATGGACAGCGGTCACCACGCCTACTCCCGATTCGAGCCGGCAGGCGTCGTCGCCGCCATCGCGCCATGGAACTTCCCGCTGATGTTGGAGACTTGGAAAATCGCTCCCGCGCTCGCCTGGGGGAACACGGTGGTCCTCAAGCCCGCCGAGGACACCCCGGCCTCCGCCACCATCCTGGCGCGACTCGCCCTGGCGGCCGGCATGCCACCGGGCGTCCTCAACGTCGTGCACGGCTTCGGCCCCGGTTCGGCGGGTGAGGCGCTGACCAACGATCCCCGAGTGGACCGCATCACCTTCACCGGGGAGACCGGCACAGGTCGGGCGATCGCCCGGGCCGCCGCCGCCAATCTCACCCCGGTGAGCCTGGAACTCGGAGGCAAGGGCGCCAACGTGGTCTTCGCCGACGCCAACCTCGATTCCGCCGTCGCCTGGTCGGTCAAGGCCATCTTCGGCAACGCGGGACAGGTCTGCCTCGCGGGGAGCCGCCTTTACGTCCAGCGGGAGATCTACGACGCGTTCCTGGCGCGATTCTGCGCCGCAGCCGAAGCCCTCGTGATCGGCGACCCCAAGGACCCGGCCACCCAACTCGGCCCGCTCGCCTCGCAGGAGCACTACAAGAAGGTCCGCTCTTTCGTGGAAGGCGCGCCCGAAGACGGGGGCACCATCGCGATGGGTGGCCTGGGCGACGGCTGGGTGGTACGTCCCACCGTCATCACCGACGCACCCTCCACGGCGCGGGTCTGCCGGGAGGAAGTGTTCGGGCCGGTGGTTGTGATCACCCCCTTCGACACCGAGGCGGACGCCGTGGCTGCGGCCAACGGCACCCCCTACGGCCTCAACGCCATGCTCTTCACCGAGAACCTGTCCCGGGCCCATCGGGTCGCCGCGGCCCTCAAAGCCGGTACGGTATGGGTCAATTGCTTCTTCGTGCGCGATCTCCGTGCCCCGTTCGGCGGCGTGGGAGACTCCGGTGTCGGACGCGAGGGCGGCAACTTCAGCCGGGAGTTCTTCACCGAGCCGAAGGCGGTCGTGATGGCCGTCGACGGGGCCTGAAACCCCCTACGGACGCCACGCCCCGGCCGCCGCGCCGGACGCGCCCGTCCGGCGCGGCGGCCGGGGACAGCGCATCCCCTTGGTCCTGCGGATCTCGCGTCTGTGACCGCGGTTGTCGGTGTACCAATGAATGCGGTTCCGACACGAAAATACGGTGCACCTGTGCGGGTCAGGCAACCACGATGGGGTCGAAGCGGACAGCCCCACACCAACCCCACCGTCCGGCCCGACCTCGTTGCGGAACTGCCCTCGCGCCCCAAGGCGTTGGGCACCGGCAGCGACGTCCTGGCACCCGACACCGGCCATCGGGGCACCGTCGTGGTCATGGCCACCCGCGGCATCACCACGATCCGCGGCCCCACGGCACCGTCGAGGTGACCGCACGGGCGGGTGAGCCTCCGGCCGATCTCTCGCCACGCCGTCGCCACGCCGTGTCCGAGCCGTTCACCGCGCCGACCTTGCGCAGGGTTTCGAGGTCATCGCTCATGCACCGCCGCAGAACGGCGTGGGGTGGCTGGTTCGGGGTCAGCCGGTGGTGGGGGTTTCTCCGGTGAGTGCGGGGAGGTTGACGACGGTGTCGGTGTCGGTGTCGGTGTCGGGGGCGGGGGCGTGACGGTGACGGGTTTGCTGTGTTCGCTCCAGTCGATGGTGTTCTGCGTCCCACCGGTGCGCCTGGACGGAGTGCCGAATAGAATCGGCTTCCATGTCGAACCCTGACGAACTGCTCGTGGACATCTCCGCCATGGTGGAGTCCGAGCAAAGCAATCAGATGTCGCTGACCGTGGTGGTCGGCGGAGCCGTCATCACCGGCCGCTTGGCCCCGGAAGCCGTGTGGCGGGAGCGCGTGTCCGAGGTCCTGAGGAACTCGGACCGCCTCGGCCCGTTCTCCGACGTCTTCGCGGTGGACCGGACGCCGGGTCGACCCGACCGCGGCACCGCGCCCACGCACCTGCACTTTCATCTTGCCCGGGTGTTGCAGGGCAGCCTCGGGATCCCCGAGACGGGTGGAATGTATCGCGTCGCGATCAAGGACATCGGCGCCTGGACCGTCGGTGATGTCAGCTATTCCGACCAGTGAGGTGCGCCGTACCTGACCCGCTTCATCAGGGACAAGCAGCCGGCCGACGTCAACGCGGGCGAGTGCAGCGGCGACGCGGATCGCCAGGCCACTTCGGATCTTGGCCGCGTGGCTTGGGTTTTGCTGTCTTGCTTGTCCGTGTCTGGCCTGTGGCCTGTGGTTTTGCGGAATCTGGGACGGATGGTCGGTTCCGTTGGGAAACCCGTGGGCGGAGGGTGAGGTCGCCTCGAGGATGCTGATCTTGATGTGATGTGGCGATCGGTTGGCTGTGTGTTCGTGCGTAGGAGCCGTGCTTGGAGGTTGTTTGTCCGGCTGCGGCGGCACCGCGCCGGCGTCCCACAGCAGCTCCCGCAACACCCGCTCGCTCTCGGAGACCCCGTCGACGAGCGACAGCGGCGTCTGCGCGGACGACAGGGAGATGTCGGGGTTCGCGCCGGCCGCCGGCAGCAGCCGGATGCACTCGGTCTGAGCCGTCCTCAGGTCCTCGTCGAAGGTCAGGCAGCGGAAGCAGACCCCGAGCGGGCTGTCGTCGTCGGAGTCCACGGCGCCGAGGTCGGCACCGGCGTCGATGAGGTGCCGTACGACGGCGGGGTCCGGGATGCTGCCGATCGTGAGGCTGTCCACGGCGGCGTGGAGCCGGCGAGGAACTCGGCGTCGCCCCCGTCGGCGAACCACCGCCCGGCGGCGACCTCCTCGGTCGTCGCCGCCCTCCGGTCCGCGCCCGCTCCCAGCAATGCCGCGACGACCTCGGCGGACCTGGCCGCCGCCGCCAAGTGCAGCGGCGTGACCCCGGAACCGTCGAGCGGCCCGAGCGCGGCCCTGTCCCGCAGCGCCCGGTTCACCGCCGCCGAGTCGCCGGCCGCACAGGCCTCCGCGAAATCCCCCGTGGACATCCAACTTCCCCTTCGTCGACGGATTCCGGTCATCCCCAGAACCCGGCGGCACGATGCCGCCTCGGCGCAAACGCGTAGGTGGGGCGCCGCACCCTTGCAAATGGTCGGCCCCTGGGGAGCTGAGGTGGCGCTGCCAATCGGTCGACCGGTGCCGGAGGTTCCACTCTGGGTCGATGGCGGCGAGCTGCTCCGCGCGTGCCGGGTGCGTTTCACCGTTGCCCTGGCGCCATTTGTGCAGCTGCCGCCCGATGGGGGAGGCCCTCGATGGTTGCGTCGACCGGCGCGGCCGGGGGTCGCCGTGGAGTCGGGCGTATTCGCGGGCGTGGGTGAGGGCGTCCCGCCGGCCCTGTTCTTAGGCGTCCCAGACCATGCCCGGCGCGTCGAATTCGGCGATCCGGGTGCGGTTCCCCGGACCTCTTGGCTGTCTCCCTGTCCGGCTGTCCTTACGATTTTCGGGCTCGGCTCGGCCAAGTCCGTCGATATCGCGGTGTGGCGACGTTCGCGGACGTCGCGAAGGGCGATGCGTGTGGGGTAGGGCGGAAGTTCGTGGAGCCACTGCCGTTCGAGCGCGGCGTGCAGCACACGACGAGGATGTGGCGCGCCTGTCGCCCCTCAAGCACGCCAACCTCGGTTGCCCGGGCCGCTACAGCTTCGCGGCATCACAACCGCGCGGCTGACTGAGGCCGCTGCGCGACGCGTGACGGTCCGACAGCGACGACGACGCATCATGACGCCTGATCGAGTGACTGCTGCTCGTGCGGCACTTTGGGCGGCCTGGCTTGCCGTGCATTTCTCGTCGGCTGGATCACGACCTGGCGTGCACGAACGCGACAATTGCCGAGCCGCACGGGAACTTTGGAGCTCACCAGCGTGGTGCCCTCATCGCAGGGGCCATGATGGGATCATGCCGAATCACAATGTGAACCACGACTTGTCCGAAGAACTCCGCGCTGCCGAGCGGCGGCTGCAGTCTGCCCAGTTGGCTTCCGACGTCGGTGAACTGGCTGGGCTGATCGACGATGCCGTCTGGTTCAGCGGTCCGGACGGGAAGATCTACTCCAAGCAAGATGATCTCGATGCGCATGAGTCGGGGCACCAAGTGCTGCACCGTGTCCAAGAAGAGGAGTTGCGTGTGCTGGCCACCCCGACCGCCGGTGTCACCTGGTTCCTCGGCGTGTTGGAGGGAACTGTCGGCGGTCAGCCATTCGCTGCCCGCATGCGCTACACCCGGACGTGGATTCGCGATGAGCAAACAGGTTGGAAGGTCATCGCGGCGCACGCCACACTGCTCACGAACATCACTGACGATCAGCCGGGTGCAAGCGATGACTGACCAGGGCCTGTACGGAGTTGCAGTTATTCGGCGGGGTGAAGGCTGCGGATCCAGATGATCGTGCCTCGGAGGTGGATCCTCTTGCCGGCATTGATGCCCTGACCTGCGGCGGGGACGTTGGCGGAGGTCTTGACGCGCTGAGTTGTGTGGTCGGCGTGCGGCAACGATGCCTCCCGCCACAGCCGACCGGCGACGAAGGCGGCAACTTCGTGGGGCGCCGGTCGAGCAGGCACCGGCGGACCACTCGTGGCGGGTTGGTTCGACCTGAGCCGGACCGGTCGCGGCGCGGCGGAGGGGAACGGCGGGATCGGCGAGGAACAACCCGCAACCACCACGCTCGAGGGCCCGCGCGCACCACGCGGGCGCGCCGAGAAACGCGAACCGCCCTCGCCCGAGGTTGCCATCCCCCGACGGAGCACCTCCGCCCGGGAGCACCGTTCTCGCCGGAGGGGTGGGCGGGCCGACAGGAGCGAGCCGGGGTATGCCGGCGCTTGCGAAACGCGTAACCATCAAGTTACGCTTTTCGGGTGGAGGAGATAATCGGAGCAATCGCCGACCCCGTACGCCGGGAGATCCTGGTGCTGCTGCGCGAGGCGCGCCTGTCGGCCGGCGAGATCAGCGACCGCTTCGCGATCAGCCGCCCGGCCGTCAGCCGCCACCTGCGCGTGTTGCGGGAAAGCGGCCTGGTCCGCGACGAACTCGTCGGACGGCACCGCTATTACGTCGTGCAGCCCGACCGCTTCGACGAACTCGCGGCCTGGCTCGCCCGGTTCGCCCGCCCCTCGGTCTGGGAAAGCCGCCTCGACGCGTTGGAGACCGAGGTCCACCGCACTCGCCGCGAGCGCCGCGCAGCCGCGGGAACTCCCGGCCGCGTCGCCGAACCACCCGCTTCCGCAGCCCCTACCGCGCATGGAAAGGCAGAGACCGCGTGACCGACATCCCCACCCCCACCGGCCGACTCCACCGGGTCGACAACGGCGTCGACCTGGTTCTCACCCGCACCTTCCGCGCCCCCGTCGAGGACGTCTGGGCCGCCATCACCGACCCCGACCGCACCGCACGCTGGTACGGCCGCTGGAAGGGTGAGGCCGCCCCCGGCCACACCATCAAGGTCCAGCCGGCCTTCGAGGACCAGGCCCCCTGGACCGACATGCGCATCGACGCGTGCGACGCCCCGACCCGGCTCGCACTCTCCGCATCCGACACGTTCGGCGACTGGCACATCGAACTGCTCCTGACCGCCGACGACGACGGCACCACCGAGCTGCGCTTCACACACCACCTGGCCACAACCGACGGCATCGGCGACATCGGCCCCGGCTGGGAGTACTACCTCGACATGCTCGCCGCCACCCACGCGAACACCCCTCTGCCCGCATTCGACGACTACCACCCCGCACAGAAGCCCTACTTCGACTCCCTGGCCGCCGATTCCTGATCATGTTGTCAAGCAGCGAGGGTGATGGGTGGTGTGGGCTGGTGGCACCGTCCGTCACGAAGCAGTGCCCACAGGACGGTGACACGACGGCGGGCGAGGGCGAGGGCGGCCCGGGTGTGTCGGCTTGCCCCCGGCCCGTTCGCGGTCGTAGAACCGGCGGGACTCCTCGCAACAGTGGATGCTGATCAGCACGGAGGTGCGGGCGCGGACCACGTCGAGTTCGTGGCGGCGTCCTGGTTGTTGCCGACCGGCTTGTGGCTGACACCGAAGTAGTACTGACACCGTCCCCGGTCGTCAGGTGCCAGTACTCGCCGTTGTTGTCACCGTTGACCGCACCGGGCGGCGCTGTCCATCGCCTCGCAGCCGGCGCGGAGGCGGTGAGGTAGCGCAGGCGGGCGGCGAGGCCGCGTTCGGTATCGACGGGCGAGGCGACGCCGTCGGCGTATAGGGGTTGCGTCACGTATCGGGCGGTGTCTCGCTGGTGTCAGGAGAGGACAAGGGCGGGGCCGGCACCGCGACGGGGGTCTCTTCGTCTCCCTCGGTCATTGCTTCGCGGCGATGTCGTGGTAGCGCCGCGCGACCTCGTGGAATGCCTCCTTGGGTCTGCGCTCACCGTCGCTGGTGATCGCTACGACACCGAAGCCGGCTTTGTCGAGGTCGAGGTCGGGGTCGTCGTGGTGAGGGAAGTCGGGCATGGCGTAGGTGAACACGAAGCAGCCGCGCACGCCCTCCGCGTCGTACTGATCGATGAGTTCGCCGAGATAGCGGGCTTGAACGGCTTCGTCGCGAGGGTGGTCGCCGCGAATGCGCGGGGGTGTGGCGAACCAGTTGACGATCCAGAAGGAACCGGCTCCCCGCTGGTCGGCTCCGGTGAAGGCGCCGCACCCGAACTCGGTGATGACGACGGGCTTGTCGTGGTCGCGGACCAGGGCATGCAGGCGGTCCGGGTAGGTGGTGTGGTTGCGGGCGGAGCGGTAGAGGCTGACGCCGACCAGGTCGAACAGCGACCAGTCGACGTGCTCCCATCCGGCGGCGGCGTAGGTGAGCGGGCCGTCGAAGCGGCGCCGCGCGGTGGCCACGGCGGTGGTGAGCAGACTGTGCAGCCGCCTGTCGATTCTGCGCCGCAGCAGGCGACGGAATCGCAGGATGAGCTTCAGGCGCAGGAACGACCGGGGGCCGGGGACGATGCCGGGCACGGTGTGGGAGAACTCGCTGCCGACCAGGAGCGTTACTCGGTCCGGGTGTTGTCGGCGCAGTTCCTCGGCTGCCTCGGCGACGGTGTCCAGGTGCTCCAGCAGCTTCGGCTGCGGCAGTTCGGGAACGCTGGGGCGGATGTAGACGTCCAGGCCGGTCTGGAGGGCGGTGCGGGCGGCGTCGATCAACCGGATCCCCTCCCCGAGGAGCATCACTGTGGTGCAGTGCAGGTCCCGGACGATGACCTCCATGTCCCGCCGCACGTCATCCGTGTTCGCCTCGCTCACCAGGTAGGAGATGCCGCGGTCGGTCAGCATGCGTAGGGCTCCTGTCGACGCGGACCAGCGGTGATGAGGCGAAGGGCGGCGGCCGCGCGGGCTCGCCGAAACCACGGCAGAGCGGCGGGAGAAGAGGGCACGGGCATGAGGATCCTTGGGGTCCGGGTCGACATCGGTCCGGTCGACGCTAGAGAGATCGTCGGCGGGCGGCATCCGTCTTTCGTCCAGGAACGCATGACTTCCGTCTACCTGATCGAGTCCACAAGGGGTCCGTAGTCGTAGCCCTCCGAGATCCGGCACTCCCGCACCGCCGACCACACCGCAGGCTGACGGCTGCCGACGCAGCGTCTCTTCACGTCGGCGCCGCCCCCCGGCGAATACCCGTGGCCGGACACGGGGACGGGGTGGGGGCGTGCATGAGCCGCGGCAGGCGGGGCAGTTCGGGTACGCGGTGTCGCCTCCGCCCGCTTTCGAGAGCGCCGGAGCGCGGGAGTACGTGCGCTCGTTGCAGGCGGTCGTTGCGCGGATCCGGGGCCAGAGGTGTGGGGCGAAGGTGGTCCTGGGCGTGCTGGTGATCGCCGGCTGTTCATGGTCCCTGGCTGGGAGCCGATGGCCGAGGAGTACCGGGCGATCGTCGTCGTCCTGGGCCCGGTCCTCGCGTTCGGCGCGGTCGTGGCCGTCGTCGGGTCGACCGTCGCGATGAACCGGTCCCGGCGGATGGCCGACGAGCAGCAGGACGTGCTGCGCAACCACCCGTGGCAGGTGTTGCCGTGCCGCATCTCGCCACCACCGAGGACATCACACCGCGGCAACGGCCGGCGCCTACCCGGCTCCGCCGGGATCAGTTCGCTCGCTTCGGACACCGTGCGTTCGGCGAAGCCGCCCGTGCCGCCGGTGCCGGCCAGGACACGTCGTCCCAGCAATGGCGGGTCCACCCCGTCGCCGGCAGCGCTCACCCGTCCGGCGACCATGCCGCCGGAAATGAAGGGCAGCGCCGGGCGCTCGTGCCACCGGTCGGTGTCGGCCCGCATCTGCGCCTCGGCGAACGTCACTCCGGCGACCGCGACATCGACCACTACGTGTCCCGCTCCGGCGACCGGATCCGGCGCTTCGCCGAGGACCCTCGCCCGCCGCCGCGTCAACGTCGTGTGGGATCAGGAATCGGTCGCTTCGGTCGCGTTGCTCGTCCCGACGGACTCGGTGCGGGTGGCGAGACGTGCTCCGATCCCGTCGAGAATGCCCTTGATGCCCTCGTCGAAGCGTTGTTGCAGGTTGACCGTCAGCGGCGGTTGGTCGCCGAACGCGTGGGCCAGGCGGGGGTAGGCGTCCGCGAACTCGGACGCCGGGATCTGGTGCCGCGTCTCGTTCCACCACTGTTCGTCCGTGAGGCCGGTGCGGCGGGTCAGTTCCACATCGTTGGCGTGGATCAGGGCCATGCCCTGAGTGAAGCCGGTGATGGTGAGCAGCAGGTTGGCCTGTTCGTGGATGGAGAGGCCGAGTCCATCGAAGGCGCTCAGGGCGCGTTCGCCGTCGGCCGCGGCGTTGTGGTTCCAGCGCATGCGCGAACCGACCATGGCGTACTGGAGGATCCACGGGTGACGCTGGTAGAGGCCCCAGTCACGGCGGGCGGTGTATTCCAGGCCGGCGCGCCAGCCGACCGGGAGCGGGCCGGGCTGCGGCTCTTCGCCCAGGGCCAGCGCGACCATGTGGTCGATGAGGTCGTCCCGGCCCGAGACGTGGCGATACAGCGACATGGTGCCCGCGCCGAGGTAGGCGGCCAGTCGACGCATGTGCAGCGCCTCCAGGCCCTCGGCATCGGCGAGGGCGATCGCGGCGCGCACGATGCGGTCCAGTGACAACTGGGTCCCGGGCTCGGCCGCGGCGTCGGTGACAGCTACGGCTCCGGCGGAGTCGGTAGGGGCATCGGCATCGGCACCGGCGCCGGCCGAGGTGTCGGGCATCCGCCCGTCCGAGGGCGGTCGGGGTGCGCCGGCAGGGTGGCGCTGCCGTGCCCGGTAGGCCTTGGCACGGCAGGACCGCGAGCAGTAGTCGCGGGGGCGCCCCCGCCCGCCGGTCGGGATCGCCGCGTGACACCAGGCGCACTGGGCCATGCTCGCCTCTCTCGGTTTCGACACGAAGACATGCGTGACGTAATTCCGGCGTGACGATATCTGCTCCGTGTCGAAATGCGCAATCACCAGCATCGATAATGCGTTGATGTCACAAGTGGTCGTGCGTATTGTGTACGCAACCGTCGTGTGTGTCGCAGCAAGGGGATCTCATGTCAACGCCTGACCAGCCCGGGGAGACCGTGTTCAAAGCCGGCACGCGGGAGTGGATCGGTCTCGCCGTCCTGGTCCTGCCCTGCATGCTCGTGTCGATGGACATGTCGGTTCTGTTCATGGCGCTGCCCTTCCTCAGCTCAGACCTCGAGCCCAGCAGCAGTGAACTGCTGTGGATCATGGACGCCTACGGATTCCTGCTCGCAGGTCTGCTCATCACCATGGGCACCGTCGGCGACCGCATCGGCCGCCGACGCCTGTTGCTCATGGGTGCGGTCGGGTTCGGCTCCGCGTCGATCCTCGCGGCATACGCGACCAGTCCGGCCGCACTGATCGCGGCCCGCGCGCTGCTCGGGGTCGCGGGTGCCACCCTCGCACCGTCCACGCTGTCACTGATCCGCAACATGTTCCACGACCCCGGCCAGCGCAGCGCCGCGATCGGCATCTGGACCGCCGGTTTCGCCGGCGGCGGAGTGCTCGGCCCGATCCTCGGTGGTGTGCTCCTCGAACACTTCTGGTGGGGCTCGGTGTTCCTGGTCAACGTGCCGGTCATGCTGCTGCTCTTGGCGCTGGGCCCGGTGCTGCTGCCGGAGTTCCGCGATCCGCGGCCCGGCCGGTTCGACGTCCCCGGGGCGGTGTTGTCGCTCGTCGCGGTCGTCGGTGTCGTCTACGGGATCAAGAAGATCGCCGAGAACGGCTTCTCGTGGACGTATGTCTCGGTCAGTGTGGTCGGGGCGGCCGTGGGGGCGGCCTTCCTGCACCGCCAGCGGGTCATCGAGCATCCGATGCTCGACGTCACGCTGTTCAGGTCGCGGGTGTTCAGCGTCTCGCTCGGCACCAACTGGCTCATGATGCTCGGGCTCGTCGGATTCGGGCTGTTCTCCTCGCAGTTCCTGCAACTCGTCCTCGGCATGGGCCCGTTGGAATCGGCGCTGTGGTCGCTGCCCGCGTTCCTGGTGATGCCGGTGGGTGTCGCACTCGGTACCGTGCTCGCGCCGAGAATCGGCAAACCCAACGTGATCGTGCTCGGATTGACCATCTCGGGCGTCGGATACCTGATCCTGTCCCGGATCCAGGCCGATGCGAGCGTCTGGCACCTGCTGGTCCCCAACGCGGTCACCGCGTTCGGCATCGGTGCGGTGTTCGCTCTGGTCACCGATCTCATCCTGGCGGCGGCACCACCCGAGCGCGCCGGTTCCGCTTCGGCGCTCTCCGAGACCGCGGCCGAGTTCGGCGGCGCGCTGGGCATCGCCGTGTTGGGGAGCATCGGTACGGCGATCTACCGCGGTCACCTCCAGGACAACGCGCCCCGGGCGCTTTCGCCGGAGCAGGTCCACGCCGCCCAGGACACCCTGGGTGGAGCGGTGGAGACTGCGGCCGTCGTCCCACCGGAGACCGGGCGGCAGTTGCTCGACGCTGCGTTCGAGGCGTTCGCCCGCGAGATGCGGGTGATCGCGTTCGTGGCCGCGGGTCTCATGGCGCTGACCGCCGTCCTGGTCGGAACGCTGCTGCGGGGCACTCGCGGGAACGAAGCCGTCCGAGCAGAACCGGCCCCCGAACCGTCAGCCGTGTCGTCACCGGCGGGCTGACCCCCGGCAACGAGCGACCCGCGGGACTCGCCCGGCCGCGACCGGCCGGGCACCCCGCAGCGCTCGCGACGTTGTGGGCAGCCCGACCGGGTTCTCCGCGTCAGGCACAGGAACGCACCGACCCGCGCGAGCACAGCCGGACGCCGGGCCACCGTCGGGGTGTTCCCGTACCTGACCCACAAGACATCCTGGTTTGCGGTGATCGAACTCCGACGAGACGAACGGGACGGTCGTCAAACATCGGTGAGCCCGGTCAAGGTCCGATGAGACTGAACCTCTCGTCGGCTGGAGGCGGCATCGGAACGTGAGACCCGCCGCGAATCCAACGAGGTCACCTGAGCCAACGACAACGTTGTGTGAGACGGGACTTCGGGAGACACCGGCCGCATCCGACCCCCCCGGTTCGGTCTCTCACAAACGGTCGGATGAGACACAGCGGGCGACACCGCGAAACGTGCCCGAATCGCCCCGGGTTCCGGTCGCACAATTACTCGCACAACCTCGCGCGTGTGCGAGACGGTTCTGCGTCGCTGAAAGGCATGGAATGGACCCCGGCACGGTGTCAGCTTTCGAGGTCGGTGCGCTGGTGGCTGGAGACGCCTGCACGTGGTATCCGGGGGCGGGTAGCAGCCGCCGTACAGCCGTTAACGCCCGAGGTTGATCGTGGCTCCGTGGGGTGATCGCGGTTCGATGAAGTCCCTTGTTCGCGTGCCTGTTTGATCATCTGCCTCCGTCGACTTCGGAAGCATTCCGAATCGATCGGTCATGCGGTCATCGGGCGGCGACGGTCTCGGTGTCCTGTGCCTCGTCCGATGCAGCCGCAGGGGTGGCATGCTTCGGGCCGCGGACGGCGATGTACACGAGCAGTACGCCCATGACGGCGACGCCTGCCCACATGGACTGCTGCCATCCGTCGACGAAGGACTGTCGTGCGGCGTGGATCAGGTCCGCCTCGTGGGGGCCGGCGCTGCCCGAGGCCTCGAGCGCGTTGGCGATGCCTTCCCGTGCGGTGTCCGCGGTCTCCTGGGGGATGCCGTCCAGCCTGTCGTCGATGGCGTTGCGGTAGCCGGCCGACAGGAGCGCGCCGAGCATGGCGACGCCGAGTGCGGTGCCGAATTCGCGGGTGACGTCGTTGAGCGCGGAGGCGACGCCTTGGTTCTCGCTCGGCAGCGAGCGGGTGATCGCCTCGGTGGAGGGCACCATGGACAGGCCCATGCCGATGCCCATGACCACAATGCCGGGCAGGATCGACAGGTAGCCGCCGTCGACGGAGGCGAACAGGGCCATGAGCGCCAGGCCGGCGCCGGTCAGCGCGATCCCCGCGGCCATGGTCGGGCGGGCGCCGATCCGCGCGGCGAGCCTGGGCGCCAGGTTGGAGGACAGGATCATCGCGATGGCCAGGGGCATCAGCGCCGCCGCGGACAGCAGCCCCGACCAGCCGAGCACGGCCTGGAGGAACGGGAAGAGGACCACTTGGGTACCCGCCTGGACACCGAAGACCACTACCAGCGTGATCGAGCCGCCGGACAGGCCGCGGTCACGGAACAGCCGTACGTCCAGCAACGCGGCGTCGCGGCGGTGCAGTTCCCAGGCCACGAAACCGGCCGCGGCGACGAGACCGACGGCGAGGCCGATCAGCGTCGCCGGTGCGGTCCAGCCGCGCTCGGGGCCCTCCTGCAGGACGAAGACCAGGCCGGCAACGGCGACGATGGAAACCAGTCCGCCTATGGTGTCGAAGGCGTGGGCGGAGCGCTCACGGGAGTTGGGAACCGACTTCAGCGTCATGCCCAGGGCCACGACGACCAGGGATACCGGCAGGACGAACAGCCAACGCCAGTCGGCGACGTCGACGAGAAGGGCGGACAGGAACATGCCCAGGACGCCGCCGCCTCCGGCGACGCCGGTCCACACGCCGATCGCCTTTCCACGCTGCTCCTCGGGGAAGGTGGAGGTGATGACGGCCAGGGTGATGGGCATGATCATTCCCGCACCCACACCGCTCGCGGCGCGCGCGGCCAGCATCACCTCGGCAGTCGGGGCCACGGCCGCCGCAATGCTCCCGACGCCGAAGACGGCCAGCCCCGCGACCAGCATGGGCTTGCGGCCCAAGCGGTCACCGATCGCGCCGAGCGGAAGCAGCAGCGCGGCCAGGGTGAGGGTGTAGATGTTGACGATCCACAGGACCGTGCTCTGCGAGGTGTCGAAGTCGACGGCCATCTCCGTCTGGGCGACGATCAGTCCGGACACGGACGCGATGACGGCCATCAGCGCCATCGACACGGCGATCAGGATCGCGCGCAGCTGACGCGCATCCGGCGCACCACCGCTGCTGCCGTCAGCGGGTACCGCCTGTACAGGGCTCGTACTCATGAGGATTCCTCTCAAAAGGGCATACGGAGTCAGCGCCAGAGCAGAACCGTTCACCGAGTGAATGGGGAGGGTTCCGACCGCCCCGCGCAGCGCTTGGCGGGGTGGCACGGTGAGCCGGTGCGGGGCCACGTCAGGTGGAGGCGCCCTGTGCCGCGGCGAGGGCCCCGTCGGTGTCGGCGGCAGCCATCGGGGCGTTCGATGTGGGAGACCGCCCCGCGCCCCACGGCGAAGGCTTCGGCTGGGGCGGTCAGGTCTGTGACGTTGCAGGCCGGCCGCACGCCCAGGTCCTCTCTTCGGGTCGCTTGCTCTCGGGGAGTTGAGCGGAACAGCGACCCGATTCCTGACAGGAACTGCGAGTGGCATGAGTCACAGAGCGGCAGGAGCGCAGCCCGACTGTGCTCGTGACGGAGGCCGAGCTGAACGAGGTGGGCTGGTGCCGATCGCCGTCGACATCAACGTCATGCTCGCCAAGCGAAATATGTCGGTGGGTGAACTCGCCGACCGCATCGGCATCACACCCGCCGACGTTGCAGTGCTCAAGGACGGTCGCGCCACGACTGTCCGTTTCACCACCCTCGCCGCACCGTGAGGATCAAGGGCCGGCAGACGCATGGTCCTTGCCGTGCGGGTGCGACGGTTCGCGTGCGACCGGACGTGCTGTTCGCTGAGCGGTCGACCCCGCTTCGCTGCTGTGTTGCAGGGGCCGCACCGCCCCTGCCCGCAGCCGCACCGTGCTGACCCGGCGGAGCTTGTGCGCCGCCGCGGTCATTCCCGGGAGGTGCTCCTGCTCGCCCTGTGACCCACGCCACACGCAGTTCCTGTCAGGAATCGGGGCGCTGTCCCGCTCAACTCACGAAGAGCAAGCGAACTGACAGGAGCGAGACATGAAGCACCGCATCGTCGTCCTGGGCGCCGGCTACGCGGGGGCCTACGTCGCCGGGAACCTGGCGCGCCGGCTGTCCCCGGCGGAGGTCGAGGTCACCGTGGTCAACGCCGTGCCGGACTTCGTCCAGCGACTGCGGCTGCACCAGCTCGCCGCCGGCCGGCAGATCGACGCCCCGAAACTCGCCGACGTCTTCGCGGGCACCGCGATACGGCTGCGCCTGGCCAGGATCACCGCCGTCGACCCGGAGCGCCGGGTCGTCACGGTGGCCGACGCGAACGGCGGCGGCGAACTCGGCTACGACACACTCCTGTACGCGCTCGGCAGCCACGGCGACAACGGCGCCGTCCCCGGCGCGGCCGAGCACGCCTTCGACATCGCCGCCCGGCCCTCGGCGCTGCGCCTGCGCGAGCGCCTGGACAGTCTGGGTGGGCGGGGCGAAGGCGGGAATGCCTTGGTGGTCGGCGACGGGTTGACCGGCATCGAGACCGCCACCGAGATCGCCGAGTCCCGGCCCGGGCTGTCGGTGACACTGATCGCCCGCGGCGAGCTCGGTGCCCGGCTGTCCGCCGGGGCCCGCGGCCACCTGCGCCGGGCCTGCGACCGGCTGGGCGTCACCGTCCTGGAGCACACCAGCGTGGAAGCTGTCGAGGCGGCGCGGGTGTTGTGCGCGGACGGCAGCGTCCTGGCGTCGGATGCGACCGTCTGGACGGCCGGGTTCGCGGTCGACCCCCTCGCCGCCGCCGGCGGGCTGGAGGTCACCGACCAGGGTCGGATCGTCGTCGACCGCAGCATGAGGTCGGTGTCGCACCCGAACGTCTACGCCGTCGGCGACAGCGCCTACGCCATCGGCGACAACGGCAAGCCTCTGCCGATGTCCTGCGCGACGGCCGGCTACACCGGCATGCAGGCCATGAACGCGATCGTGGGAGGCCTGACCGGCCGCAAGGTCGCGAACGTCAAGCTGGTCTACGCGTTCAACCACATCAGCCTCGGACGACGCGACGGGCTCTGGCAGACGGTCGACGACCAAGCCCAGCCGAAGCCCAAGTATGTGAGCGGCCGCAAAGCCGCTCGAATCAAGTCGGGCATTCTCAAGCTGTCGCTGTGGACCACCTCGCACCCGACCTTCTGCCTGCCCACGCGCAAGCACCGCCTGGCCACCGCACCGAACACAGCCACCGACCGGGTGGCCGCCGACAAGCCCGGCCGCGCCGCCGCCTAGGGTCGTCCCCGTGGACAACAGCACCGCCGTCGACCGCTTCGACATCAACCGGTTCGAGGCCGGCCGCAACCGGCTGGCCTCGCTGGCGTACCGCATGCTGGGCTCCGCCGCCGACGCCGAAGACGCCGTGCAGGACGCGTTCCTGCACTGGCAGGCTGCCGACCGGCAGCAGATCAAGGCGCCGGAAGCTTGGCTGACCAAGGTCGTCACCAACCTGTGCCTGGACAAGCTCCGCTCCGCGCACACCCGCCGCGAACGCACCGCCGGCGCCTGGCTGCCCGAACCACTCCTGGCAGGCGACCCGATGCTCGGCCCGGCCGACACCTTCGAGCAGCGCGAATCGGTCTCCCTCGCGATGCTGACCCTCATGGAACGCCTGACACCGCTGGAGCGGGCCGTCTACCTCCTGCGCGAGGCGTTCTCCTACCACCACGCCGAGATCGCAGACATCCTCGACATCACCGACTCCGCCAGCCAGCAGCACCTCCACCGGGCCCGGCACCGCATCACCGCCGAGCGCCGCCGCAGCGGCGGCGAAGTCGACCCGGCGTCCGCCCGCCGGATCGTCGAGGAATTCCTCGCCGCCGCGTCCTCGGGCCGTACCGAACGGCTGGTGGCGCTGCTCACCGACGACGCCATCGCCGTCTCCGACTCCAACCTCGCGGGCCTGGCCGAGAAGCTGCTGCGCTACGACACCCCGCAGCGCATCGCCGCCATCGCCCGGGCCGGCTTCAAACCCGCACCCGCGAAACGCCGACTCGCCGGCGGCCCGCCCGCCGCCCACTACGCGGTCGTCAACGGCGCCCCCGCCATCCTTTTCGTGCTCGCCGACCGGGTCGTCGGCTCCGTCACGTTCGACATCGCCGACGGCAGGATCGCCACCGTGCGCGGCATCGCCGCCCCCACCCGCCTCGCCCGCCTCACCCAAGCCTGGCGTCGGCAGGAACCGGACACGCCGCTCATCACGCAGTGGTGATCCGCCGCCGACCGGCACCCAAGGGCACGTCCGGCGCCCTGCAGCCGTTCCCGGACCCGTCGTTCCCCAATGCCGACAGCGACGGCGAGTACAGCTACCTCCGCCCCCGCGAGGCGTACTCCGTCAAGCGACGTATCCAGCGTGGAGAACAGCAGTTCCAGAGCTTCTACGATTCCGTCTCCACCAGCCACACCACCTTTGACTCCGGCAACCCGGTACGTGACCAGGCCGGCCAGGCCGCGATCCCGCCCCGTCCCGGCAGGTGTGCGGGTCCGACGACGGTGCATGAGTGGCCGCCGCGGGTGGCCGCTCGATCGGTGTCGCCCGCCGCTGCGCCGCGGGGTTTGCGTTGCACCGACGCCGAGCCCGCCCGGTCCTCAGCCGCAGCAGCCGCTCGTGACCTGTTCGCCCGCGCCGGCCCCTGCCGGGGTGTCAGCAACGGGGGTGCAGCAAGCACTGTCGGGTGCCTTGGTCATGGTGTCGGCGTCGGCCTTGACCACGTAGACCTCCCAGGGTTCGTTGCCCGGGCCACTGACCCAGACCTTGTCCTGGAGGGCGAAGCAGCAGGTGGTGTCGTTCTCCTCGCGGGTGGTCAGGCCGGCGTCGGCGAGGCGATCGGTGGCGGCGGTGACCTGGTCGGTGGTCTCGACCTCGACGCCGAGGTGGTCCATGACGGTGTCGTTGCCGGGCTCGCCCTGGATCAGCACGAGCTTGAGCGGCGGCTCGGCGACGGCGAAGTTCGCGTAGCCCTCGCGGAGCTTGGCGGGTTCGGTGCCGAAGAGCTTGGTGTAGAAGGCGATCGAGGCTTCGAGGTCGGCGACGCGCAGGGCGAGTTGGACGCGGGACATGGTGATCCTCCGGTGGGTGCGGGGTGGTCGGGTGGGCGGTTCAGCGGGAGTACGCGGACACGGACGCGCCGGTGCGGTCGAGGTGGGCCCGGGCGCGGCAGCGGTTGTCGCAGACCTCGCCGGTGCCCTCGGGCAGGACGACGTCGCCCAGGCGGCGTTCGCGGCGGTGGGCGCGGGCCGCGTCCAGGGTGCGGCGGGCGTTTTCGATGACGGCGTTCACGACGACCTCCTGTATTGACGTCTGTCGATACAAGAGAGTTTGGCTCTTGATTCGTCATCTGTCAATATCGAAGGATGTCGAAGTCTCTGGGGTTGGACGTGGTCGGGTCGAGCGGGGCGGCGTGCTGCCCGCCGGTGGTGCGCGAGGCGCTGGGAGTGTCGGACGCGGAACGCCTGGCGGTGATGTTCAAGGGGTTGGGTGATCCGGTGCGCCTGCGGTTGTTCTCGGCGATCGCCTCGCACGCGAACGGCGAGGCGTGCGTGTGCGACCTGCCGGACGTCGGCCTGTCCCAGCCGACGGTCAGCCATCACCTGAAGAAGCTGCGCGAGGCCGGGCTGGTGACCAGCGAGCGCCGGGGCACGTGGGTGTACTACCGAATCGATCCGCAGGCGCTCGCGATGCTGGCGGGCGTGCTCGCGGCGGGCTGACCCGACACGGGCCCGGTCGGCGCACGGTCTTGCGGAGTCGGTTCAGGACGTGGGCGGCGTCGCGGGCGGAGCCGCGCAGGCTCGCGGAGGACAGGCTGCGCTGCCATTCCAGGCCGACGTAGCCGAGACCGGGACGGTGGTGGAAGCGCCCTTGTCGTGCGGCGGCAGGCCGTCGGTGTCGAGGGCGCCGGCGGCGTCGAGGTAGTCCAGGGGGGCGGTAGCCGGTGGCCAGGACGACGGCGTCGAGGCGTTCGTCGGGGCCGTCGGCCCATACGATCGAGTTCGTGGTCTGGTGGGCGAACATCGGCCGCGGGTTGGGGTTCCCGGTCTCGAGTGCCGCGTGATGGCGGCCGTCGTCGATGACCGCCATGGTCCTGCCGCCGAGTTGCGAGTGGGGCGATGTCGAGGACGGTGTGCCCCAGCCACCAGTGCAGCTCCCTGCCCAGCACACGCTGCCTGGCCCACTTCAACGGGCCTCGCGTCGCGAGCGAGACGCGGGCGACGTCGGCGAGGTCGACGGCTCTCTGCACGGCCGAGTTGCCGCCGCCCACGACGACGACCCGCATGCCGTCGAAGTCCTTGGGGTTGCGGTAGTGCGAGGCGTGCAGGACCCGCCCCTCGAAGACGTCCAGGCCGGGGAGAGCGGGAAGGTGGGGGCGGCCGAAGCCTCCGGTCGCGGCGATCACCCTCGGCGTCGACAGTCGCGCGCCGCCCTCGGTTTCGACGAGAAGGGCGTCGCCGTCGTGGGTCACGGCGGTGACCCGGGTGTCGGTGCGGATGTCGGCGTCCGGGCAGGCGGCGTAGGCACGGAGGTATTCCACGACCTCGTCGCGGGTGGGGTAGCGGTCCGGATCGCCAGGGAACGGGGCGCCGGGCAGGGACGAGAACCGTGCCGGGGAGAAGAGCGTGAGGCTGTCGTATCAAGCGCGGCGGGTCGCTGGTGTCGGTGCGCGACGGTCGGGCGGTGCGCTACCGCGCGGACCCCGAGCGCATCGCACCGCGACTGGACGCGCTCAAAGGCGTACCTGATCCAGTGCTGCCGGCCCACCGGATGCGGGGCGACTCCAACTGTTGAGGCGCGAGGGTCAGCCGCAGTCGGCGCCGGTGCGGCAGGCGTCCAGGCCCTCGGGGCTGGCCGAGGCGAGGGTGGCGAGCAGGCGCATCGGGGTCACCAGCGCCTCGCAGCACAGCGCGTACACGTTCGCCCGCCCACGCGGCGTCACGGTCACCAGGCCCTGCTCGCGCAGGGGCGCGAGGTGGTGGCTGACCAGGGTCTGGCCCATGCCGGTGGCGTCGGTCAGCTCGCGCACCGTGTGCGGGCGCTCGGCCAACAGCAGCACCAGGGTGAGCCGGTTCTCGTCACCGAGCGCCTTCAGGAGCGGGGCGAGGGTGTGTGCCCGGGTCGCGGCGGTGTCGCCGACGGCGGGGTCCATCAGCAGAACGTCGAGCGTGTTCGTCATGACCCCATTGAACCACGGCGCATGTTGCTATCAACAGTATTTACTGTTTACAGTTGCGTTTGTTGTCGAGCAATCATCGTCGTCGAACGTTCGAGGAGCCCTGCCATGAGCACGCCACAGCAGCAGACCCGCCCGGTCGTGGTCATCGGCGCCGGCCCGATCGGCCTGGCCGCCGCTGCCCACCTGATCGAGCGCGGCCTGGACCCCCTGGTCCTGGAGGCCGGGCCCGCCGCGGGCGCGGCGATCCGCGAGTGGGGACACGTGCGGCTGTTCTCGCCCTGGGAGTACGACACCGACGCCGCCGCCCGCCGCCTGCTGGAGCCCACCGGCTGGACCGCCCCGCCCGCCGGCGAACTGCCCACCGGCGCCGAACTGGTCGACGCCTACCTCGCCCCACTGGCCGCGACCGAGCAACTCGCGCCGCGCATCCGCACCAACACCCGCGTGATCGCGGTGGCGCGGCGCGGCGTGGACAAGACCCGCACCATCGACCGCGACACCCACCCCCTGTTCGTGCGGGTCGCCGGCGCCGACGGTCGCGTCGAGGACATCGAGGCGGCGGCGGTGATCGACGCGTCCGGCACCTGGGGCCGGGCGAACCCCCTGGGGGAGTCCGGACTGCTCGCCCCCGGGGAGGTCGAGGCGGCCCCGTACATCGCCGGCGCCCTGCCCGACGTTCCGGGCCGTGACCGCGACCGCTTAGCCGGCCGGCACACCCTGGTCGTCGGCATGGGGCACTCGGCCGCGAACACCCTGCTCTCGCTGGTGGAACTCGCCGACGCCGAACCGGGCACCCGGATCACGTGGGTGGTGCGCGGCGCGTCGGTGGCGCGGCTGTACGGGGGCGGCGACGCCGACGGGCTCCCGGCGCGCGGCGCGCTCGGCTCCCGGGTCAAGCAGGCGGTCGAGGCGGGCGCGATCACCCTGGTCCGCAACTTCACCATCACCGGCTTCGCCCCAGCCGAGCAGGGCGTGACCGTCGCCGGCACCACTCCCGACGGCCGGCGCGAGATCACCGTCGACACCGTGGTGGCCGCGACCGGCTTCCGTCCCGACCCGGACATGCTGCGCGAGGTCCGCGTCGAACTGGACCCGGGCACCGAGGCCCCGGTGAAGCTGGCGCCGATGATCGACCCCAACTTCCACTCCTGCGGCACCGTGCCCCCACACGGCGAACGCGAACTCGCCCACCCCGAGACCGACTTCTACATCGTCGGCATGAAGTCCTACGGCCGCGCCCCCACGTTCCTGATGGCGACCGGCTACGAGCAGGTCCGCTCGATCGCCGCCGCACTCGCCGGCGACCGCGAGGCCGCCGACACCGTGCACCTGGAACTCCCGGAGACCGGCGTGTGCTCCACGAACCTGCCCGGCGAGGACGAGGCCGGCGGCGGCTGCGGTTCGACGTGTGCTCCGGAGCCGGTCGTCGAGGAAGCCTCCTGCTGCGGAACCCCGGCCGCCGAGCCGGAGCCGGTCGCGGCGTCGTGCTGCGGGACACCCGCCCCGGAACCGGTCACCATCGGTGCCGGGGTCGGGTTCGCGACCGGGCGGGTGCACGGCTACTCGGGCGACGCCGAGCGCGCCGATGCCTGACCCCCGTCACGGCCGGCGCCGCGCCGAGAGCAGGCGCCGGTGACGGCACCCACCCGCACCGCCCGCGCAGCCGCGACCGAGGATCCGCATCGGCCGCGGCTGCGCGCCGTCCTGATCGGGTTGTGCGTCACCGAGATCACCAGCTGGGGCATCCTCTACTACGCCTTCCCCGTCCTCGCGGGCGCGATCGAGGACGACACCGGCTGGTCCCCGCCCGCCACCACCGCCGCGTTCTCCGCCGCGCTGATCGTCGCCGCCGTCGGCGGCATCCCGCTCGGCCGCGTCCTCGACCGACGCGGCCCCCACGCCGCCATGACCCTGGGCTCGGTCCTCGCGACGGTGGCCGTGATCGCCGTGGCCGCCGCTCCCAACATCTGGTGCTTCACCGCCGCGTGGCTGCTCGCCGGGGCGGCGATGACAGCCGTGCTCTACCAACCCGCGTTCGTCGCCCTCACCCGCTGGAACGCCCCGAACCACGTCCCCGCGCTGACCACGGTCACCCTCGTCGCGGGCCTGGCCGGCACCGTCTTCGCCCCACTGACCGCGACGCTGGCCGACCACCTTTCCTGGCGCGGCGTCTACCTCGTCCTCGCCCTGATCCTTGCGGGGGTCACCATCCCCGTCCACGCGGTGATCCTGCGCCGCCCGTGGCCGAAGGCGCCCGCCCCCGCCCCCGCCCCCGATGCGGCGCGGGCCCATGCGAACGCGGGAACGCGGTCGGTGGTGCGCAGTCGCCCGTTCGTGCTCCTGGTTCTCTCGCTGACGATCGCGTGCTTCGCGATGTACGCGGTCATGATCAACCTCGTCCCGCTCCTGACGGAGCGCGGCGCGAGCACCACCCTCGCCGCCTGGGCACTCGGGCTGGGCGGCGTCGGCCAGGTCGCCGGACGCCTGGGCTACGCCGCCCTGGCCCGTTCGACGAGCGTGCGCACCCGCACCACCTGGGTCCTGACCACGGCCGCCGCGACCACGATCGTGTTGGCGTTCGTGCCGGGGCCGGTGTGGCTGCTGATCTCGGTCGCCGTCCTCGCCGGCACCGCGCGCGGCATCACCACCCTCCTGCAGGCCACCGCGATCCCCGACCGGTGGGGCACCGCGTCCTACGGCGCCCTGTCCGGGATCCTCGCCGCGCCGATCATGGCCGCCTCCGCCCTCGCCCCGTTCGCCGGAGCCGCCCTGGCCGAACCCCTGGGCGGCTACCCGCACATGTTCGCCGTCCTGGCCGTCCTGGCCGTCGCCGGCACCCTCCTCGCCCTCGGCAGCATCCCCACCACCGATCCGGAGAAGCAGTGACCGACATCGCCCCCACCGGCGCGCCCACGGTCACCGTCACCCGCATGACGCCCGCCCGCGCGAGCGGCGTCCTGGACGTCTACGGCGACGCCGACCAGGCAGATCAGGGCGTCATCATGTACGCACCCCGCAACGCCTGAGGCCGGCCGACGGGCGGCGCCCGGCGACGGAAGGGTTCAGCGCGTGCCCTGGACGGCGTACAGGACGCCGACGGCGGCCGCCAGGGCGCCGAGGAGTAGCCGCAGCGCCGTCTCGGGCACGTGCGGCTGCAGGCGCGCGCCGAGGTACCCGCCGATCAATCCGCCGAGTCCGCACGCCAGACCGAGCAGCCACTGCGGGGCGACGTCGCCGGGCGCGACCACGGACAGGGCGGCGTAGGTGCCCGCGCCGACCAGGGAGGTGACGAACGTGGAGGCCAGCGCGGCCGGGGCCACGACCGCCACCGGCATCCCGCGGCCCACGAGGATCGGCCCGAGAATGGACCCGCCGCCGATACCGTAGATCCCGCCGACCGTCCCGACGCCGAGCGCGAGCGCGAGGGTGGTCCGCGGCGAGGGCGGCGCCGCGGTTCGAGCGCGGGCCGGACGCAGCGTGCGCGAGCACAACCAGACCCCCAGCGGCAGCAGCAACGCGGCGACCAGCAGCCGGAAGACCCTCGGCCCGGGAACGGCGAACACCCGCACCGCGGCGCCGATCACCACCCCCGGCGCGCTGCCCAGGATCAGCAGCCGGGCAAGGGGCCCGCCCAAGGCCCCGGCTCTGCGGTATCGCGCGAGGGCACCGGGCCCCGCAACGACGTTGAACAGCAGGTTCGTCGGCGTCACCGCCGGGCTCGGCACGCCCAGCACGCTGACCTGTACCGGCAGGAGGAACACCGCGCCCGAGACACCGACCGGGGCGGTCACGACCGATATCAGCATGCCCGCGGTGAAGCCGAGCAGGCCGCCGGACCACGTCAACGCCGGCCCCTTCCCGAACCACCCGGATTCCCCGGGCCAGTATCGAACGTGCCCGACGGCGCCGGACGGGCAGGGCCACGTCGTCGGCCGCACACCGCGCGGCCCGCACGAACGCCGTCGGGTGCGGCGCAGGCGCAACGATCCGGTCGGGCCCAGCCGGTCGACCCGCGGCACTGCCGACCCACGAGATCACCGACGGGATGAGCTCGGCGATCATCCGCGCCGGCAAGCCGGGCGCCTGCGGCTGCCGACCTTTCCGGCGGCCCTCGGGGGAGGGCTTCGCGGTGGGGGCACGGGCGCGGGGAGCACCCGGGCCGCCATCCGGAAGGTCACACGGACGAGGACTCTCGCGCGCGCCGCATGAACGCCAGCGACACGTAGACCAAGGCCACCAGCACGGGCACTTCGATCAGCGGGCCGACGACGCCCGCGAGGGCCTGGCCGGACGTGACACCGAAGGTGCCGATGGCGACCGCGATGGCCAGCTCGAAGTTGTTGCCCGCCGCCGTGAACGCGAGGGTGGCGGTGCGGTCGTACGGGAGGCCGATACCGCGTCCGATGGCGTAGGAGCCGAACCACATCACGGCGAAGTAGACGAGTAGGGGCACGGCGATGCGGGCGACGTCGCCGGGCTCGCTGGTGATGGTGTCGCCCTGGAGCGCGAACAGGATGACGATGGTGAACAGCAGCCCGTACAGGGCGACCGGCCCGATCCTCGGGAGGAACTTCGTCTCGTACCAGTCGCGTCCCTTGGCCTTCTCGCCCTGGCGGCGGGTGACGAATCCGGCCAGCAGGGGGATGCCGAGGAAGACGATCACGTTGACGGCGATCTTCCAGAACGACACGTCCAGGTGTTCCCCGTCGCCCAATCCGAGCCATCCGGGCAGCAGATCGAGGTAGAACCAGCCCAGGACGCCGAACATGACGACCTGGAAGACCGAGTTGAGCGCGACCAGCACCGCAGCGGCCTCGCGGTCGCCGCACGCGAGGTCGTTCCAGATGATCACCATCGCGATGCAGCGAGCCAGCCCGACAATGATCAGGCCGGTGCGGTACTCGGGCAGATCCGACAGGAACATCCAGGCCAGCGCGAACATGATCGCCGGGCCGATGATCCAGTTGATCACCAACGACGACGCCATCAACTTGCGGTCGCCGGTGACGGTGTCCAGGCGGTCGTAGCGGACCTTCGCCAGCACCGGGTACATCATCAGCAGCAGGCCGAGCGCGATCGGCAGCGAGATGCCGCCGATCTCGACCTTGGACAGCGCGTCGTCCAGACCCGGGATCAGCTTGCCCAGGCCGATCCCGATCGCCATGGCCAGGCCGATCCACACCGGCAGGAACCGGTCCAGGGTGGAGAGTTTGCCGACGATCGCGGCGGAGCCGTCCGTCGTCGCGGGCGGGCTGTCGGTGGCGGTCATCAGCAGGGCCTCTTCCGGGCGTTCGCGGCGGTCTCGCGTGCGGTGGCCGCGAGATCCCCCAGGGCGGTGGCGACGACGTCGAGTGCCTCGGGCCTGAGGCGGTAGTAGACGAAGCGCCCGCACGGCTCGGTGTCCACCAGGCCGGCCTCGCGCAGCACCTTGAGGTGGTTGGACAGGTTCGTCTGCCTCGCGCCGGTCTCCTCGATCAGGTGACACACGCACAGCGCCTCGCCCGCGAGCAGCGAGACGATGCGCAGGCGCAGCGGGTCCGCGAGCACCTTCAACACATCAGCATCGACTGACATCATCATGGACTGATACGTTACTGGTGTGGGACGCGGAAAGCGAACCCCCGATCCGAGGAGCCCAGCCATGCCCCGCGCCCTCGTTGCCCTGCCGGCCGGCGGCGAGCGGCGCCTGACCACCGCGTACGCGGGCGTGTTCTCGGCGACGACGGTGCGATCCGTGCTGTACGCCTCGTGCGAGGCGTTGGCCGCGGCCGCCACCGTGACCAAGCATCTGCCGCTGCTCGCGGAGCGGTTCGCCGCCGAGCGCCTGGACGCGCTCGCGCACACCGCGAACGCCGACCGCGAGCCGCGCGTGTTGTTCGTGTGCGCCGCGAACTCCGGGCGCTCCCAGATCGCCGCCGCCCTGTTCAACCGGCACGCCGACGGCGCCGCGAGGGCGTGGTCGGCGGGCACCGCACCCGGCCCGGAGGTCGAGGCGGCCGTGGTCGCCTCGCTCGCCGAGATCGGCATCGACGCCGGCCAGGCGTTCCCCAAGGCGATCACCGACGAGGTCGTGGCCGCGGCCGACGTGGTCATCAGCCTCGGCTGCCTCGACGCCCTGCCCCCGATCGCGGGCCGCCGCTACGCGGACCGGCCCGTCGCCGACCCCGGCGGCGGCCTGGCCGAGACCGTCCGCACCATCCGCGACGAGATCGACACCCGCGTCACCGCACTCCTCACCGACCTGCGCACCACCACCGCCACGCCACACTCCTGGCCGTCCGGCTCCACACCTGTACCGAAAGGACCCCGCCATGTCCGACAAGCCCTCCGTGCTGTTCGTCTGCGTCCACAACGCCGGCCGCTCCCAGATGGCCGCAGGCTTCCTCGAACACCTGGGCCAAGGCGCCATCGAGGTCCGCTCCGCCGGTTCGATCCCCGGTGACCAGGTCAACCCGGCCGCGGTCGAGGCGATGAAGGAGGTCGGCATCGACATCTCCCACGCGACCCCCAAGGTCCTCACCACCGAGGCCGTCCAAGCCTCCGACGTCGTCATCACCATGGGCTGCGGCGACGCCTGCCCGATCTTCCCCGGCAAGCGCTACCTCGACTGGGCCCTCGACGACCCGGCCGGCCAAGGTGTCGACGCCGTCCGCGCGATCCGCGACGAGATCGAGAAGCGCATCAGGACCCTCATCACCGAGATCACCGGGGAACAGGACTGAAGAGGCGACCGACGCGGGACGGCGAAGCCGGGTCGTCGACAGGGGACATCGAGCGGATCAGCGTGCGGGTATCACCGTGTTCAGGATGGTGCCCACCAGGCCGAGGCGATCGTGGACGAGGGTGTACCAGGCCCAGGTACCGCGCTCTTCACGAGTCGGTAGCCCCACGTCGATCAAAACCTTGAGGTGATGACTGATCGTGGGCTGACGCAACCCGAGAGAACCCGACAAATCACAGACACAAGCCCTCCCCGCCGGGGGACGTGGCGATCAGGCTCAACAGTTGCAGGCGCGTGGGGTCGGCGACGGCGTTCAGCGTGGTGGCCAGGGCTTCGGCATCCCCACGAGCCAAGGGAATTGCCTCGTCGTGCTGTGGCATGTGCCGTCCCGGTCACTCGTCATCCCCGCATCGTCCACCATCCGACCTCACGACAGATGAACCCAACCCCGGCCCCGGATGAACAGGCCCCCGGCATCGCTCGGCACGCACATCCACGCCGCCCACCGACGCGTGCACATACGCCGCCGCCGAATGGAGGTCATCGATCGGCCGCTTCGCCCAGGTCGTTCCCACGCCCGGAAGCGCCTCGACGACTCCGACCGTGACGGGCAGGGACGACCGATCACCCTCGCGCCAGGGCGCCCGGCGAGCGGTCACTTCGGAGGGAACCCGCCGCCCAGTCCAAATCATTCAGGGTCAAACCGATGGACCGATCCAGGGCTTCGTTGTCGGCAGGACCCGCGAAGCCGGTCGCGTCCGAGCAGAGTCTCGGCAACTCGTCCCGGCTCACCGGCGGAGTTGGCCAACACGGCGGCGGAACGCCACGCGTCACCCAACCGGCTCGCCATCGGCCGCCACCGACCGGGCGCGTGCATCGGCCCACCATTCGCGATGACCTCGACGACGGATTCCAGCGCGGTTCGCGCCTCGGCACTCGTCAACACCTCCGCCACGCGCGCAGAACACGCAACTCGGCCGACCCCGGCAGGGACACGGCGTCGCGACGGAGCAGGATCCGGCGCGCGTCCGCCCGCGTTCCCGTACACATGCGCGAGGCAGTCACACTCAGGACGGAACGGATTGGACTTGCCTCCTGCAACCACGTTACAACCGTGACAACAGGGCTTTCCGGGACATCTCGTACGGTCTCGACAGCCCCCGAGATTCCAAGAGGCCCTGCCCTCATGCGCCGACAGCAGCAACATCACCCCACCGAGGATCCAAGTCCTGTAAACCGACGCCAAGTTCGGTAAGAAGACGGCTTCTCAGCCGTCACCCGGACGGCCAAGGGAAGTACCCCGGCCAATCTCCAACATCTCGGCCCCCACACGAAGCACCATCCCCGGAATCACGTCGCCGTCCCGGAACAACGGTCGCGTTTCCCCAGTCGATTCCGCCGGCCTGCCGATTAGCGTCTCGCAAGGTGGGCCCGGGAACCGGGCCGTCCGCACATGTGGGTCGAGAGCCCGTGTCCGAACAACAATGAGACCCGAGGACCCATGGCCAACCCGTCGCTCCTCCCGGTTGGCATCGACGAAGCCGCGGCTGAGCCCCCCGACCCGTCGGTACCCGGCCCCCTCGCACGGTTTCGACGTCGAAACGCGTTGGCCGTGATGGTGCCCACGATCGTGTTGGGAGTGCTCGGGTGGCGGCATCGGGCTCTCGCCGACGACGGCGTCATCTTCCTGCGGACCGTCCGCCAGATCCTCGCCGGCAACGGCCCCGTGCTGAACGTGGACGAGCGCGTCGAGGCCAATACGAGCACGCTGTGGCAGTGGCTGCTGGTTCTCCTCGGCGCGATCACGCCGGGCGACCTGGGGTTCGTCGCGGTCATGGCGGGGCTGGTGCTGACCACGGCGGGAGTGGCCGTCGCACTCGACGCCACCAGGCGCCTGTACACGGAGCCCGCGGGCAGGTTGCTCCTTCCCGCGGGTGTGCTGGTGCCACTGGCGGTGCCGGTCTTCTGGGACTACGCAACCGCCGGTCTGGACACCGGGCTCGGCACGTTCTGGCTCGCCGGGTGCTGGTGGCTGCTCGTGCGTTCCCGCGGCGGGACGAGCGCGGGTCGGGCGTGCGCGGATTCCGTCTGGTACGGGCTCGGGGTCCTGGTGCGGCCCGATCTGGCGCTCGTCACCGGGGTGTTCCTCGTGGGTGCGTTGCTCGTGGCGCGGCCCGGCCGCGGCGCGTGCGTCGCACGGATCGCGGCCGCGAGCGCGCTGCCGATCGCGTACGAGGTCTTCCGTGCCGGCTACTACGGCCTGCTGGTCCCGATGCCCGCGCTCACCAAGGAGGCCGGCACGAGCGACCCGGGCCGCGGAATGCGCTACCTCTGGGACTTCACCGCGCCCTACGTCCTGTACGTGCCGGCCCTGCTGTTCCTCGCCGTTCTCGCGGCCTGGTCGATCCGGTCGCGGACCGACCGGCGCAAGCTGGTGGTGCCGCTCACACCGATCGTGTCGGCCCTGGTGGTCACGGTCTACGTGATCAACCTCGGCGGGGACTACATGCATGCCCGGATGCTGCTCCCGGCGATGTTCCTCGCGCTCATGCCCGGGTTGCTACTGCCCGCGACACGCTGGACGAGCCCGGCGGCCGCGATCGTGGGGGTGTGGGCCGTGGCCTGTGTGGGCCCGTGGCACCCTGCGGCCTACCACGGGCACGACGCCTCGACGACCGCACGGATTCGCGACAGCGACATCCGCATCACCGGCACCTCCAACGCCGACCACACGCGTGACTGGGTCCTCACGTTCCCCGGACTGCGTGAGTCGACGGCCGCGGGATTGGCCGCGAATCGTCCCGTCCTGGTGCGACTCGGACCCGATGGCCGGCCCACCACGATGCTGCCGCTGAACCCGGATCACGCCCCGGCCCGAGTATCCATCCCGGGCGGCTTCCTCGGAGTCACCGGCCAAGTGGTCCCGCTCGACCAGTACATCGTCGAGGTCTGGGGCCTGGCCAACAGCGTCGGCGCGCACCTGGAATACACGCCGGGCTGGCAACACAAATGGCCGGGCCACCGCAAACTCATCGACGACGTCTGGCTCCTCGCCCTCGAACTCGACCCTGCGATGCACGAGTTGTCGGCGCCCGGCGTTCCGGGCGTCACCCCCGAGAACCTGGCCGCCGCCCGGCACGCGCTCTCGTGCGGCGACCTGAAGGAACTCCTCGACTCCACCCGTGCACCCCTGAGCCCGAGCCGCTTCCTCCGCAACCTCGCCGGTTCCCACCACCGCACGACACTGCGCATCCCCCGCGACCCCGTGGCGGCGGAACACAAGTTCTGCGGAGACCGGCCGAAGTGAATCCCGCCCGCGCGGGTGTCTGCGGAGAGCAGGGCCATCCGGATCGGGCCCCGGACCACCGGGCACCGATGATCGAGTGGTCGATGCTCGTGCGGGTGATGTCGCGGCGTGCGGGGTCGCACTCACAGCCGCGTTCGTGAACCCGTTCGTCGCCGGAGCGGCCTGCGCCGCAGCAGCCCTTCCGTAGCCCACGGCTGACCATTTCGGGGCATCGTCCACGGTGCGGTTGAGGTGAGCCGAAGTCTGAGTGTGGGAGAGTTCCCGGCCGGCCCGGAAGAGAGTGGGTCCGGGTCGGCGGGAGCTCTCCCACCATCTCCGAACCAGCGGGGCCCGGGGGCGGTGGGCACCGCCTGGAGGAGGAGAGCGGGGCCGACGACGCCCGGTTCGTCGCGGCGCCGGGCGAGTACGGGTACGGCGTCACCTTCGTGACCGCCTGCGCCCACCGCAAGAAGCGCCCGCGCCGACCGCCGACGAGGACGCGTCGGGAAGCGGGGTGCCTACGGCTTGACTCCCTGGCATCGGCCTGTGCCGAAGGGGACTTCGCCTCGCCGGCATGGCTCGTGCTCGGCCGACATGGTGCGCGCCGGATCGGGTAGAGGGCATCACCGGACGAACTTGCGGGGCGGTTTCGGGCGGGCGCATCGGAGTACCGATGGTTGTTTCGGGAGCCCGGGCCGAGGGATCGAGAAGGGGGAAGCGGATGAGCGCGCAGCATGGTGCATCGGCGGCGTCGTGGACGGGGATTTCGGTGATCCTGGTGGGTGCCTTCCTCGGGGGGTTCGCCGTTGTCCTCGCACGGCCGTGGTTGTTCGCCGTCGCGGTGGGCATAGCCGTGCTCGGTGTGGTCGCGGGCAAGGTGATGTCCGTGCTCGGGTTCGGGGCGGCTCCCGGCTACCACCGGCCCGTCGACGAGGCGACACGGGAGGCATGGGCCGCACAGCGCCCCGTGCCCCCGGACAAGGACGTCTGAGGGACCTTTCCGCCGATCCGTGGAACGCACCTGCTCCGCAGCGGTGTTCAGGCCGCGGCGCCGCGTGGCGGCAGGTCTCGGCACGTCCGCGGCCACGAGGCCCGGGCGGAGGGGATCGCGGAGAGTGTTGCGCCGGCGGCTCCGCCTTGGAGCGGGCGGGCCGTCACGTCGTGGTGTCGGCTCCGGGTGGGTCCACGAGGGCGTGGATGCGGGCGGCCAGTTCGGGGTGGGCGGCGGTCAGGTGTGGGCGGGTGGCGTTGAGGGGGTCGATCAGGGCGGCGGGGTCGTCCTGGCCCAGGG
>NZ_JBIWJT010000028.1:0-130714 GCF_044765325.1 Embleya sp. NPDC127516 | reverse complement strand
CGAGCACCTCCACCGCCATCCGCTCGCGCCGATGCGGCACCACCGACCCGGCCACCGCCACCTTCACCACCACGGGCTCCACCACCGCTGCCGCCTCCGGCCCGGCCTCCCCGGCAAGCTCGTCCCGCACCCGCGCGTCCAAGGCTTCGGCCAACTCCTCAACCGCGACCACCCGGCGCTCCAGCACCGCTTCGGCCTCCCGCAACGCGGCCAGGACCCGGTCGGCCTCCGCACGCAACTCCTCCACCCGCACTCGGGCGGCGGTCTCGCGTTCCTCCAGCAACCCCATCACCGACGGCACCGGCAACCCCCACGAACGAGACGACACAATGCGTCATCCCTCCCGCACAGCAACCGAGTTCACGCCCGACCAGAGGAAACTCAGCGACCACGTTCGATAAGACAACGGCTTCTTAGCCTCGATCCACCGATGGGGTTTGAGAGTGATCTTCTGATCGGTTTCTCTGCCGGCTTCGGGTGGGTGACGCGGCATGGGCAGGTGTTATCCGCTGGTCTGCCCAGCTTTTCCACGGATTCGGTTTCGGTCGGGCCCGGGCGGGCGGTGGGCTGGGGCTGTTCGCGTCAGCCGGGTGGGCCGTGGACGGTGTCGAACAGGTGCGTTCAGGCTTGCCGCCAGGGCCAGTCGCGCGGCAGGTGCAGCGTGATACGCCGTGCTGAGCGGGCGATCCGGGCCGGGACGTGGACGAGGTGGGCGCGGAGGGTGGCGGTGGTGGCCCTGGCGTGGAAGACGGAAGTCAGTGCCCCGGCTGCCCGCAGCAGGTTGTAGGTCATCGCCCACAAGGTCAGCCGGGCCGCCTTGGCGTGGAAGTGCCCCGACGGCAGGTGGGCCAGGGCGCCGGCTTGCTGTCCGCGATGACCTGCTCGACGACCGCGTGATGCCGGTGTTCCCGCTCGACCCGGAGGGTCTCGGCGGGGTTGTCGGTGAAGAAGGGGTGGTAACGCCAGACAGGGAAAAGCTCGCCCTGCTCACCCTCGACCGGTGGTTTAGCCAGGTCGCGGACTCGACGGACGATCAGCCGGACGGTGACCCGCTCCGCCTTCGCACGGCTCGCGAACGCGGTGTAGGCGGGGTATCTCGGCGACCTCGGCGTCCGAGACGAGTTCTCCGGTCACGGGATCGGGCAAGGCGGTCGGGTATTCGATGTGCCGCCACGCCTCGTCGGGAATGCCGAGGACGGCCCGTTTGACGGAGGGGTTAATGCCGGTGGTGATCGAGAAGCGGACGTCGGCCCGTCGGCAGGCGGCGATCACCCCGGCGTTGTAGAACTGCGAGTCCGCCCGCAGGACGCGTGTGCCGGTGCAGCCGGCCTCCCTGGCGGTGGCCAGGGCCTCGCTGACGAATCTCGGGGCGCCTCGGGAGTCGGCCGCTTTGCCGCGGCGCATCCGCACCGCGGCGATCACCGGCCTCGAGTGCGGGGTGCAGATCGTGGCGAGCAGGGGGTGCAGGGTGCGGATGCCCTTGAACCGGCCGTACTCGGCGCCTTGCTCGGTCCGGCTGTAAACCCGTTTGTGGGTGGAGTCGACGTCGATAAACGCCTTTTCTCCCGCGCCGGGCAACAGCGGGGTGTGCGCGGCCAGTTCCGCGAGGAACCTCCGGTGGACGGCGTGGAGTTGGAGGGCGTGCCCGTGGGTGAACGAGCGAAGGAACGTGCCCAGTGTGGACGGGGCACGAATACCCGCGAACACGGCCGGCATGGCACCGTGCCGCAGCACCGCCAGGTCGTCGATGCTGTACGCGCCCACGGCCATGCCCGCGACGATGCCGGTGACCTTGGCGTCTGCCGCCGCCCCGGCACCGTTGCTCGCGCCGGTCAGCTTCACCTTCTCGGCCGCACCACTCGGCCAGCCGCATCACCGGGACCAGCCCGGCATGCACGATCAGATTCCGGTCGTCGAACACAGCGGAGACCGCCGCCGGAGTGTGGGAAACTTGCATCTCGGAAGTGCCTTGTCGATCGTGCGTGCTGGAAGCCTGAAGAACTCCCATCATCGCAGGCCACAAGGCACTTCCTCGTTTTTCCAGCCGCTATCCACAGGACGCTGACCGGTGGATCGAGGCTTACCGGTGCTTTGTTGACAGCGGGTCAGGGTCGCGGTATGCCGATAGGAGGGAACGTCGCCTGCGCCTCGGGGGGTTGCGATGACCAAGCGTGTGCCCTGTCCGCCCGCACCGGGGCCGCTGGAGGCCTGTGCCGCGCGGTTCGACGACCTGTTCTCGACGTTGGCACAGCGGCGTGGCTTCCGCGAGTACCTGACCGGGCTGTTGCTGCCGAGGGACCGCAACAAGACGTTGACCTGTCTGGCCGGTACGGAACCCGTGGTCGGTGCACGGCATCCGGCGGTGCAGCGGCTGCAGTTCTTCCTGTCCGAGTCGACCTGGGACCACGAGCGGATCAACGCCCGCCGCGTGGAGCTTTTGCTGGCGGATCCGGCGACCGCGCCGCACGCGGGCGGGGTGTTGGTGATCGACGATTCCGGCGACCGCAAGGACGGCACGGCGACCGCGCACGTCGGCAAGCAGTACCTGGGCTCGGTAGGGAAGATCGACCGCGGCGTCGTCACGGTGACCACGTGTCGGGCGGACGAGCGCCTCACCGGCCCACCACTTCCCACAAGGCGGGAACGACCCCGACTTCCGCACGAAACTGCGGATCGGGGCCGCCCTGGCCCGGGAAGCGAAACAGGCGGGGGTGTCCTTTCGGGCGGTCGCCGCAGACTGTGCCTACGGGGACCAGGACGGCTTCCGCAGCGAACTCGTCGACGCCGGGCTGCCGTTCGTGATGGCGTTGAAGCCGCGCCACGGGATCTGGGCCCGGGGCGACCAAGCCCATACCCCGGTCGACGCCGCCCGCGTCCTGACCTGGGGCGGGCCGCGGGATCCCGGCGACTGGAACGCGGTGATCCGTCGCTTCCGTGACGGCCACACCGAGACCTGGTGGGCCGCCGACGCGAGGCTCGGGTGGTGGGGCCCGGACGGGACGACACGCCTGGTGGTCGCCAAGTCAAGGACGAACTCGGATGGGCCGACTTCCAGGTCCGCTCCGACACCGCGATCCGCCGCCACTAGACCCTGGTCAACTGCGCGTTCTCGTTGTGCTGGGACGCCTGGTTCGCCCCGCCTCCGCCCCCGTCCGTGGATGCCGAGGAGTTGGAACCGCACCGCCCAGAGAGGCGGAACTCCCGCGTCCCACCGACCCCGAAAGGCCTCCTGGCCCCAAGCGATCCGGGCCGTCCGTGGCTGGTTGGCGCCCTGGACCACGCTGCAACGCTACTGGCGGGCATGGTCAACCAAGCCCCCGCCCACCGAACTCCAGACCCTGATCAACGCCCTCGGCACAGGAAGACCCATCGAGCTCTACATCCCGGTCTAACAAACCACCGGTAGTCGCGGTGGTCGTGACCATTGAGGATCACCGCAGGGACGTCGCCGGTGAGCAGGAAATGGCCCGGATCGCCTTCGCGTTGCTGGTCACGGGGCCTGCTCCGCTCGCGGTGGACGGGCGGGCCTTCCCGCACTTGCCGTGCTGGCCGATTCCCTGGACGAGCTGCGGGAGCGGCTGTTGCTGCGTCGCTGCCGCTCGACACCCGCGATGCGCTGTGTGCGCACCTGGTCACGCGGGCGCGGGCCGAGGGCGCGGCATGGACTGTGGTGTGCTTCGGGATGGCACTAGGCGTTGATACCGTTGTGCCGATGGATGGCCGACCGCTTCCACGGTGAAGCGTGAGACGTGCACGCGGAGGTGGTGACCGGGTTTCTCCGCAGCCTCGCGTCGGTGGATCTGGACCGTCCGGGGAGCATGGCGCGGCTTTGGTGTGCATTCTGCGCCGGACACGCCGCGTTGTACGAGACCTTGGACGCGCCGGACGCCGATCGCGTCCGGGTTCCGGTCGTTGCCGCCACCCGCGCCGTGTGGGCACTGGATGTGGCGCTGGCACGCGCGATCCGCTGGGGAGTCCTGTCCCGCACCGAGGCGGACTTGATCGGGCCTATGCGTCTGGATTGGGTCCCTTTCGCGGACTGGGCAACGACCCGGCGCACGACCACCGCGGCGGCTTACAGTCACTGCGGGAAGCCAGACCACGGGCACGGTGTGGTCGTGGTGGTTCATCCGTAAAGCTCCTTGCTGGCGCTTGTGCTGCCAACCTGGCCCGAGCGCCACACAGGCGGACGCGAACGGGCAACTGGGGTACGCACTCGACGAATTGCGATACTAGGGACCAGATCACGAACTGGCGGGAGACCATCTACGAACCCGAGACCTACGTCTTCGGTGGATCCGAGGGAACGAAAGCCGCCCATACCCTCTTCCACGCCGACAGTCGGGGCATCCTCGACCACCTCCACAGCCACGACCCGGCAACACCCGCCAAGCAACGGATCGGCCGCCGCGAGGTCTCCATCCTGATCACCAGCGCCCTGTTTTGCTCTGCCTGGCAAGAATGGTCCGAGCAAGGCGATATCTGGCATCGGACGACCCAGGAGCGGCCCCTACCCCACGACGCATCGCCGGGCCAACTGCATGCATAACCTCCGGCTTGCGCCGCATGATGACCGTGGATGCGAGCCCTGTCAGCCAACTAACGCGCGAAAACGGATCACTCGCATGTATTGCCGACTGGATCGCCGGGATTGCACAAGCCGGAAGCACCCTTGGCCACCTCGCTCAACAGCGAAGGCTCCGCCGAGGCATCCGCGAAAACCTGGCCCACCTGTCATCTTCCACTTGACCGAATTGACCTGACCGCGCGCACGCAAGGCCTCCTCGCCCATGCCGCAAGGAACATTGTCGTGGAACCCTGACCACCCCGCATTTGCTGGGAACCCCGTCCCTTTCGACGGAATCACCGCCCGCTGAAGGCAAGGACAACCCTCTTGACTTCCACAGAACCCACCATAAATACCCGCCCGATAGGGATGCCATGACTGCCCCGGTCGCTGTTGCCGGAGTCGATCAGCGCACGCTGTGCGCCATTCTGCTCAACCCTCCCCTGCGTCCGGCAGTGGAGACGATCTCGCACCGCAACCTCCTCGCTGCACTACCGCTGACCGGCTGCACAAAGTTGAGACTGGCCAATCTGATCGATCTCCAGTCAAAGGACCAGACACAGCTGGCCAGCCTCGTCGTGACCGAGCCGGACCTTGAAAGGTCCCGTCAGCAGCTGTCAGTGGCGATCGAAGGTGCTGACGAGATTCTGTTCGCCTGGGGTGCCGGGAGAATCACCGGTGTCGTGGGAAAACTTCTCAAGGAGCAGGCCGCATGGGTGCGTGCGCACGTGGACAATCGCGGCCTATCGAAGGTCTGGATGGTAGCTGGCACACCGAGACATCCGTCGCGGTGGCGGCAGTTCGTCGGCCCGGAGAAGGGACGCGTCGAGGGGAGATCATTCGAAGAACGGCTGGCCAAGGTATTGACCATCCACAAATCGAGCACGCTCCCGGAACAGCCGTTTCCTCGCCGGTCATTGGTCACTGAGTAAAGCTGTGCGCTCGGCGGCCGCGGTTTTGGGACCGGCGACCACCGAGCGCATCGGCTGGCCTACTCGTTCTCGAAGCCATACTGCTCGAACTTCAGGGTGCGGGCGTTTTCGGTGACGACTCGGACCTTGTCGTCCGAGTATCCATCCTTGCTGTGAGCCTCGATCTCCAGGCGAATACGTACCTCGGCCCCAGGAGCGGATCGCAGGTGCGGAAGGATCTCTTCGACGAACTTCGCGAAGTCACGACCGCTACGCTCTGCATCCACTGGATACGAACCGAAGAAGCGAACGTTCGGGGTCGGCTCTGGCTCCTGTACATGCGGTTCCACTTGCCTCGTGGGAACGTCGGCGGGGCTGCCTCCATCGGAGGTGTCGGTGTCACTGTCTGCCGCCGAGTCGCTGGCCGCCCGAGCAGCGGCCTCCCGCTCTGCTCTCCTGCGAGCCGCCGCAGCCAGATCTCGTTCGCGCTGCTCATTCGCCCGCTCGGGCTTGACGAGCAGAGTTGCGTCGGTGGGCAGACCGAAAGAATCCTGCATAGGCAGGGCGAGACCGACGTAGGTGCCGCTCGCTTCGTCGTATCCCTCAGCCAGGGCGAATCCCTCTGCTTCCCAGGTGATTCCCTCCGACAGCACGGACAGCACAGCTTGCTCAAGTACGGAACGGTCCCGAAGGCGCATCAAGTAAGGGTGCTTGCGGTAGTAATTCCACAGCGCACCGAGCGAGACGTGCCCAGGATCCCAGACTGGGCGCAAGTGGGAGTTCAGATCCAGCCGGATGTTGAGCGCCCCGAACACCGTAGTGAACTGTCCTGCACTGACCAGCACTTTGGATGCCCGGACGGCGAGCTTGTCTTCGCTGCCTTCGCAGCGGATCGGGCCGAGTACGTACTCCTTGTCGCCCTGTGGCTGCTTCGGCACGATCAGCCAGGTGTACGTGCCCGCGATCCTCAGGTTGACCGTCTCGTCCGCCTGAGCGCAACGGCTCTCGGCGAGTCCGGCTTGCTGAGCAGTGAGGTTCAGTCCGGTTTCCCCGCGTTGCGCGTGCGCATCCTTCCATGCGAGGTAATCACGCACGGCGTCTTCGAGTTCCTCAAGGCGTCGATGATCAGGAGCGAGGAACGCCAACTGGTTGACGTTCACCCGTGTGGCAGTGCCGCGCTGTTTGAGGCACTTCTTAACGAACTCCAGTGCCTTGGTGTCCTTTTCCCCCTTGCTGTGGAAGAACTTGGGGTGCAATAGGACCAGCCGGGCCTCTTCCAGGTCCGGCACGTCGGCGGTGCCATCCGGGGCAGCGTGAACCCGAGCGAAGTCCCCGGAGGACTGCCTCTGGGTCCGGTTGAGGCGGTCAGTGATCTCCGCCCAGACTTCCTCGGGACGGTCGCGCAGCGCCTCTGCAGCATCCTGAACATGGCGCGTGATGGACGCCTGGGTGCTGTAGTAGTAGCGCCCGTTCTCCGGGTAGAAGAACGTGGTGCGCTGACTGAGCAAGTCGAGCGCGGAGCCAAAATTCCCGATCGTGTCGCCGGGTACGGCCGTACCCAGCCACACATATTGCCGGTCGATGCCCCTGTGATCGCTGCGCAGAGTAGGTGCTGATCCGAAGTACACCGTGCGGGCGAGTCGGCGGGTGAGCCGCCGCTGGCCGAAAGTGGTGCGCTCCTCGTCGATCCGGACGGGGATGGACCCTTCTCCGTCGACGTCGGTAGAGATGATGACTTTCCACTCGTCGTCGAGGTACTGGTTGAGCTCGCTGACGACCTTCGCGTCCTGGAGTGGGATCGAGCCGGGCATGATGAGAGGCCCTGGGTCGTTCGCTGCCCACAGCACGTGGACGACGGTGCTCATCATGCGCAGTACGCCGCGGGTGCGCTGGAATCGTTCGAGGGTCGACCAGTCCTTGTAGAGCCGGTCGAAGAGCTCGGGGTGTATCGGGTAGGCGGCCTTGATCCGGTCCTCGTACGCTGGCTCGGAGCATTCGCGGGGGAACTCGCCCTGTTTTGATCGATAGAACTCAACGAACTGCCGTGCCACAGCGGCTATTTCAACTTTGTCATCGGCGTCGGGCGCTTCGAAGAGTCGACGTCGGACGATCTCGAAGGACTCCTGGGCGGTGGCTGGCTGCCAAGGGTCAGCCACCCGTCGCACGACGTTCTGCAGCCGCTTGAGGGCGGCCTGACCATGCAGACCACCGATTTCCAGATCACTGGCACCGGTCGAGTCTGCGTCGCTGCCGTCCGCCGCGTCCGATGCCGGAATGGAGACGACCAACAGTGCGCCGGGGACGGCCTTGACCGACTCGGTCAGGGTCTGAGCGAATGTGAACTGGCTGTCGAAAGTACCAGCGGGCAGGTCATCCTTGCCGTACAGCTCGCGTGCGTAGGCGACCCATTCGTCGATAAGGATGAGGCAGGGACCGTAGTCGGTGATCAACTCCTGCAGCGCCCGGCCCGGGTTGGTGCCAGCTTCATCGTCCTCCGCGATCCGGTCGTACGCCTCCCTGCCGCCGAGCTGCCAGGCGAGCTCGCCCCAGAGCGTGTTGACATGGGTGCCATCGCCCTTGATATCCCCCTTGGCTGGCCTGATCCGGTTGCCGACGAGCGTGACTCGCTTCACTTGGCGTACCGAATCCCAAGTCACACCAGAGTCCGCGATCAAGTCGTGGAGTTCTTGCGGAAAATCGGCGAGCGGGGTTCCAGAGGCCAGGTGGTACAACGCCAGCATCGAGTGGGTTTTGCCCCCACCGAAGTTAGTCTGGAGGTTAATGACTGGGCTGGCGTTGGAGTCACCGGAGAGCCGTCGAGCGGCCCGGGTGAGAAGGTCGCGCAGTCCCTCAGTGAGGTAGGTGCGCTCGAAGAACCGGACGGGGTCGGTGTACTCCTCACTGCCCTCGTTGTGCATTACGCCGTCAAGGTCGGCGGCGAACTCTGCGGAGGCGTAGTTCCCGGAGGCCACATCGCGGTGCGGGCGGATGATTTCGCGCCAGGGCTTGATGCTCTGGCCCCTGACCAAACCGGGGACGCCTACCGCCGCCCGGGCCGACTCTTTCACCGCCTCGCGAGTCTCGGTCTCGTACATGGCACGCAGGAGGTTCTGCTTCTCCTTGCGTGCCGCCGCCGCGCCCAGGGGGTCGCCGATCGATGTCAGCAGCCGCTCGACCAAGTCAAGCACGTGCGCGGCATCTTCTGGGCTGTACCGCTCGTTGTGTGCCCACTTGTTTCGATGATCGCGGAGGAGCGAGGCGATGGACTGCTCACCACGGGAGAGCTTGTCCCCGAACCCGGCTCGCCACTCCTCGGTGATCACCTTGAGGAGTACAGCAGGGTCGGACTTCGCGTAGACCCGTTTCGTTCCGAACTTCTGGGTGTCGCGGGCCTCGAGGACCTTGATCCAGGCGCTGTCGCCTGGTGTAGCGGCCGTCATAATCTCGTCAACGAAGGGCTCCAGTCCCTGCGCCAACAGCTCGAACCCGCGATTGACGCGGTCCCGGTTACTGATTGCCATCGCCTGTCCTCGTCCTCCTCGTTCCTCTGGCGTTGATGTCTACGCTGCTAGGGGCCGCAGCTGCTATTCCTCATCGAACGTGAACCCGTCCTGAATCACCTTCGGAGCTGAGGCCGCCTGCTTGCGCGCGGCGGCCGTCAGGTCGGACCAGGACTGGCCGAGGCCATTGAAGAGAATCGCATCCTGAGCCATGCCGCGTTTCTCGCAGATGGCGAAAAGTAGATACGCCAGCTCCTGCGCGACATCCATATCGACGCGGGTGCGGGCGGCGGCCATGAGGCGGGCTGCGGCGTCCCCGCCTTCCTCGTCCAGAGCCTTCGCAAGGTGCAGGACGACTTCCCACAGACTGATGCGATCGTCGGTCTCCGGGTGCCAGTCGGAGGGCAGCGCAGAGAAGGGCAGTAGATTCGCCTTGCCAGCGACGGCTCGGAAGACACCACCGCGTTGGACGCCCTCAACGGAGGTGTTTCGGCCGCGGGCAAGGTTGTCGGCGTCTCCGAAGGAGCCCTCGTTCCAGCCGAAGTTCTTAAACCACTGAACGCAAAATCGGGTGTCGGAGTCAAAGTCGCCTTCTTGCTCGGACAGCACTTCGTCCAGGATCTGGTTGATAAGCATGAGCGCGGTCCTCACGGTCATCGGCTTGCCGTCGGACTCCAGGACCTGGGCGTACCTGGAGAAGACGGCCATGCCGGGGCCGATGGCGGCTTGAGCCAGGTCGACTGGAGCAATGGCACCTTGCTGGAGCTCGTTGAGCTTCACTGGCATCTCATCCTTAAGCGCACCCAGAAAGGCGCCACGGGTGGTAATGCCAGCCTCACTGAGGCGCGGGCGACAGGCGAGGACGATAGACGAGGCTAGAGCGTTGCTGTCGACATTACGCATCCGATTACCTAGTTCTGTCCGCATTGGCCAGGTGCCCGTAATTGACCACCCCGAGCGAATCATTCCAGAGAGGAGGGTTTCCCATCCTGTGGACGCTTCTCCGAACGAATCGGTCTCGGCCTGTTTGAACGCGTAGAATACGGCGATTGGGAAATCGTTCGGAGATTCTCGGCGAATATTTCCAAAGATTTCATTGAAGCCATTTTCGAAGAAAATATCAGCCCCCCTCTTCCCATTATGGCGCAGTGGGTCGGCTACAAGTTCTTCGGCCTTTGGAGTGAGCATTGTATTCAAGAGTGAGGGGAATTCGCTTTGCAAGGACCTCCTGAGCCATACGTAAAAGAAGTCAGAGAGGTCTGCGTAGGGCACATTGTCATAGTAGGGAGGGTCCGTGGAAATGAGAAATCCGGAATAGCTACGCTGAGTTGCGTCCGCCTGTTCGACCGTCCCGAGTTTTCCCGCCCCTTGGCGACTGAGTGCCTCGGCGATGGCTTCGAATGCCTTCCCTAGGCCACCGGACGCATCGACAAATGGGTTGGCCTCAGAGAAATCCCACACCATTGAAATCGCCTGTCGTGCGAATACATTGCGAGTCCCTTCCGTCTTGGTACTGCTGTCCCAGCCGCTGATAGAGGTGAGTCGATCGGCGGCCTTGCTAACAGCTAGAGCCAGGTATGTTGAAACGCTTCCCGAATATGATTCGATGCTTTTTGCGCCTACCTCCAGCAGATCTCCGGCGGGCAGTCCGAATTCTTTCGCATCTTTCGAGATTGAACTTTTGATGTCCTGTGTCATTGAGGTCAGGACGGTCATAACTGTAAGCTGGCGATTTGTGAAGAGATCAGCGTGTTGGGTCATGCCGTAGTTCGGCGGGGTGAGGTAACGCGGATTGTAAGGAATTTCTGTGTCAGGGACATCTGTAGGTCGCGGAACATTCGCAGCTTGTTCGTGTTCCTCGTTCGGTGGCAAGTAGATTCGCCGACGCTTGCCTTCTGCAGCGATGGCCATGAGTTGCTGGCCGATCCGCCCCGCTTTGCCTTCCTCACGTACATACGACAGAGGAACCGCATCTCCGCAGCCGATACAGAGCGCCCCCGTCCGCGCGACGGTGCCATCTGTTTCCTTCGTTGGGGCCTGCTTGACGTCGTGACTGATCTCAAAGATGACCTTGCCAGCAACGACCCTTGGGACGACGTATGCCTCCTTTCCCTTCTTCTTACCGAGCCACCATGACTTGACTAGCGGCATCCGAATCCCGCAAGCAGGGTTAGGACACTGCACGGTCCGGGCCCAAATCCAGGCGATGACGTTGGCTTTACTGCCGTCTTCGAGTTTCACCTGGGGGTACAGGTGGCCAATCTGTGCCTCTGCCTCACTCAACATCCACTTGCCGTAGCGGCGGACGTCTTCTGCCAAGCCCGTGGCCCTCGGCCACATTCCCTCGGCTTGGGCACCCTGGGAGAGTTTTTCCTGTGCTGCACCTGGGAACACTGGCGGGTGCCCCGCCCATTTCGATGGGATCTCAATTAGGGCTTTGTTGATGAGTACTGGCACGGGATTGAGGTCCGAGGCATGGGCCTCCAGACCCAGCCGCTGAGCCTCTAGCGGGATGGAACCGCCACCTGCGAATGGGTCAAGAATGGGCGGTGGATTGCCATCAGTCGACTTGAGGATCTCCTCGTGGGCTTCTCGCAGCAGTGCCTCATCCGAGGTGTTCTGCCAGGCGACCAGGCGCTCGATGAGGCGGAACAGCCGCTGGCGCTCCGCAGCAACTGCTTCCTCTGTCGGGAACCTGTCCGGGTGCGAGGAAGGATCGTCTACAAGTTGGGCGAAGAGCACCGCTCGGCACGCGGCGAGCGGGCGACGCGCCCACCACAGGTGGAGCGTCGAGGGGTGCCCATGCCGGATGGACTTCTCCCGCGCGGATTCGCGGTTGATCGCTTCCAGCGGCAGTGCGACCTCGATCAGTTTGCGCTTGGGCGTGGTCGTCATGCAGGGCGCTCTTCTCTTCGGGCCAGGCGGGTGGTGCGGGACGGCTGGAGACGTTCCGGGATGGTCTGCTCAGCCGTCAAGTATGGCCTGTACCGCTGACGAGCGTTCTCCCTTCGCCTACTCAGCTCTTGGCCTTGGTGCGATACGCGTCAGTGAGGGTCTGCGCCCCGTTCCCACATGCGCTTCCAGTGGAAGACGAACTTGGTCACATTGAAGTCGTCCGTACTCGTCTCGCGGAAGGGCTGGGTCAGGTATCGCACCTCGTCGTGCTCCGGTCCGTGAGGGGAGACGGACACCAAGGCGAGGCGGTACTGATCGCCGACGTTCTTGGCGTGCAGCACCTCGTTGCGGGTGATCGTGAAGTCTCGAGCCCCGGCGATGCGGCCCTTGACCTCCAAGTGCAGCAGGCTGCTGCCGTCTGCAGTCCAGGATCGGAGGTCGAAGCCCTTATTATTCGGCGGCATTTCTTCGGGCTGGCGGCCGAGGCGCTGCTCGGCGTCGATCACCGCCATGACGGCTCGACGTTCGACGGCAGCTGTGTCACGCGCAGCAGCAATGACCGCCGGAGAGCTAGGCCGTCGCCCGAGTAGGCGATCGACAAGTCCCTGGGGCAGCACCAAGGCCCCACCTGCCACGCGTGGGGGACGAGGCAGGAGACGCTCGTCGAGATCCAACTCGTGCAGCCGTCGCTTGAGCCGTTCCTCCAAGTCGCTCGCACGGCGCAGCGCAGTCTCGGGTCGCAGTTTCAGCTTGCGCCCCTGGCTTTGCGCGTCGAGGAGCTCAAGGTGACGGGCGTACCAGAAGTCTATCTCTTGGGTGAGGCGCTGCCGTACCTGTTCGCGGGTGCGCTGGATCTCCGGCGCAACCCGGTCTCGTACAGACCGCAGATGGTCGTGGACCGCGTGGTCGGCGGCCCAGGCGATGGCCGTCTCCTCCATCCCGTCGGCCAGCCAGGGCTGTCCGACAAGGCGGGCGACTTCCTCCGCCACCGGGTCTGCTTCTTCCTCCGCTGGAGGGTCGTAGTCCAGGTAGGGGGCAGGACCGGCGGGGATCGCCGAGCCGTCGGAGGTGAGCTCGACGAAGTCGAAGCGCTTGCTGACGACTCTTGAGCGAGGACGTCCGTCGGTGATCTCTTGGGTGAGTGCGACAAGCAGTCGTAGGTTCTGGCCGGGGTCGGCTCGGTCGATGAGGACACTGCCGGCCTTGAGTACGGCTGCGTGCCGCTCGATCGTTGTATCCACGACTGCATCCATCAGTGGGTGGCCCGGAGCGAGCAGGGCCGCCTCCGCGCAGCCCCGTCGACGGATCAGCTCCCGGTCGAAAACGATTCGCTCGTACCGGCGAAGCACCGGGGCCGGCAGCCCACGGTGCGGTGAACGGTTCAACAATACAGTCGGCACATTCGTAATCTCAAACCGGCCAGTTTCCCGTTTCGCCAATCGACCGCCGAGTTTTGTGAATGCTGCCCGAAAGAATGCCTCGACATAGTGAGGCTGAAGCCGCCGGGCACGAGCCTCTTCCAGTCGCAGCCGGGTCTCGGCCACCTCGGCTTCGCCCAGGAGATCGCGGTGAAGGGCCCGCTCCGCGAGCAGCTCGTCGAGCCCTGCGCCGACTGTATGGTCGATGACCTCGTCCAGACGGGCACGAATTTCGGGCTGATCGCCATAACGGACAGCTTCTATGAGCAGCCGATGCAGTGGTTGCTCTTCGAAAGCTTCGCCGAGCACGTCGAAGATCTGCCCACGGTATGCACGGCGCTGGTGTTCGATCTTGTCCAGGAGACGTTGGAAGACGGCGCCCTCACGGGTGTCAGCGGCGACAAGGTTCCACAGGTGGCACACCTCGGTTTGGCCGATCCGGTGAATGCGGCCGAAGCGCTGCTCGATCCGGTTGGGGTTCCACGGCAGGTCGTAGTTGACCATCAGGTGGGCGCGCTGCAGATTGAGGCCCTCGCCAGCGGCGTCTGTGGCCACGAGGACACGGACATCGCGCTCCTGGGTGAACAACTCCTGGACTCGGCGGCGCTCCTCGCGTCGTACGCCACCGTGGATCAGTTGGACCGCCTCGTTCTGGCCGAGCAGATTGCGGATGCGCTCCACGAGATAGTTCAGGGTGTCCCGGTGTTCGGTGAAAATGATGATCTTGCGGGGATTGCCGTCATGGTCACGGATCTCGTCCCGGTCTTGTAGCAGAGTGCGCAGCTCGCTCCATTTGCGGTCGGTGCCGGAGAGCCGGACCTGTGAGGCCAGCCGGATCAGCTCAGTGAGTTGGTTGATTTCAACGGTGAGCTCGGCGGCGGTCCCAGCGGCGGTGGCTGCGTCCAGAACCTCTTCTTCCAGTTTCTCGAGTTCGTTGCCATCCAGGTCCTCGAGGCGCTCCTGCCAATCGTCGTCGCCATTCATGGCACTCAGTCGACGGGTAAGCTCCGGATCTTCGGGCCGAGTGCGCCCGGTCGGGCCTGCCAGCATCTCTCGATGGCGACGTACCAGGCGTTCACGGCGCCGTTCCAGAGACCGGAGAATCGCCTCGGGGCTGGAAGCCAGACGGCGCTGGAGAACAGTGAGAGCAAATCCGACGGTGTTTCCTCGACGCCCGTCGCCAGCTGCTCGGAGCCTGTCTGCGCGGTTCATCTCGTTGCGGACGTACTGAGTGACAGCCTCGTACAGCTCGTGCTCGCCAGGAGACAGCTCGTACGGGACGGTGTAGGCGCGACGCTCGGGGAAGAGTGGCTTGCCCTCGAAGGTAAGGAGGTCCTCCTTGACCATGCGGCGCATAAGCCCGCCCGTGTCGAGCGTGTGGACTCCTTCGCGGTACTTGCCCTCGAACCGGTCCGAGTCGAGCAGAGCGAGGAAGAGCTGGAAGTCGTCTTCTTTACCGGCGTGCGGGGTTGCGGTCATCAGGAGGAGGTGGCGGGCGACGCGGCCAAGCAGCTGGCCGAGCTGGTATCGCCGGGTGGTTTTGAGCTCATTGCCAAACCAGTGAGCGGACATCCGGTGAGCCTCATCCACGACCACCAGGTCCCAGTCCGAATTATGGAGCTGCTCTAAAAGCTCCTCCGACCGGGAGAGCTGATCCATACGGGCAATCAGTCGAGGGTGGTGCTCGAAAACGCTGCTGTCCGGAGTCGAGTCGGCGAGGGAACCGGTAAGCAGCTCGAACCGCAACCCGAATTTGTTGAGGAGTTCGTCCTGCCACTGCTCGACCAGCGAGCCGGGCGCGACGATCAGGCAGCGCTCCAAGTCGCCACGGAGCAGCAATTCCTTCACGTACAGCCCGGCCATAATGGTTTTGCCGGCGCCTGGGTCATCGGCGAGGAGGAAGCGGAGCGGGGTACGAGGCAGCAGTTCGCCGTATACAGCGCGGATCTGGTGCGGCAGCGGCTCGAGGTCGGAGGTGGTGACGGCGAGCATGGGGTCGAAGAGACCTGCCATGCGGAAGCGCAGGGCCTCAGCTGTCAGGCGGAAGGCAACGGGGTCGCCAGTGAACTCGGTACGGGCTGTGGGCGCCTGCAGCGTAAGGTTCGCCTCGTGCTCGCGGTAGAGAAACACGCTGCCGAAGCTGCCGGAGTCGTCCCGATAGACGACCTCCATCGCGCTGCTGCCGCGCCAGTCCGCGCGGACCACGGTGACGGGGCCGGCTGCGGTCAGGCCTCCGATCCGTGCGCCTGGAGTCATCTCCTCCAGTCGGACTCCGAGCGGATAGATGCCGGGAGCTACATGCGGTGGCCATCCGTCGCCGACTTCGTTGATTGCCATGCAGTCTCCCTGCTGTGGATATGACGTGATCAACGCTAATTTCTGCTCGTTGGTCCCGGAAGGTTGCTGCAGGAAGGAACAGCGATGGCTCAATCCCTGATTTCTTCGACCATGCAGTTCTGGACGCGCACCAGATGCCAGCGGTTACCGGAGCGCTCCAGGTCGCCTTGGACCAGTACTTCCTGCCCGTCTAGGTGGGCTCGGCCCACGCGGTCGTAATCCAGAGCTGTCAGCTCGACATGGACTCTCATCGCACGGCTGGTGGGTTGATCCTCTGGTCGGCCCAGCAGGATCACGGAGCCCGGCCCGGTGGTTGGACCACGCTCCATCTTGGTCACGAAACCCCGCACGGATACCCCTTGCCGCCCGAAGCGGTCTCGGAGGTACTCGGCACCGAGTTGAAGCTGCTCGATGAGCTCCGGTTGGAACCTGAGGATCCCCGCAGGTCGTTCCATGGGCAGACTGTTTGCCCAGGCTGCCCGGAGCTCGAAGGGAACTTTGCCGTGTGAGGAAAGATCGGCGAGGGCTTCGCAGACGTTCGCTGACAGGCCCTGCTCTGCATGCTCAGCGAAGGCTGAAAGGTCACCTGGGTTGGTCGCCGCGTGTTCCGCTGCCGTGAACGCGGCGGCAGCGCCGTCGTAGAAGGCGGTAGAGACTCGCCGAGCCAGGGGAATTCCGCCGTAGCGGCCCTGGGCGTTGAGTGGCAACTGCTCCGGCACACCGGAATTCAGCGGTACTTCAGCGGTGAGAACGTAGCTGCCGGGCTGCGCCAAACCTAGAAGAACCCTGCGGCTGAGGAATTCGTACACATGATTTGGTTTGCGGCCAGGCTCTACAGGCCGCGGCTGCTGGTCTTCGAGCCATGTGGTGGCACGGTATGTGGCGCTGATAAAAAGGTCTCGTAGGCTGGCCACGGCGCGGCTGCCTTCGGAGAGCCAGACGGTGCCGGAGGCAAGGCCCTCGGGAAGTAGCCGTACGTAGTGAATATCAGTTTGGGCAAGCCCGATATCGCGGAGGATCGCTGAGGGTTCGCGATCCTCGATGACGGCCAAAGTGTCGAACAAATAGCGCAGCTGCCGTACGTAGTCAGTGAGGCGAGGGTCCTTGGGGAGCAGGACATCCATGACGCCATCAGTCAGTTGCATCGCCCACACTTCAGCTCGGTACTGCTCACCGGCCAAGTACCAGCCCTGTGCATCCAGGTAGCGACGGAGGAGTTCTGGGCTCAGAGAACTCAGGGCTTGGTCTGGCAGTTGCTTCTGTGTCATTGAGCCGCCACCTCCCGTCCCTGCATGCGAAGTTGATCCGCGACAGCGAACATCTCCAGAAGCGCCTCCCTGCTGAGGAGGTTTTCACGCGGCACTGACACCGTGACCTGTGAATCCTCGTGGAGGTCGCGACGCTGTGGCTCGTCGTGGAGGCAGGTCCAGTAAGCAGCTCGGTGCAGGGCCAGCCGCTCGTCCGACGCATCCATCCACGCGGCGGCGTCATCGGGCACCAAGACCACCACCAGGAAGGTGGGAAGCGCGAACTCGGATGCTGGCTTGGCAAGCTCGTTGTAGTACTTGGCCTTCAAGCCGTGGCTGACCGTCGAGGAGGTCATGCGTGCCTTGCGGCTGCACTTCACCTGCACACCGATCATTGGATTCTTCACCCGGCCGGCAAGCGGCCCAGGATGCCCGACGATGAAGTCCATCATGTAGTCGTCTTCGTGCAACTTTTGGGCCGTCATTCCAGCGGCGGTAACGATGGCTTGGAAGAACACCTCACCGTAACGGCCCTGATGGACCTCGCGGTTTAACGCCATCCAGAGTCAGCCCCGCCCGCCGTGGTCGTCTCTACCCGCACCGCATCTGCTTGCCGCACGGGTCTTGGTCGCCCGCGACCGACCGCCGCGCCTTCGCAGTGATCGTAGTGAACGAAGCGGTGTCGAGGAAGTCACGCTTCGAGTCGTCCACTGGGTTAGAACTGTCGTCCAAGACCTCCGCAAGGACCACACGGCGAGCCTCGACCAACTCCAACTCACCCTGAATGGCGGCCAGTTCACGGGCCAGCGAGTCGCACTTCCGGCGCAAGTCCGCCGCCTTGCGCGTGTAGGTCTCCACCACCGTCGACAGATCAAGCGACGTCGAGGACTCCTCATCCTGCCCGAATCGCGCCAACGTCCCTCCCACTGCCGAGCCCATACGGACCTGAACGAGCAACGGCCAGCCTAGAGATCGCAAGGGCCCCGAGACAGGGAAACGCCAAACAAACAAGGCTCGTTGACCCCTGGGATTCCGGTCGAGGTACCCCGACTGCTCGCTCTCGGCCCGGTTTCGGAGCAACTTGCCCAGGCAACTTGCCGGGCCAGACAATCGACGAATCTGTTACGGCAACTCAACGCGGACGAACCCTCTGCCCGAGCGGAAACCCGGTCGGTGGGGCAACGGTCAACACCGGCGATGCCACCACGCCAACTCCGAAGGCGCCATGGGGTCGTGGAGCGTACTGCCGAGCAGCACATCGTCCAGACGCTCGATCTGCACCCGGAGTTCGGAGGCGGCTCTCGGCGGCAGCGCGGACACTGCTTCTTGCAGCTTGTCCCGAGCCCAGCCCACGCCGCAGCAAGGACAGGTGAACTCGGCCTCCCACGGTCTCCACCGGCGTTTGGTGCCGTGAACGCGGACGGACCACACGCTCAGTGCGACGGAAACGATGCCCGGAACCAGGCGCTCCCGTTCGAGCACACGGACGGCCGCATTCGCCGTCCCCGAAAGCCCCGGGACGTCGCGATACCGCACCCAGGGACTTCTCCAGCCGCGTTCCCGCGGCCTGAGCGAAGCCGGTGTTCTACGCGGCACGGCCCCTTCGAATGCACATCATGGGCAGTATCCTCCCACAGCCCAAGTTCGGCCGGACGGAACCCGGGTCGCGCGCAGAGCCGGGACAAGCTCGCGTGCAGAGGCAGCCCGAAGTGGTCCGGGTCACTGGTCGGGCTGCTTGGTCCAGACCCTGGGGAACCCACGCGTGCGGGCGTCAGTTGATCGCTGGCGCGGGTAAGAATGCGGACATCTCACGCGGTGGTACGTCACTCGTCGCCCCGTGGAGTCAGCGGACAACGGGAAACGATCACCACAGGCCCGGGAAACCGCTTGCACGTTCGATATCTCTTTGCAGATCACACCCAACTCGTGAACGGCCCACACCTGGGGCCGTTCTTGAGATGGCCTGAGTTCGATTGACGAGATCCCGTTCAGCCCGTGAGGGTGGGCGGGATTTCGGCGTTCAGGGGCTTGTTGAGGGCTCCGAGACCGGCTGGGGCGGGTGCGCGTGGGTGCTGGCGGTGCTCGTGCCGCTGTCGCGGGCATGCGTGTGGGCCTCGGGGCTGGTTGCCGATGTGTGGTTCGCGGGGCGGATCAGTCGATGTGTGGCGGTGGTCTGCAGTCGGCGAGTGGGGCCCAGTCGGCTCGTCCCGTGTCCATCACATCGTGGTGGTGGTCGAGGTCCGTCGAATCGGTGTTCCGGTCGAGCCGGCGGCCGAGTGTGTCAAGGTTGGCGATCATCAGCAGGATCGCTACCAACAGGTGTTGGGCGACGCGTCCGCGCACGGGTCGGTGTTTCTTGTCCCGATGTCGATGCGGATGCCTTTGAGCCAGCCGTTCATGCCTTCCGCGTGGCTGCGGATCGGTTTGTAGGTGGCGTCCCAGGCCGGCGAGAGGGAGGGGAAGTCCTGCCGGTATTTCGGGATGGCGGCGTCCGCGTGGACCGTCATCGTGGTCTGCCGGCAGATCGCCGGCAGGCCCTCGACCGCGGGCGGCCTCGCGCCTTCGCCCTCGGGGAGGACCACGGTGGGGCGGGCGGCCGGGTGGGCCGCCCGTTGCCGTCGGTCGCTCAGGTCCAGGGCCGCCGACGGGCGAGAGCCCGGGTCGCGAACGGTGGGGTGCAGGCGCTCGCGGCGCCCGCAGTTGACCGTGGGCGAGGGCCCGCAGCGGGGCATTGAAGCCGGATCGCGCCTCGTTCGTCGGCTCCTTCCTTGCGGTGCAGGTAGGAGGGCTCGCACACGGCGATCGACGCCTGGAGCTCGTTGCTGCGGATCCGGATCTGTTTGTCCTTCAAACCAGTTGTGGCTTCGCGCAACGGTTCCGGCATTTGCGGGCAGGCCAGGCATCCATCGATCAGCGGTGCCCCGCGGAAGCTGCCCTGGCGGCCGCGTCCGCCTTCCTTGAAGTCCAGGGCGAGGCGGTAGCCCAGGCGCCTGACGGGCGTCTGAAACACCGTCGCTTTCTGGTCGGTGTAGGCGCGGTCGGCCGCGCATACCCGTGTGGGCAGGCCGAGTTCGGCCAAGGCATCGAGGAGGAGGACGGCGTCGGATCCGATACGTTGCTCAAGGATCGGCCTCTCCGCCCCCGCGACGAAGAGCCGCCGGAGACGACGAAATAGGCCACGCGGCCCCCAAGGCGAGAGTGTTTCCTCTAACCTCGAAGGCACGCGTGAGCCACTGATTGGGGACCACGTCGAAGGCACCGGCGAGGCGGCAATCCTCTAATCGGCGCCGCGGCCCCTCCCTCGGGAGGGGTCGACTTCATATGAGGGCGACTACGTCTGGCGACCCCCTCCTCGTCACGCCCCTGCCAGGCGATCCGGTAGAGCCCGGGCTCGACTTCCACGACCTCACCGCGTGACGCCAGGCGCTTGCATGTCGTTCGCATGGTCTCGCGGCGGGACCGCGTCTCCTCCCGCCCGAGCGCCTCGTTGAGTGCACGTGCCCGCATCGGGCGACCCGACCCCGCGAGCACCCGCAGGATTCCCTGGGTAAGCGAACCCCGCCATGTCGTGCGACGCACCGCCGAGACCTCGTCGGACTCCGAAACGCCCGCGTCATCGACAACAGTCGGCTCCTCGACTGCGTCATCGTTCACCCGGTCCTCGGGATCGATCGCTTGGTTGGTCGCGCGAGCATCCATGACTCTGGTCAGGTCCTCGGAAAGACGCTCGTGCACCTCCCACGCGCGGGACCGCTCGGCCTAGACCCGCTCGATCTCCGCCCGCAGGAACCCGAGCCGCTCGTCGAGTTCTTCGACTCGGTCGTAGTAGAAACCGACAGCCTTCCGGAGCATGGGAACCACGTCCGTGTCCTCCATGACGAACACCTCCAGCACCGCCGGTCACACGCGTCCCTGATGTGTCGCCAGTCATCGTCAACAGGGGGCACACATCCATCCGGGGAACGGCCAAGTTGCCTCGTATGCCGTTGCGACACAGCCGCGCACGGGCGAACTCGATGTCCGGACAGGGGAGTTGACCATAATGTGTGTGCCCCGCTTGAGAACGTGAGCGGCCGTCCACAAACGGGGCCGCAGGCAGTCCGACGCGCCTGGAACCGGCCCGCGTGACCGGCCAGTCGCCATCGAAAAGTGCATTGGCCGTGGAGAGTCGGCGGGACAACCGGCCGGCAACGGGAGGTGCACCGCCTGCGCGAGAAATCACTTGCGCGTTCGTTGATTCTTCGCAGGTCAAGCCCGGCTCGTGACGGGCCGTCGACCGCCTCCGCCGGCTGTCGCCGCGGCGATATACGATCTCCGGCGTTCTGACGATCACTCAGGAGAGGCCCCGTGCCCGAACACACAGACGCCCGTTCACGCGACTTTGGCGGTATTGCCGACATCATCTACGACGACTTCGACTACGGGGCCCACCGCGTCACGGGCTCGGCCTCCGAGGCCCTCGACTGGATCGGCCGATCGTCGTTGCCCGAGGAGGACAAGGCCGCGCTGCGCGTCTTCGTGGCCAGGTTCCCCGGGATCGTATTCCACCGCGACGAAGCGGCACTGCTCGATCATCTGGAGCGGCGCAACGCGGTCGTATTGCCCTCGTGGCTCCGCGAGGTCCGGCAAGTACTGTCCGGGCCGGGACCCGAAGTGCAGGTCCGCCTCGACTTCGACCGCCACAACCCGCCCGCGGACCATGACGGCAACGACTACGACGAGAGCGACAGCGACGACCTGTGGTACGAGGACAATTTCTTCGGTTATCGACAGGACGAGGAACGCGACCTGTTGAAGAACGGAGCCGAGTGCTACCCGATCCTGTCCGCGACGACCAGCGTGAACTACCTGCTGGCCGCCGACCTGGGAAATCCTGACAACCGCCACATCGTCGACGTGTGCGACGAGGATGTCATGGACGACCTTCACGACGGCAGGCCGGGCACGGATTCGGTCTCCTCGGCATTCGTGTCCTACGCGAGCATGCTTACGTATGTCATCGAGTGCCGCACAGAAGACGGCACGGTGGTCCGAGCCCTGGACCTTGCCTGACACTGCCCGCCACGACGGTGTCCCATCGAGTACCTCCAGACGCGGACACCTTGGGATCGACACCCGAGACGGGCACACGTCGCTCGTGCGGGGCCGGGCCGTGCGTCTTCAGCCACCACGCGAGAGGCCTCTCCCGGGAAACGATCATCCACTGCACGGGAAACCGAGCATGCGTTCGATGTCACTTTCCAGGTCAGCCCCCACTCGTGAACGCCCCACACCTTCAGTACATGCGGTTCGGTCTCCGAGCAGCACCGATCGGCACCCGTGCTTGGCTTCGGCCGAGACGGGTGTTTGTCGTTTCTCGGGTCTCGCTGTTGCTCATCACCTCCATGGGGTCGCAGAGCGGCGGGTGCCGACCGGCCGGCCGGTGCCGGTCGTCGAGCCGGCCTGGAACGCGAACTCGCCCCCTGCCGCCGGGGCTGCACCGGGTTCACCCGGCGCATCGGCTCGGAGGGTGCGGTATGGGAGCATCGGGCCGTTGCGTTGACAGCGGGGATTGGGAATATGCTCATTTGGGGTTTCAAGACCATATTCAAGACGCTTTCCGAGGGCGTTTTTCACTGTCCGAGGTGCGGGGGTGATCGGCAGTATCACCTGAAGTTGGCTCGGCGCTGGTTCACGCTGTTCTTCATTCCGATTTTCCCGTTCAAGGACCAGGGCACGCACGTCGAGTGTGCGACCTGTGGTGGTACGTACGAGGACACGGTGTTGCAGGGCGCGACCAGCGCGCAGATCTCCGAGCTGTTGGGCCAGGGGATGCGGGCGCTTGCGGTGACCATGCTGCGAGTTGCCGGTACGCCGTCCACGGCGGCGCGGACGGTGGCCACCGAAGCGGTGGTCGAGGCGGGCGTGTCCTGGTACTCGGTGGCCCAGTTGGATGCGGATCTCGCGGGTGCGGGCTTCGAGTTGCCTCCGGTGCTGGTGCCGCTCGGCGACCAACTCCAGCCGCAGGGGCGGGAATGGCTGCTCACCCGGGCGGCGTTGATCGCCGCCGCGGAGGGCGGGATCGGTTCGGCCGAGCGGGCGCTGCTCGATCAGGTCGGCGGCTTGCTGCAGATGACCCCGGCGCATGTCACTGGTGTCGTCGAGACGGCCCAGCGCAGCGTGCGGCGCGGCTGACACGTCGTGACGCGGGGCTGTAGGCCCCGCCGAGATCCCGCCCACCCGCAAGGGTGGGCGGGATCTCGGCGTTTCGACCGGAGCGACGCGGCCGCGACGGTCAGGAGCCGGCAGACGACGGAGCCACCGAGGCGGGCGAGGCGGGCGTGTCTGCGGGCGCGGAGTCGGGCAGGACCCGGCGGGCCTGGCGGCCGAGGGCGAGGAGGCGGCCGTCCGGCGTCCAGACCGCGCTGTCGTCCATGGCCCAGCCGCTGCCGGCGTGTTCGGTGCGGATCCGGACGAGGGCCCACCCGGGCGCCGGGCCTTCGTCCAAGGCGTCGCCGAAGTGCACCGTCAACTCCGCCGACGGGACCGGCCTGGGCCTGGTCCAGCGCGCGAACAGTGCCGGCGGCAGGGCATCGGCCAGTACGACCACGGCCGCCGCATCCAACGGCCTGCCGTCGGCGAACCGTATCCAAGCCGTCAATTCGGCGTCCGCGGCACCCGACAACGGCAGCGTCGCGGTCGCCGGCCGGATCTCCAAACGCCTTGCGAACGGCACGAGTTCGACCGGAAGCTCCAGCGGGGCGCAAGCCTCCACCGGCGCCACCGTCGGCGCCGGGCCGCCGTTCTGATCGGGACCGGGACGCCGGGCACCGAACACCGCCGAGCCCAGCAGCACCGGATCGCCGGCCTGTTCGGCACGGAACGAGGCCACCGAGGTACCTCGTCCGGCGTGTTCGACCGTGGTCGCCAGGACGAACGGCCGATCGTCGACCGGCCTGAGGAAGTGCGCGTTGACGGTCCGCACCGACCGCCCAGCGTCGGACCGCTCGAACAACGTGTCCCGCATCGCATCGAGCGCGAGCGCCGCGAGATGCCCACCATGTGCACCGGCCCACGCCCACCAGGACCGATCCACAGCAATCTCACGTACGGACTCGACCCGCCCTCGCCCCGCCCCCACCCGCACCACTCCCGCATGATCCATACCATCGCCTCCGCGAGTAAGTTGGAAAATCATACTTACTATAGTCGCGGTGAGGATGACCACCGTGAGGTGCGGCGCCTCGGTGATCTGGTGGCGCGGTGATCCGGTGGTGCGGTGATCCGATGTTGCGGTGAGGCGGTTGTGGTGCGGCGAGGCCCTGGCGCGACGGGCCGAGCCCGATGGGGCGGGGCGGTGGCGCGGCGCGTCGATCGGACCGTGCCCCGGGGTGCGCACCTCCCCCTGGCGTCGTTCCGGAGGTGGTGGGTCGGGAAGCCCCGCGAGGACCGCGATCAGCGCGGGTGTACGCGTGGACACCCGCGATGGGCGTGGCAACTGCACTGGGGTGCGGTCGAGTTGGGCGTGGTTCTGCGCGGACTGCCCAAGGTGGTCTGTTCGGCGTCGGGCGACACGGCGCGGCCCGGTGTCGAAAGGTGTTCAAGTGCCCGTTGATAAGGGCGATTCGGGGTGGTGAGGCGGGAAAATCGGGAATCGGCCGGCGGAATGAGGCGGTTGTTCGTCGGAGGTGGGGTTCGGCGCGTCCCGGTGGGTATCGAAGGAGCAGATAGTGCGCGGCGCGCGCACGACGGCGATTGTGCCGGTGACCGGAACGACCAGGAGGACGTGGCCATGACGCGGATCAGGATCGTCAAACGCCCCGTTTCCCCGCGGCCGCAGCCGCCGGCGGATTTGCGTACACCTTCCGGGCGCCCGTTGCCCTATTGATGTCGATGTGGAGTCGCCGAGGGCCGCCGGGGGCGGTGTCGGCCGCCTGTGCGGTGGTCGGCGGTTCGTCGGTGCCGTGTGCGGCGGGTCCGTGTGTCGTGGGTCGCGCGATCGCGGGGCCGCGAAGGTTGTGGTTCGTTCGTGATCGGCGGGCGGGCCCGGGGCGCCGCTTTGTGGTGGGGATCATGACTTGGTGGATGCCGAGGCGGCGGCCTTTGAGGACAGCCGCATGCTGCTGTCGGATGGCTTGACGAACCCGGCGCGCGCGGGGAGCCCGCACGCCGGGCCGCCGATCGACCGTCGCCCGACCGCCCGATCGGGGTGGGCCCGACTCGGCTCGCGCTTCCCGCACCCTGCGGACAGGCGTTGATCGAATGTGCATCGGACGTTGATTGACGCGCGTGACACTGACGCGTCCACGCGGCCTCGGCCGCGCCACGCGTTGGCCGGACGCCCGCGCCGTCGCCGTTCGCAAAAGGAACCGCCCCATGCCCGCCGCCACCCAGGCCGCCTCCTCCCCGCTCCTGCGCTTCACCGGGATCCGGCTCGTACACACCGCGCTGCGCCGCGACCTAGCTCCTATGGCGGGGCGGATCCGGGTGCCGCACACCGACGAGGGCGCGCCCGTCGCCGACGTCCTGGCCCAATGGCGGCTGCTCGCCCGGATCCTGATGGCCCATCACGAGTACGAGGACGCGTGCCTGTGGCCGGTGTTGCGGGTGGCCCGTCCGGAACTGCGATTGCTGCTCAACCGCTTGGAGGCGGATCACCACCGGATCGACCACGACCTGACCGTGGTCACCGCGATGATCGGCAGCCTGGCCCGTGACCCGGAGCGTGCGTGGATGGTGGCCGCCGCCGTCGAGGCCGTGGTGGAGACGATCGACGCGCACCTGCGAGTGGAGGAGGTGCAGGTACTGCCCGAACTGGCCGCGGTGGTCGCGGCCGGCGAGCACATCGGCACCCTCGGCGCCTCGCTCGCGGCGATCGACGCGGCCGAGGTGTTCGACGTCCCGGCGCCGGTGCGCGGCGCGCCGATCGACGCGATCACGTGGCTGCTGGATGGGATCGCCGGAATCACCGGCGTCGCCGGCGCGTCCGATCTCCCCGCCGGGCCGACCCCCGGCCGGCACCCGGGGCCACACTCGGCGTGAGCGGCCCGCTCCCGCTCCCGCTCCCGCTCCCGCTCCCGCTCCCGGTCACGGTCCCGGTCCTCGACGCGGGCTGTCTCCATCCCCCAGGCCCCGTCCCGCCCTCGTCCCGTCCTCGTTCCGTCCCCGGTACGGCCGTCGCCGTTCGTCCACGGGGCACGGCCGCCGCCGTCGCGCACCCGCTTACCCCGCCCCCGCTTTGACCCCGCCCACGTCGCGCCCACCCGGCCCCGCGCACGCCCCGTCACCTGGTACGCCCCGCCCCGCCTCGCCCCGCCTCGCCCCGTCTCGCCCGTGCCGCGCCCGCCCGACCCACCCCGCCTGCCCCCGACCCACCCCCGCGTCCCCCGATCCACTCCCCGTACCCCGCGCCGCACCTCCGCGTACGCCTTGACCTGCTCTATGCCGGGCGTCCGAGCGGAGCACCCGATTCCTCTCTACTCTTGACTGATGACGAATCACCCCCCAAATGGCCCATGATGGTGGTCACCCGTGGAGTTTGGTGGGGTGTGTGCCGGTCGTCCACGGCGCGCGTGGCATGCTGTGCCGTCAATGTTCTGCCGGATGGGGGAACGGCGGCCGTCCCGGGGGGATATCGATGAAACTGGCATTCCTCGTTGAGGAGCACTACCGCCACGACGGCATGCCGCTCGACGTGGTCCGACAGCTCGACGCGTGGGGGCATCACGTCGACATCGTGCGGCCCGGCAGTTCGTTGATCGAGTTGTCCGACCTGATCCGGGCCGGTTCGCACGACGCGTGGGTGCTCAAGACGGTTTCCGGCGGTCCGGGGCTGAGCATGTTGGAGGCCGCGGCGGCGCTCGGGCTGACCACGATCAACGACGCGCGCGCGATTCGATCGGTGCGCGACAAGGCGGTGGCCGCGGTGATCGCGCGTGCCCACGGGTTGCCGATGCCGGTCACCTATTTCGCCGCCGTTCCCGAGTTGCTCTCCTCGATTCCCGCCGATCGCTACCCGCTCGTGGTCAAGCCGGTCGGCGGCAGTTCCGGGCGTTCGGTGCACCTGGTGTCCACGCCCGCGGAACTGGCCCGGTTGGGCGGCGAACTCGTCGATGAAGGGCCGTTGTTGGCTCAAGCGTACGTGCGCAATTCGGGCCAGGACCTGAAGGTGTACTCGATTTCGGGGGAACTCCACGCGACCGTGCGGCGCTCACCGCTGCATCCGGAGCATCCCGTCCGCGAGAGTCGGGTACCGCTACCGAGCGGAACGGCCGCGCTCATGCACCGAATCGGCGCGGCCTTCGGGCTCGACCTGTTCGGCGTGGACATCATCGAGGGGCCGGACGGGCCGATGGTGGTGGACATCAACGACTTCCCGAGCTTCCGCTGCGTGCCCGACGGGGTGGCCCGGGTGGCCCGCGCGGTGCTCGACCTCGCGAGCGGCGCCGGCGCCGGCATCGGTGCCGCGGTCGGTACGAGTGTCGCCGCGAACGGCGTCACCCGCACGCCGCTGCGCGCCAGGCCCGTGATCACCCCCGCCCGCGCCGGTACCACTCCGATCGTCGACGCCGCGCCGCCCGCGTACGTCGGCTGACGGGGCGCGTGCACACGTGCGGATCTGCCTTGTCACCGATCGGCCCGACCACCCCCTCCTGGCGGAAGCCCGCGCCCTGCTGACACCTCGTCACGAGGTGGTCGCGCTCGATCCGGACACCGTCACCGACCGACACCCGATCACCGCCGACGTCTACCTGCTCAAGGCCCGTACCGCGAAGGCGCTCGCCTTCGCGGAGCGGGCCGAGCGGCACGGCGCCCGGGTGCTCAACTCCGCGGCGGCCACGCGGGCGTGCCAGGACCGGGTACGCATGGCCGAACTCGCCTGGGCGGCCCGGCTGCCGTTCCCGGATACCACGGCGTTCGTCTCTCCCGCCGGGCTGCTCGCGACCGGCCCGGCGTTCCCGCTCATGGTCAAGAGCCGGCACAGCCGCCGACACGACCTGGTCGCCCGGGTCGACGACCCGGACGCACTGGGCGCGCTCGCCCGGGAGTGGCCCGACGAGCCGATCGTGGCCCAGGAGTTCGTCGACAACGGCGGCTGGGACCACAAGCTGTGGGTGGTCGACGGCCACGTCTTCGCCGGCCTGCGTCGTACCGCCCTCGACGGCCCCGCCGAAACCAAGCCGATCGCGCCCGAGGACCTCCCCACCGGCTGGTCCACACTCGCCCGTCGGGTCGGCATCGCCTTCGGGCTGGACGTGTACGGCGTCGACATCCTGGAGGTCGACGGCTCCCCGTCGATCATCGACGTCAACGCCTTCCCCGGCATGCGCGAGATGCGCGGAGCACCCGAGGCGCTGGCCGAATTGGTGGATCCGCCCGAAAGGGCGGATCGGGCGGAAAGAATAAGCCGGGCGCAGGTATCCGCGACCTCCTCGATCGGCATCAATCGAGGCAATCGTACAAAACCGATACGTTGATCGAGGCCTTCGGGAAACGTGTCGAAGAACCATGATCACCGAACGTGGTGACGGGGATGCGGAGAACGCAATTTCCCTGCTACGGTTCTGCTGCCGACCGAATTAATTGTCGGCCTTAATCGCACGTTGAAAGGTTCGAACCAATCATGCTCGAGAGCCTCTACTTTTTGCCTGCCACTTTCATGATGGGCGCGGCCGACCTCTGGTCGACGTTCGCGTTCTGGGTCTGAGTCAGCCCGCCGCGTCGTCGATGCGGCCCAGTGCGGTGCGTGCCTCGTCCGCCTCGGCGGCGCCCAGACGCTCATAGCAGGCCAGCGCGGACGACCAGTACGGACGGGCGGCGAGCGCGCCGTCGATTGCCTCGGTCGTCCGTGCCCAACCGGCCAGTGCGTGCGCTTCCTCGAGTTCGATGCCCATTCGACGGGCCAGTTCCGCGCTCGTCCGATATTCCGTACGGGCGCCGATGAGGTCGCCCAAGTCGCGGCGGGCCCGGGCGAAGCCGGCGGCGGCCCGCTGCCGGTGCAGGTCGTCGTCGATGCGCTCGGCGATCTCGCGGCCCCGGGCGAAGTGTTCGAGGGCCTCGTCCGGAGCGTTCATCGCCAAGTGCGCGAGGCCGACGTTGATCCGGGTGTCCGCCTCGCAGCGCAGGTCGTTGATCTGTGCGTAGACGCGGAGCGCCTGCGCGTAGCGCGCCAAGGCGCCGGTCGGATTACCGCGCGCGAGATCGACCTGACCCAGATTGTTCATCAGTACCGCGTATTCGGCCCGAGCATTGCTTCGCCGGACCACGTCGAGCGATTCCAGGTAGTAGCGCTCGGCGTTGTCGAAATCATCCTGGAGAAAATAGAGCTCGCCGATGTTGTTGAGGATCTTCGCCAGTTCGCGCCATTCGCCGAGCGATTCATAGATGTCTCGCGCGGCGAATAAGTGGGCGGCCGCCCGATCGAATTTCCGCAGATGGCCGAACGTCACGGCGAGGTGCAGCAGAATTCCGGCCCGTCCGTGTGGATTGTCCATACCGCCGTGCATCGCCAACGCCCGTTCCAGATGTTCCCGGGCGGCCGTGAGCCGACCCGCGCGCACGTGGGTCGCGCCGATCTCGGCGAGGGCCTCGACCCGGCCGCGCAGGTCCTTCGCGTCCTCGGCGAGCGCGAGTGCCTCGGCGGCGTCGCGGAACGCGGCGTCGTGCGCGCCCAGGCGCCACTGGATCGAAGCGCGCTCGATCAGCAAGTGCGCTTGTGCCCGGGGATTCGGCGTGCCGTCGCGGCGCCACGCTTCGAGCGAGGCGCTGTACAGGTCGCGGGCAACCTCCCACGAGCCCCATTTCAACAAGGACCGGGCCAGCACCTCGGGCAGGAAGCGAATGTGCTCGGGCGACTCGACGCCCGCCGACCGCGTCGCGGCCACCAGATTGAGCCGTTCACCGCCGAGCCATTCCTCCGCCTCCTCGGCCGTCGCGAACGGCGGAGTCGTCCGACGCGCCGGCACCGGCACCAGGCCCGAGCGCCGCCCGTGCGGGTAGGCCAGCCGATCGGCCTGATCGGCCAGGTCCAGGTACAGATCCAGTAGCCGTCCCAGCGCGTCCGCGCGCTCTCGATCCGGCTCCTCGTGGTGGGCCGAGTGGATCGCGAAGTCGTGCACCAGGTCGTGGAAGCGATAGCGGTCGTGGGCGGGCTCGTCCAGCAGGTGGGTCTCCACCAACTCGTCGATGGCCCGCCGGGTTTCGTCCGGTCCGACGCCGCACAGCGCCACCGCCGCCGGCCACGCGAGGTCGGGACCGGGGTGCAGGGCGAGGCGGCGGAAAACCGATTGCGCGGCGGGGCCCAGTTCCGCGTAGGAGAGGTCGAACGCCATCGAGATTCCCGGGGGAGCGTCGATCACGTCCAGTCGCCGGGTCGCCTGGGCCAGGCGTGCGGCCAGATCGCGGACCCGCCAGGCGCGGTGTCGAAAGCGATTCGCCGTCAGTTGCACCGCCAACGGGTGGTTGCCGCACCGATTCACGATCTCGTCGACCAGCGCGCGGTCCGCGTCGTCCAGCTTCCGGGACTCTTCCGCGATCCGGGTGAACAGGGCCGCCGCGTCCGCCGTGTCGGGCACCTCCAAGGAGAGCGAACCGGCGCCTTCGAGATCGGTGAGTCGCCGCCTGCTGGTCACCAGGACCCGGCAACTGGGGCTCCCCGGCAGCAATAATCGCACCTGCGCGGCGTCTCGCACGTCGTCCAGCACGATCAGCGCGCGCCGGTCGGACATCTCCCGTCGCCACTGGGCCGCGCGCAGATCGAGTGTGGGGGCCAAGTGTTGTGCCGGCGTGCCCGTCGAGATCAGCAGCGACCCCAGTGCTTCGGTCGGCTCCACGGGCGCCTCGTGCGGGTCGTGCGCGTGCAGGTTCAGATACAGCCGGCCGTCCGGATAGCTCGCCCGCATGCGGTGCGCGGCGTGGATCGCCAGGCAGGTCTTGCCGACCCCGGCCAGGCCGGAGATCACCGTGATCGGCAGCGCGTTCCCGACATCGTCCTTGCGCAACAGCGCGGCCACCTCGGCGCGTCGGCCGATGAAGTGCCGGGTGTCCCGCAGCAGCGTGTCGGGCGCCGTTACGGCCGGTTCGGCGGACAACGCCCGCACCGGCGGCTCCGTGCGCAACCGGGCGGGCACCGACAGGGCCGGATCCCGATGCAGCAGCCGGGTATGCAGCCGTTCCAGGTCCGGTCCGGGATCCGCGCCCAGTTCGGAGTTCAGCCGGGCGCGGGTCCGCCGGTAGGTCTCCAACGCCTCGCTGTATCGCCCGCAGCGGTACAGCGCGAGCATCAAATCGGCCACCACCGGTTCGGCGACGGGGTGGCGCGCGGCCAGATCCCGTAACTCGCCCACGACCTCCGCGTGTCGACCCAGGACGAGCTCCAGGTGGATGCGACGTTCGCGGATCTGCCGGCGCTGTTCCTTGAGCTTGTCCCGCATGGACTCCACCCACAGCCCGGGCAGCCCGGCGAACGGCTGTCCGCGCCACAGTTGTTCGGCCGTGCGCAGGAGTTCGGCGGCCGAGGCCGGATCCTCGGTGGCGTTGGCCTGTTCGTGCAGTCGGCGAAAGCGACGGAAGTCGACCGACTCGGGATCCACGAGCAGTCGGTACGTTCGCGAATCCGAGGACAATCGCGCGGCGTCGCCCGTGGCGCGCAGCCGGTTGCGCAGTCGGGATATGTAGCTGCGCAGCGTCTCGACCGAGGTGATCGGCGGCTCGTCGTCCCACACCCGACTGATCACCGAGTCCGTGGAGACCGCGGCTCCTTCGGCACCCAGGAGAACGGCCAGCACGCACCGCTCCTTCAGCGATCCCAACGGCTGCCGCGTACCGTCCACCCACAATTCCATCGGTCCCAGCACGTGGATCGATAGCACCGCGTTATCCCCCCGCCCCAGTCCTCCCTGGCCAACGCGCCCGGTGCCGAGGTGTCGTCCAACCACTGTGGCACGTCCCGCCACAGCGCCACCAGAACGCCGGCACCCGCAATCGACCGGAAATCGCCTATGCGTGACGGCGCGTTCCGGTTGGCCGCGTTCCTGCAGGCGCATTGCAGGCGACCTGCAATGAATTCATCCGCTTCATCGGGGATGTCCGAGTCGGCGGCAGTGCTTCGCCGCAACGACCGAACCGACCGCCCGGCCACGGGGGAACGGGGCCCGTCCGGTGGTGACGACGCTCATGGAGGCATGGATGACGATCATGGCGAACAACGATTGGAGACCCGTACCCGTCCGACCGGACGCGGCACGGTGGACGACCCGATCGGCGGTGCGGGGGGTGCTCGTCGTGGTGCACAACGTCACGTCGGGGCAGCGCCTGATCGACGCCGTTCGGCTCCTGGAGGGGGATCTGCGAGTACACGTGTTCTTCACCATGGCGCCCACGGTCTTCGCCTCGGGGGTCGCGGAATTCCTGGATCGGCTCGGTGCCACCACGCTGCCGTGGCAGCGCGCGGTCGACATGCGCTTCGACCTCGCGTTGGCGGCCGGGCACGAGGGACTGCACGAACTGGACGCGCCGGTGCTCGTGATGGCACACGGTGCCGGGCACAACAAGCTGGTGTCCGCTCCGCGCGGCGGCCGCATGGTGGCCCCGCGCGGAACCTACGGACTGGCCGCGCAATGGCTGATCAGGGACGGGCGGTTGGTGCCGGCCGGCATCCTGCTCGCGCACGCCGAGGAGTTGGCCCGGCTCGGTGTCGCCTGCCCGGAGGCGGTATCGGCGGCAGTGGTCGCCGGCGACCCCAACTACGACTGCCTGGTGGCGAGTCGCCCCGATCGCGCGCGCTATCGCGACGCACTGCGCATCGGCGCCCGACAACGACACGTCGTGGTCACCTCGACCTGGGGTGGCAACTCGCTGCTCGGCCGAACACCCGAGTTGCTGCATCGAATGACCACGGAACTGCCGCGCGACGCCTACCGGGTGACCGCGTTGATGCACCCGAACGTGTGGAGCGGGCACGGCGCCTGGCAGGTGCGGTCCTGGCTGGCCGAGTCGCTGCGCGAGGGCCTGGTGCTGATCCCGCCGGAGGACGACTGGCGTGGCGTGCTGGTCTCGGCGGACTGTGTGGTCGGTGATCACGGCTCGCTCAGCCTGTACGGCACCGCCACCGGGGCTCCGGTGGCGCTGGCGACCTACCCGGAACAGGACATCGATCCCGCGTCCCCGCTGGGCGATCTGGCGGCCTTCGCGCCGCGGATCCGCCATCGCCGGTCGATGGTGGGGCAACTGTCCCGGATCCCGACGGAATTCCGACAGTCGGACTACGCCCGGGTGGCCGCGCGGATCACCTCCGAACCCGGCAGGTTCGCCCGCAACACCCGCGCCCTGATGTACCGGCACCTCAAACTGAAGGTGCCCCCGGGGCGACCGTTCGTCCGGGTCGCGGACCTGCCGGGACCGATCCGATGACGGGGGCTCGGGCCTGCCCGAACTCGGGACCGACCGATCGCGGCGCCGTCTCGGTCGCCGTGCTGATCCGCTCCGAGGACGGGCGGGTCGTCGTCGACCGGCATCTGCGCGCGGAACTGTGCTGCGATCAAGCGGAGTTGGCTGATGTCCTGGTGGTGGACGAGCCCGGCCTGCCGTCGTGGTCCCGGGTCGGGGCTCGCGACCGCGAGTTGGCCACGAGCCATCCCGGCGCTCTCGTCACGATGATCGTCTGCGGACCGACGCTGGCCCTGGTCCGCATCGGCGGTGCGACGGCCGGCCCGGCGCGGCGGTCGAGCGGTGATCCCTCGTGGCCGGTGTACGCCTCGATCCTGCACGCGCTGGCCGTCCGGGAGGCCGCGTCGCGCTGAGTCGCGGATCACCCCGGCGGCCCGAGGTCGCGCAGCCGCGCGCGAACATCCTCGGCCGCCGGGGCCCGAGCGGCGTCGTACAGGTCCAGCGCCTCGGTGTACAACTGCCGCGCGTGCTCGGGACGACCCTGGAGCGCGGCCGTTTCGCCGAGCGCGGTGAGCACATGCGCGACCTCCACCCGCGCGTTGTGGTCTCTGAGCACATCCAGTGCCGCGGCCAGATGTGCCTCGGCCTGATCGTGCCGGGCCGAGGCCGACAACGCGCGGCCGATCAGGGCCCGGGCACGGGCGGCGTTGTACTCGTCGCCCACCCGGGCCAGTTCGGCCCGGGCCGCCTCGGCGTGTTCGAGAGCCCGGTCCAGCCGGCCCGAACGCAGCGCCACATCGGCCCGATTGAAGCGGGCCAGCGCAGCCGGACGATCGTCACCCAACGCCCGACACCGGATCTCGGCCTCGCGAAACGCCTCGGCCGCCTCGTCCAGTCGACCCAGGCGAAGCAGCGCCAGACCGGTGTAGTTGCGAGCCCGAGCGGCGCCGACCGCGTCTGCGGAATCCACACACACCCGGATCGCGTCGGTGAACATCCGCAGCGCCTCGGCATGGCCGCCCGCGCTCGACTCGCACAACCCGCCCGAGGTCAACATCCGTGACTCCGCCGCCGAATCGGCGCAGGCGCGTGCCGCGCGCAATCCGATCACGTGGGCGGTACGCGCGTCCGCCAGATATTTGCCGCGCAGGAACAGCGGCCACAGCGCGTCGGTCAACTGCCACGCCACGGAGTGGAGTCCGGCTTCGTCGGCGGTGCGAACCGCGGCCACCAGGGTGACCCGGTGCGCCTCCAGCCAGGCCAGCGCTTCCTTCTCGTCGGCGAACTCCACATACGGGACGCCGTCGTCGGCGTAGTCGCGGGCCAATGAGCGATGTTGGGGTTCGAGGATCTCCTCGGCCCGGGTCGCCGTGGCCAGGTAGTGGTCGAGCATCGCGCGCACCGCGTCGTCTTGTTCCTGGCTCGGGCGATCGGACAATTTGGCCACCGCGTGGAGTCGGATCAGGTCGTGGAACCGGTAGCGGCCATCCGTCGCCTCGGTGATCAGGTTCCGATCCAGGAGGGATTCGAGAACGGATCGTGCCGCCTCCTCGGGGTCCGGGACCGCACGGGCGCCGAGCACGGCTGCCCCGACGATCGGCCCGAAGTCGGGCCCCGGATGCACGCCGAGACTGCGATAGAGCAGGGCCGAGAGCTCGGGCAGGTCGCGATAGGAGACGTCCAGCGCGGCTCGTACGGTGTGGTCGCCGTCGAGCGCGAGCGCGTTCAGGCGGCCGCGCTCGTCGGCCATCGCGCGCACCATCGTGGTGATGGGCCGGGTGGGTCGCGCCGCCAGTCGTGCCGCGGCCACCTGCACCGCCAGCGGGAGGCGTGCGCACAGGTCGACCAACTCGCCCGCCTGTACCGGCTCTTCGTCGACTCTCCGGTCGTTCATGGTGGCCGCGAGCAGGTCCACCGCGGCCTGCCGATCCAGCGGTTCGAGGTGGATCGGCACGCCGCCGTCGACCAGCAGCCCGGAGAGTCTGCTGCGGCTGGTCACCACCGTGACGTTGGGACCGGCCGGCAGCAGCGGTCTGACCTGGGCAGCGGTGGCCGCGTCGTCGAGCAGCACGGCCAACCGGCGACGCGCGGTCAACGACCGGTACAGGCCCAGCTGTTCGGCGGGCGCGTGTGGCACCTGATCGGCCGGCACACCGAACGCGCGCAGGAAGCCTCCGACGATCTCACTCGCCAGGGCCGGCCGGTCACCGCCGTGCCCGCGCAGGTCTGCGTACAACCGGCCGTCGGGGAACGCCTCGCCCAACTCGCGCAGCCAGGCCAGGGCGAGCGTCGTCTTGCCCACCCCGGGTAACCCGCTGAGCAGCGCGATCGTGCCGTTGTCGTGGCGCAGCCGGCTCAGCGCGTCCAGTTCGCGATGCCGGTTGACCATCGGCGGGCCCGGTGGCAACTGCCACGGCACGACGGTGTTGTCCGCCTGCCGCATCGAGAAGTGGATGCCGCCGTGCACGGTCCCCGCCTGCACGCTGGGGCCGTGTACGGTGCCGCCGAGTTCGTTGCGGCTCGCGGCGGGCCCGTCGGCGCGCTCGTGGTCGACCCCCGACACGTGCCGCCCCCGTTCGTCGCGGTCGAAGCTGCCCTCGCGCGTGGCCGAACCCGGCCCGGTGGGCGGGAAGGGCATTCTGGATGTTTGTCGCTTGGACGGCTCGCGAAACCTTTCCGGCCATATCGCCCGGCACCGGGTATCGGGCATCGGTGCCCGCCTCGGGGGCGGAGACGGGTCGACGCCGGATTCGCTGGCCGGGGACCGCGGATTCCGCCGCTCAGACCCGCTTCGGCAGGTACCGTTCCAGGTCGGTGAGCACGTGGCCGGCGGCGGAGTAGCCGGTGCCGACCATCCAGTACTCGTCGTCGACCTCGTGGGCCCGGTCGGCCCGGACCGCCTTCAGGGTCTTCCACAGCGGCCCGCCGAAGACCTTGTCGTGGTCGGTCTTGTCCTTGGGACCGTACGTGGCCACGAAGATCACGTCGCCGTCGGCCTTCTCGATCTGCTCCGCGCCGACCTCGACCATGAAGGTGTCGACGTTCTGCACTGCGGGGCGGCCGAGGCCGACCTCGGACAGGATGCTGCCGACGAAGGTGTCCTTGCCGTACAGGCGGTTCTGGCCCGCGACGAAGCGCAACACGCTGACCTTCACCGCGGCCGGATCGCTCTGGGCGGCGCCCAGAGCCTTCGCCCGCGCGGTGAACTCGGCCACCACCCGATCACCTTCCGCCTTCTTGTTCAGCGCGTCGGCGGCCGACAGGAAGTTCTGCCGCCACCGGGTGCCGGCCTGCTCGGAGAAGACCACCGGGGCGATCCTGCTCAACGCGTCGTATCGGTCGGCGTCGCGCACCAGGTTGCCCAGGATCAGGTCCGGCCGGAGCGCCTCGATCGTCTCCAGGTTGGGCGCGCCGATCGCGCCGACGTCCTTGATCCCCGCCGTCTTGTCGCCGTGGTACTTGGGGAATCCGGCGCCGGGGCTGCCCACGACCGACCCCACCGGCTTGACGCCCAGGGTCAGCGCGGTGTCCAACTCGCCCAGGTCGAGGGTGACCACACGTTTGGGCGCGACCGGAACCTTGACCGGGCCCTTGGCGGTACGCACCTCGCGGGTGTCCGCGGACGCCTTGGTGTCCTTGTCCCCATCGGCGCCCTCGGCGGAGCACCCGGTCAGGCCGAGGGCGAGGGCCACACCGAGGGCGGCCGTGACGCGGAGCAGGGACACGGAAGGCATGGAGGCTCCTTGCGGAAGGTGACGGGAACGTCGCCAACGGGAACGAGACGGGCCGAAGCGGCAGCACGGATGCGCGACGGCACCGTGGTTGCCACCCGCCCAGTGTGCCTACCCCGCCTTGCGCGGCTGTCCCGGCACCACCATCGGCGCGCCCGTGACCGGGCACGGGATGACCACGCAGTCGAGTCCGAAGACGTCGCGCACCAGGTCGGCCGTGACGATCCCGGCGGGCGTGCCCTGCGCGACGATCGAGCCGTCGCGCATCGCGATCAGGTGGTCCGCGTAGCGGCACGCCTGGTTGAGGTCGTGCAGCACCGCGACCACGGTGCGTTCCCGGGTGGCGTTCAACTCGCGCACCAGGTCGAGCACTTCGACCTGGTGCGCGATGTCCAGGAAGGTGGTCGGCTCGTCCAGGAGCAGGATGCCGGTGCCCTGGGCGAGCGCCATCGCGATCCACACCCGCTGTCGCTGGCCGCCGGAGAGTTCGTCCACGTAGCGGTCGGCGAGTTCGAGCACGTCGGTGCGTCGCATCGCGTCCGCCACCACGTCCTCGTCCTCGTCGGACCACTGCTGCCACCAGCGCTGGTACGGCTGCCGGCCGCGCGCGATCAGGTCGGCGACGGTGATGCCCTCGGGCGGCACCGGGCTCTGCGGCAACACGCCGATCCGCCGGGCGATCTCGCGGGTGGGCAGGTCGCGCAGCGCCGCGCCGTCGAGCAGCACGCTGCCGGAGACCGGCTTGAGCAGCCGGCCCAGCGACCGCAACAGGGTGGACTTGCCGCACGCGTTCGGGCCGACCACGACGGTGACCTTCCCGGCCGGCACGTCCAGATCGAGGTCGCGCACCACGATCCGGTCCTCGTAACCGAGCGTCAGATCGCGCGCGCCGAGCTGATGGGTGGTCATGAGGCGCCTCCGGCACGGGAACGGGTCAACATCCACAACAGGTACGGGCCGCCGACGGCGGCGGTGAGCACACCCACCGGCAACTCGGCGTCGGGGATCAGCATCCGCGCGCCGATGTCCGCGAGGACCACGATCAGCGCGCCGAGCAGCGCCGAACACACCAGCGGCACCTGTGGGGTTCGGGTCAGCCGGCGGGCCAGTTGGGGCGCCACCAGGGCGACGAAGTCCACCGGACCGGCGGCCCCCGTGGCCACCGACGCGAGCAACACGCCGACCACGACCAGGCCGAGCCGGATCCGGCCGAGCCGCACGCCCAGGGCGATCGCGGTGTCGTCGTCGAAACCGGCCGAGCGGGACGCCCGCGCCGCCCACACGATCGCCGGCGTGAGCGCGACCAGTACCCAGAACAGCGGCTCGGCCTGGGACCAGCCACGCCCGTTCAGGCTGCCCGACATCCACACCTTGGCCTGCTGGGCCAAGGTGATGTCGGCCTTGGTGAGCAGCAGGTTGGTGACCGAGTACAGCGCCACCGAGATGCCGACGCCGATCAGCACGAAGCGCTGCGCGTTCAGACCACGGCGCCAGGCCAGCAGGTAGACCAGGAAGGCCGCGACGGTGCCGCCCGCGACCGCGGTGAGCGGGGTCGCGGTGGGCCCGCCGAAACCGAAGACCAGGCCGAACACCACGGCCGCCGCCGCTCCGTGCGAGACACCGATGACGTCGGGACTGGCCAGCGGGTTGCGCGCCACGGTCTGGATCAGCGCGCCGGCGATGCCGAAGGACAGGCCGACCAACAGCCCGGCCGTCGTGCGCGGCAGCCGCAGCGTCTCGACGACGATACTGTCGTCGACGCCGAACACCACCTTGAGCACGTCGCCGGGCAGGATGAACCGCACCCCCACGCACAGGCTGAGCAGGAACGCGGCCGCGAGCAGCACGGCCAGCACGCTCGCGACCATCGTGGAGCGGCGGTGCAGCAGGAACGACAAGCGCGGGCGACGGACCAGGACATGGCCGTACGGGCGGTAGCTCATCCGGCCACCACCGGCTTGCGGCGCACCAGCGCGACCAGGATCGGTACGCCGATCAGCGCGGTCATCGCCCCCACCTCGACTTCTGCGGGCGGGAAGATGATCCGGCCGAGCACGTCGGCGACCAGCAACAGGATCGGCGCGAGCAGCGCCGACATGGTCAGCACCCAGCGGTGGTCGGTACCCACCAGGGCCCGCGCGGCATGCGGGACGGCCAACCCGACGAACGAGATCGGGCCGGTCGCGGCCACCGCGACGCCGGTCAGCACGGTCGCGCCCAGGCCACCGACGATCCGGATGCGGTTCACCTTGTGGCCCAGCCCCTTGGCCACGTCGTCACCCAGCGCGAGCGCGTCCAGGCCCCGGGCGACCGAGGCCATCAAGAGCAGGCCCGCGGCGACGAACGGCAACATCTGCCAGGCCACGTCGTCGGTGCGCCCGGACAGCGAGCCGACCAGCCAGAACCGGTACTGGTCCAGCGTGCCCTGGTCGGTGGTCAGCACCAGGGTGATCACCGCGCCGAGGGTGGCCGCCAGGGCCTGCCCGGACAGCGCGAGCTTGACCGGGGTGGCGCCGCCGCGCCCACGCGCGGCGACCGCGTACACCAGCACCCCCGTGCACAGCGCGCCGGCGAAGCCGAACCACACGTATCCGGTCAGGCTGGTCACGCCGAACACCGCGATCGCGGTCACCACGCCGGTGGCCGCGCCGGTGCTGATGCCCAGGATGCCGGGCTCGGCGATCGGGTTGCGGGTCAGCCCCTGCATGCAGGCGCCGGCGATGCCGAGCGAAGCGCCGACCAGGAGCGCGACCACGGTACGCGGCACGCGCATCGAGTTGACCACGATCGCGTCCGTGGAGTCGCCGCCGTGCACGAGCGCGTCCAGGACGACACTCGGTGCGATGGCTCGACTGCCCACGGCGAGGCTGAGCAGACAGGCGGCGGCCAGCACGAACAGGACCGAGACCAGGTAGAGGACTCGGCGCTTGGTCGCACGACCCCGCGTCGGGAGGACATTCACTGGAGAAGGCTAGGCTTACCTGATATGTCCGAGTGGGCCGGGGGCCCGAGTTCACGCAGGGTCGCCGGACGATTTCGCCGGCTGTGCCCGCAGCTCGCGCACGATCGCCTCCGGGGCGACCGAGCTCGCGCACGAGCGCGTCCGGGTCGACCGTGAACGCCGCCTCGGCACCGATCGCCTTGCCGACGGCCCCGTTCTCCGACCCTTCGACCTTCGATACTTGGTCCCTCGACTCCTCGACAGAGACGGTCGAGCGGATCCGATCCGTGCAGTGGTGGGATCCGTATCGGCCGAGACACCCGAGCGGAACCGAATCACCTTGATCTATGGAGTGAGCACCATGACCACCACCCTGTTCCGGGGCGCCGTGCGCACCGGCGCGGGCGACACCGACGCGCTCGCCGTACGCGACGGCCGGGTCGTCGCGCTCGGGGCGGCCGCGCTCGCGCTCGACGCGGACGAGGTCGTCGAACTGGGTGCGGGCCTGCTGCTGCCGGCCTTCGGTGACGGACACGCCCACCCCCTGTTCGGCGGTCTCGAACACTTCGGGCCGCAGGTCAAGGGTCTGAGCAGCGTCGAGGCCATCGCCACCGAGGTCGGGCGCTGGGCGGCCGAACATCCGGACGAGGAATGGATCGTCGGTGCGAGCTACGACCCGACCCTGGTCCCGGACGGCGAGTTCGACGCCCGCTGGCTCGACGCGGCGGTGGCCGACCGACCCGTGGTGTTGCGGGCGTACGACTATCACACCGTGTGGTGCAACACCGAGGCGCTGCGCCGGGCCGGGGTCACCGCCGCCACCCCCGACCCTCGGCTCGGCTGGATCGTCCGCCGCCCGGACGGTTCGGCGCTGGGCACGCTGCGCGAATGGCACGCGTGCGATCTGGTGCTGGACCGGGTGCCGGGACGACCGCTGGACGAACTGGTCGACGCGTTGCGGGTGGCCGGTGCGGCGTACGCGAGCGCGGGGCTGACCTGGGTTCAGGATGCCTGGGTGGAGCCGGAGATGGTGCCGGCGTACGTCGAGGCGGCGCGGCGCGGGGCGTTGGCCTTCCGGGCCAATCTGGCCTTCCGCGCCGACCCGGACCGGTGGCGGGAGCAGCGTGCCGAGTTCGTCGCCGCGCGGGCGTCGGTGGCGGCCGAGGGCGGGCCGTTGTTGTCCGCGCGGACGGTGAAGTTCTTCGCGGACGGCGTGATCGAGGGCGGTACGGCCGCGATGCTCGAACCCTATTGCGACGCGCCGCACAGCTGTGGGATGCCGGTATGGCCGCCGGCCGCGCTGGCCGAGGCGGTCACCGCGTTCGACGCGGACGGGTTCCAGGTGCACATCCACGCGATCGGCGACGCGGGGGTACGGACCGCGCTGGACGCGATCGAGGCCGCCGCGTCGGCCAACCCGACATGGGATCGGCGGCCGGTGATCGCGCACGTGCAAATCGTCGACCCGGCCGACCTGGATCGTTTCGCACGGCTCGGGGTGATCGCCAACTTCGAGCCGCTGTGGGCCCAACTCGACCCGCTCCAGACCGAGTTGTCGATTCCCCGGGTGGGCCCGGAGCGGGCTGACCGGCAGTACCCGATGCGCGGTCTGGTCGACTCGGGCGCGCCGGTGTCGTTCGGCAGCGATTGGCCGGTGAGTTCGCATCAGCCGTTGGAGGGCATACAAGTCGCGGTCACCCGAAGGACGTTCGAGGGCACGCCGAGTCGGGGCTGGACGCCGCGCGAGCGGTTGACGGTGGATCAGGCGTTGGACGCGTACACGGGTGGGGTCGCCCATCAGGCATTCGCGGACGACCGGCGGGTGTTGGAGGTGGGCGGTGCGGCCGATCTGGTGTGGCTGAGCGCGGATCCGCGCGTGGTCGACCCGATGAGGCTGCGGCGGATCGCGGTGCTGGGGACGTGGTTGGCGGGGACACGCACGCACTGAATCGATGGGCGGGGCAGGGCGACGCGGGGCCGGCGACGCGGGGCAAGTGCCTCGCTCGGCGTGCGGGGCTGCCGCGCGAGAGCAGTCTTCGAGCTTGCCGACCGATTGTTGGGCAAATCAGCCGTGGGTGGCCACATTTTCCAGCCCTATGACCCTTACGAGTGAATCTGAAGGTTATTCGGGCTAAAGCTGACGGTTGTGCCGGAAGATCGATCCCATGAGCGCATGGGGTCGGGCGCGCCGGTGGGGGTGCGTGGTCGGGGCGGGGGCCTTGTTGGCTGCTCCGGCAGGTGTGGCGTGGGCGGGGTCGGGTACCGGGAGTGGTCATGCGCCGGGCACGAACGTGGATGTGTGTGTCTCGATCGGCCGTTCGCCCGGAGCGGTGGTCAAAGTCGATGTGACCGCGGCGACCGGGCCGCCGACCCATGGGATCGGGCTCACCGTCGACTTCCGGTTGGTGCGGGACGGCTCGTGTCGGCCGACGCCCAAACCGTCGCCGACACCCACGAAGCCCAAGCCCACGCCGCCACCGAAGCCCACGCCGGTGCGGACCACTCCGCCGCCCGAGGCGCGACCCACGCCGGTGGCGATCGTCGTGCCCAAACCGACTCCGGCGCGGCCGACCCCACCGGCCTCGAAGCCCCCCAGCCCACCGCCCACTCCGCCGCCCACCACTCCTCCGGCGGTGACACCGCCGCCGCTGCAACCGATCGCGGTCCGGCGGCCGGTGCTCCGGCCTCCTGCGGCGCCGCCGCCGGCGCGTGGGACGTCGATCGTCACGACGACGCTGCTGATCACCGCGCCGGCGATCCTGGCCGGCGCCGCGCTCAAGCCCCGAGGGCGAGCGGGCGTGCGTGGGTCGAGCGGTGGATCCGGCTGAGCCGACTCGTTTCGCCCGGGACGACCGGGCCGCGCCGGCCGTACCCGATTCCGCCTGCTGCGACGGACGTTCCGAACCCGTCGTGTGGACCGCCGTTCCGGCTTCCCGCCGGGCGGCGGCCGGCCTCCTCGGGGGCCTTCCACCCGTGTCCCTCGCTCCACTCCACCCGACTCCATCGGACTCTTCGATCCGGAGGTCACCCATGACGCATTGGGTTGTACTGGCACTCGCGATGGTCGCGGTGTGCACGGTCGTCCTGGCGGTCGTCGTGCTCAAGCAGCGCCGGTTGCCGGACGACGACGACCCGTCGGCCACCCCGGACGTGCTCGAATACATGACGATGATGATCGGCGTCGTCTACGCGATCGTGCTCGGTCTCGCGATCGCCGGCGTGTGGGAGGGGCGGGGCGCGGCCGAGGACGAGGTCCGGCGCGAGGCACAGGCGTTGCACGAGGTCAGTGAGCGGGTTCGGGTCTATCCGGAGCCGGTGCGCGATCGCCTGCGGGCGGACGTCGACGCCTACGTGAAGTACGTGGTCCGGAAGGAATGGTCCTATATGGCCGACCATGGCGAACTGTCCGACCGGGGCTCGAAGTTGTTCGAAACGATTCGGCACGGCGCCACCGACTACGTGCCGCAGGGCGACCAGGAAATGCAGATGTACCAACCGATCCTGGACCAGGTCGCGATCGCGGACGACGCGCGGCAGGCACGAGGCGGACAGGCCGGCTCGTCGATGCCGGGACTGGTGTGGTTCGGCCTGATCATCGGGGCCATGGTCACAGTGGGCATGATCTTCACGCTGCAGATCCGCAGATCGGCGCCGGAGTTGATCGTGGCCGGGTTGTTCAGCGCGTTGATCGCCTTTCTGTTGTTCCTGATCTGGGATCTGGACGCCCCTTTCGGGCGGGGGATGACGGCGGCGTCGGACGCCTTCGTCACGCTGTTCCCCGGCTCCGGATAGCGGCCCGGGAATGCCGGAGCAGTGGATCACTGATAACGGGCCTTGGAGGCAACACACCGACAACACCGCGCAATCGCATCGGGTCGGCATGCCCGGCGGGTAGCGGGACACGGTCCGGGCACGCCGACCCGGAGCAGGTGGTGCGGGGGGTCAGTGCACCTCCGTGCGGATGACCCGAATCGTGCCGATCAACAGCGGAAGTACCAACCAGATGGCCATCGCGGTGCCGAGTCTGGCCCACTCGGTACCGGTGATGCCGGTGGTGTAGAGCGGTTCCAGGACCGAACCCGGGTTGATCCAGCGGTTGGTGGATTCCATGGCGGAGACGAGGCCGGAGAGGATGCCCAACAGGCTCGGGATCATGAAATAGGCCACGATGGCGAGCGGCGCGTTCAACAACACCGTGCCGAATGCCAGGCCGATGGTGATGGCGAGGACCGCGGCGAGCAATGTCGACGCGATCACCGAGGGCGGTATGGACCAGGTGCCCGCGCTGCGATCGGTGACCGTGGCGACCAGGTGCCCGAGCGTCGCGCACACCAGGCCCACCACGAGCCCGATCACGCACAACACTCCTCCCGCCGCGACCTTCGCGGTCAGCACCCGGCGGCGGTCCGGTACGAGGGCGAAGGTGGTCAGCGCGGTGCGCTGGGACCATTCGCCGGTCACCGCGAGGATGCCGATCACCGGGAAGAGCACGGCGACGCCCGCCTGGGAGGAACTGAGGAAGTCCTGCACGGTGCGGTCCTCGCGCGGTGCGGCGGTCAGGTTCACGATCACCAGGGCCACGGCGGCGAGCCCGACCACGCCCAGCAGCCATCTGCCCGCGCGAGTGTCGGTCATCTTGCGCAGTTCGACCTCGGTCAGTCGGCCGAGCGTGGGGGCGGCGACCGTCATGACCCGATCTCCTGGGGCACGGAGTTGATCAGGCTCAGGAACATCTCTTCGAGTCCTTCGTGTTCGGCGGGCCGCAGGTCCACCAGGACCACCCCCGCGTGCGCGGCGGCTCGTCCGACCGCCTCGGCCGGGGCATCCACCAGGTAGGCGCCGGCCGGGTCGGCCGGGCGATGCGGCAGCGCTGCCGCGACCAGGGCGGTACGCAGGGCGACCGGGTCGAGGCCGACGACGCGAGTGCCGCCGGATGTGGTGAGCAGGTCACCCTTCGCGCCGTCGGCCACGACGCGGCCCTTGGCGATCATCACGATCCGGTCGGCCACCGCCTCGATCTCGCGCAGTTGGTGCGACGACAACAGCACGGTGCCGCCCCGGTCGGCGAAGTCGCGCAGGAGCGTGCGCATTTGGTAGACCCCTTCGGGGTCGAGGCCGCTGGTGGGCTCGTCCAGGATCAGCACGGCGGGATCGCCGAGCAGCGCCTGCGCGACGCCCAGCCGTTGGCGCATCCCGAACGAGTAGCCGCCGACGCGACGCTTGGCCGCCGGGTCGGACAGGCCGACCAGGGTCAGGAGTTCCTCGACCCGGGCCCGGTCCACGTCGAGCACGCGGGCACACAGCGCCAACGTCTCGCGCCCACTGCGGCCCGCGTGCTGGGCGGCGGCGTCGAGCAGCACGCCGACGTGGCGCCCGGGGTTGCCCAGTTGCCGGTAGGGCACGCCCTGGATCGCGGAGCTGCCGCGGGTGGATGGGGTGAGGCCGCAGATCATCCGCATCGTGGTGGACTTGCCCGCGCCGTTGGGCCCGAGGAAACCGGTGACGGTGCCTGGCTCGCAGCGGAACGAGACGTCGTCGACGGCGACGTGCTCCCCGTAGCGCTTGGTCAGGTGCTCGACTGTGATCATGGCTCCAGCGTGGCCGCGCCGGGTGCTCGTGCGCAGCGGCCGAGGGGCCAGGATCCGCGGCCTTGGTCTATATCCGCCGCGACCAAGGACTGGGGACCGACGATCGACAGTCGCGGGTGGCTCAGGAATCGCACGCGTCGTGGACCAGCAGGGCGATCTGCACTCGGTTGTTGAGGTCGAGTTTGGTCAGCAACCGGGAGACGTACGCCTTGACGGTCGCGATGCTGATGGACAGTTCCCTGCCGATCTCGGCGTTGGTGCGGCCCTTGCCGACGAGTGCGGCCACCGCGCGTTCACCCTCGCTGAGTCGGTCGAGGGCGGCCCGGGCCCGGGTTCGGCGCGGATCGACACCGGCTGCCGCGACGTAGGACATCATCCGGCGCATCACGTCGGGGGAGAGCATCGGTTCGCCGCCCGCGACCCGGCGGATGGCGTCGATGATGTCCGGCGGCGGGGTGTGTTTGAGCAGGAAGCCGCTCGCGCCCGCGCGCATCGCCTTGAGGATGTGGTCGTCGGTGTCGAAGGTGGTCATCACGATCACCTCCGGGGCCTCGGGCCTGGCCCGCAACGTCGCGGTGGCGGCCAGTCCGTCCACCCGGGGCATCCGGATGTCCATCAGCACCACGTCCGGGCGGTGCTCGTCGACCGCGACCAGGACGTCGGCACCGTCGGACACCTCCGCCACCACGCGCACGTCGGGCAGTCCGGAGAGCATCATCGAGAGTCCGGCGCGGACGAGAGCGTCGTCGTCGACGACCAGGACCCGTACGCAGCCGTCGGCAGTAGTCACTTGGCCAACGGTAGCCAGACCCGGAGCCGGAAGTCACCGTCACCGGTGCGACCGTGCTCGAGTCGGCCGCCGATCAGCGCCACCCGTTCGCGCAGCCCGATCAGCCCGGCCCCCGCGCCGGGGATGCCGCTGCCGGCGCGACCGCGCGGCAGCCGGTTGACCACCTCGATCGCGAGGCCGTCCTCGGGAGCGGGCGCGACCAGCACGCGTACGTGTGCGCCGGGGGCGTGCTTGCGGGCGTTGGTCAGGCCCTCCTGGACGATCCGGTAGGCGTGCCGCCCGGTGCGCCCCGACACCGACGGCAGTTCGGCCAGGTCGAGGTGCACGGTCGCGCCCGCCTGCCGGGACTCCTCGATCAGCGCCGGCAGGTCGCCGAGCACCGGTTGCGGGCGCTCGGGTTCGTCGCCGTCGCCGTCGGTCTCGTCGGGATGGGCGCGCAGTACGCCGATGACCTCGCGCAGGTCTTCCAGGGCCTCGAACGCGCACTGGCGGATGACCTCGGCGGCGCGGGCCTCCTGCGGTGACGCGCCGGCCCGGTATTCCAGGGCGCCGGCGTGGATCGCCAGCAACGAGATCCGGTGCGCGAGCACGTCGTGCATCTCCCGGGCGAGTCGCTCGCGTTCGAGGTGGCGGGCCTCCTCCACGCGCAGCCGCTGGCCCTCCTCGGCCTGCCGGGCGCGCTCGCGCCAGCTCGCGGTCAGCTGCCGCTGGGATCGGATGAGCATGCCGGTGACCACGGAGGTGGTGATCAGCAGGAACATGGCCAGGAGCGAGGTCCAGTAGCTGCGTGCGGAGTCGGCGCCGACCCAGAACGTGCCCGCGATCAGCGCGACCTGGAACGCGGCGACCGAGACGCTGGTCCGCCAGGGTCGGTGGATCGCCAGGTTGAGCAGGACGACCGGGGCCGAGCCGGTGACGGCGGCCGAGAAGAAGCCGACGGTCACCCACACCACGGCGAGTCGGGTGGGCCGGGCCCGGCGGAACAGCAGCATGCCCGCGAACATGATGCCGCCGAGGACGGCCTCGACCCATACGTTCGGCGGCTTGTCGTCCTCCTGGAGCGCGGTGACGAGGATCATCGAGCCGAGCACGAACGCGCTCAGGGCGTAACCGAGATCGGCGGCCCATTCGCGGTGGGTCCGGGCGCGGCGGGTCACGGCCGGCGCGGGGGTGGTCGGCTCCTGTGCCTGGTCGGTGCGACGGGCTCGGGTCTTGATCACATCTCAGCGTAGGCAGCGGTTCGGCGGGTCCGGCAGTGGTCGTGGGTCGACGCGGGCATCGACTTTGGTCGACGTATCGCGGCCGGGCGGCGGCCGTTCCCGGCCCGATGCGCACATCGAGCCGGGTCCACCGGGGTTCAGCCGATCTCGGAGAGGCAGTACGTGCTGCCGTAGGTCGGGACTCCGTTGCGGGTCCAGTAGCTGGAGTACGTGTAGTCCGCGCCGCTCACGTTGTCGCACGGGCGACCGGACATCGTGTACGGGAACACGCGCAGGACCTTGAAGTTGGCCTTGGGGTCGGAGCAGCGGACCGAGGTCAGCTCCTCCTGGCTGCCGCCCGTGGTGATGCTGCCGCTGAGGCACTCGCCCTTGTCGTACGCGGTCTTCGTGCTCTCCGGCGTCGCCGAGGTCTCGGCGGTCCGCGTGCTCCGGCTCGTGGCGGACGGCGACTGGCCCGTCGTGCCGCGGGTCGAGACGGGGTACGTGGCCGGTGCCGTGCGCGGCGTGAACATCGAGGACGCGGAGGGCGTTCCCGTGCTCGAGGTGCCGACGTGCGCCGTCTTCTTGTCGTTCCCGTCGCAGGCTCCCACCAGCAGGAACGTGGCCGACACGGCCGCGATCACCGCGAATGGCGTGCGTGCGCCGAACGACCCGATCCGATTGGTCATGAGGATGCCCCTTTTCCGTACCGCGTCGTTTACCGGCGGCACCGGTAAACCATGACGGTCCCCATTCCGCTCGGGCAACCGAAATCCGGGCAATCAAGGGGACTCCCTCAGCCCACCACCCGCCAGGCGCGTCGACTGTGCGGCGCATGCGTGGCGGAGCGGGGTCGAGAGGTCAGGAGGTGCCCGGGTCGACCGATTCGGCGGAAAGTTCGGCGTTGCACGCGTTGCAGGTCCAGCGGGGGCGGAGCGGGTCGCCGCAGGTGACGTGGGTGATCCGGACGCCGGCCAGGCCGTCGGCGCTGAAGCGTTGTTCGGACCAGGCGATCAGGAAGGCGAAGGTGGGGAAGAAGTCGTGGCCCTTGGGGGTCAGCCGGTAGCCGGTGCGGCGTGCGCCCTCCTGGAGCGGTACCCGGGTCAGGATGCCCTCGTCGGTGAGTAGGCCCAATCGGGTGGTCAGGGTGTGCGGGGCGGTGTCGTGCATGAGGCGTTGGAAGTCGCCGAAGCGGTGCACGCCCAGGAACGCGGCGGCCAGGATCGCGGTGGAGGTGCGATCGGCCAGGACGGCGGCCGCGGCGATCGGGGAGTGCTCGCCGGTCGCCGCGGCCGAGCGGTGGTAGCGCCGCCTGGGGTTGGCGGCCTCGGCCGGGACGGCGGGGTCGCGGACCGCGGCGGTGTCGCGCGCGCTCACGCCGATCGCCCCGCACGCGCCGCAGCCGAAGATCGGATCGAAGCCGTGTCCGCAGGTCAGGTGTCGGGGGCGGGCCCGGATCCGAAGCGGTGAGGTGGGTGCCCAGCGCCGGTCCCACGCGTTGATCGCCACGAACGCCGGCCACAGGTCCCGGCCCGCGTCGGTCAGCCGGTACTCCTGGCGCGGTCCGGTCGCGGCCAGTACGCCGTCGGCCAGCAGGTCGCGCAGTCGCCGGGTGAGGACCGGGTCGGAGATGGTCAGCGCCGACTTGAGGTCGCCGTATCGCACCGGACCGGCCAGTGCGGCCCGCACGATCAGCAGGTTCCACAGGTCGCCCATCACCAGCAGGCCGTGCCCCAGTGAGGTGTGGGCGGGGGTCGGGGCGGGGGCAGTCTCCATGGGCGAAGTATTCCTTCGGTCGTTCCCCCGGTCGTGGCGAGCCCTCCATACGAGTGGGAAGTGCCTGATCCGGTTACTTCCACTCTAGAAGTATTCGACGCCTCGGGTTAGCCTCCCGGCATACCTGGTTCCCTGCCGGCGAGTCTCCATCGACCTCGGAGTGGCCATGAACGACGTAGCCCACGTAGTGCTCAAGCCGGTCGAAGACGGAGAGGAGAATCCCTATCTGCTCGGCGTGTACGCGCCGGTCGTGGATGAGATCTCCGCAGACGATCTGGAAGTAATCGGCTCCATTCCGGCCGATCTCAACGGGGTGTACGTGCGCAACGGCCCGAACCGCCGGTTCCCGGCGACCGGCCGGCACCACTGGTTCGACGGCGACGGCATGGTGCACGCGGTGCACTTCGAGAACGGCCGGGCGCGGTACGCGAACCGCTGGGTGCGCACCGAGGCGTTCGAGGCGGAGAGCCGGGCCGGACGCGGGTTGTGGACGGGCGTGATGGAGGATCCCAAGGGCAATCCGTTCGGCAACGGACACGGCCTGGGCCTGAAGGACTCCGCGAACACCGACGTCACGTTCTTCGCCGGCAGGCTGCTGGCGAGTTGGTATCTGTGCGGTACGCCGCGCGCACTGGACCCGCTGTCGCTGGCGACGCTGGGTCCCGAGACCTTCCTGGGCACCCTCACCGGCGACTTCATGGCGCACCCCAAGGTGGACGAGGCCACCGGTGAACTGTTCTGGTTCGACTACGGACCCGAACCGCCCTACCTGCGCTACGGCGTGGTGGGCGCGGACGGAAGGGTCGCGCACACCACGCACGTCGACCTGCCCGGCCCGCGCCTGCCGCACGACATGGCGATCACCGAGAACCACGCGATCCTGATGGACCTGCCGCTGATCCAGGACCAGGAGGCGCGTCGACAGGGCCGGTACAAGCTGCACTTCGAGCGATCGTTGCCGTCCCGGTTCGCGGTCCTGCCCCGATACGGCGACGGTTCGCGGGTGCGCTGGTTCGAGGCCGCGCCCGGGTACATCTACCACGTCGTCAATTCCTGGGAGGAGGACGGCGAGATCGTGCTGGACGTGTGCCGGGTCAAGGACCCGCAGCACCAGCCGAGGATCTCCCACCCGCTCGCCCGGATGCTCGCCTACCTGCGCCTGGATGCCCAACTGTGGCGCTACCGCTTCGACTTGACCACCGGACGCACCGTCGAGGGGCCGCGCGACGAGGACAACACCGAGTTCCCCTCCATCGACTCGCGCATGGTGGGCCGGCGCAACCGTTTCGCCTACAACGTGCACATCGCGCGCGAGGACACCCTGCTCTTCGACGGCATCGTGCGCTACGACCTGCACACCGGCGAACGCCAGGACCATCGCTTCGGTGCCGGGCGTTGGGGGTCCGAGGCGCCGTTCGCCCCGCGCGACGGGGGCACCGGCGAGGACGACGGCTACCTGGTGTCGTTCGTGACCGACGAACGCGAGAACCGCTCGGAGGTGGTGGTTCTGCACGCCGCCGACCTGGCGGCCGGGCCGGTGTGCCGGATCCTGCTTCCGGTGCGGGTGCCGGTCGGCTTCCACGCCACATGGGTGCGCGCCGATCAGCTCGGAGGCCGAGGATGAGACTGCACACCGCCGAGCGGGCCGCGCGCTACGCGCCGTGGTGGGGCGGCCCGACCTGGGACCGGATGTTCCGCGATCGGGTGGCCGAACACCCGGACCGCACCGCGATCGTCGACCCGCCCAACCGCATCGCGTCGATGGACGGTCCGCCCAAGCGGCTGACCTGGTCCGAACTCGACTTCTACGTGGATACGTTGGCCGCGGTACTGCTCGATCACGGGGTGGTGCGCGACACCGTGGTGGGCGTGCTCCTGCCCAACTCGGTCGAACTCGCCGCCGTCTACCTGGCGATCACCCGGCTCGGCGCGATCGCGACGCCGTTCCCGGTGCAGTACCGCGAGTACGAACTGACGGAGTTGGCAGGGTTGGCCGACGTCCGGGTGTTCGTGACCGCCACCCGGGCGGCCTCGTGGCCCGCGGCGCGGGTGATCGCGGGACTGCCGCTCTCCGGCACGCGTGCGGTACTGGCCTTCGGCGACGACGTCCCCGAGGGCGTCACCGCGCTCGACGCCGCGTGCGCCAGGGTCTCGACACTGCCGCTCGGCCGCTACCTGGCGGGTCTGGAGAGCGACTCCGGCGACTGTGTGACGATCTGCTGGACGTCGGGAACCGAGGCCATGCCCAAGGGGGTTCCGCGCTGCGCCGACGACTGGACGCCGATGGCGCTGGGCAGTGTCGACGCCGCCTCGCTGACCGGCGCGGACGTGCTGCTCAATCCGTTCCCGATGGTCAACATGGCGGGCATCGCCGGGATGTTCCTGCCGTGGTTGATCACCGGTGCCGTCCTGGTGCAGCACCACCCGTTCGACGCGGGCGTGTTCCTCGGCCAACTGGCCGCCGAGCGGGTCACCTACACGGTGGTGCCGCCCGCGCTGTTGGCGATGCTGTTGCGCCAGGACGCCCTGCCGGACGGGGTTCTCGCGTCGCTGCGCGTGGTGGGTTCGGGATCGGCGCCGCTGACCGAGGAGATGACGGTCGGCTGGGCCGAGCGGTTCGGCATCGAGGTGATCAACTACTTCGGCTCCAACGAGGGCGCGAGCCTGGCGGCGGATCCGAGCAGCGTGCCCGACCACCGCGACCGCGCGCACTACTTCCCGCGTTTCGGCTCGCCCGACCACACCTGGTCCAACCGTGCCTCGCACGGCCTGCGCAGCCGGTTGGTGGATCCGGCCACCGAGGTCGAGATCACCGAGGTGGGTGTACCGGGGGAGTTGCGGCTCCAGGGACCGGGGGTGTTCGCCGGGTATGTCACGCGCGATCCGCGGGCGCGGCGGGAAGCGTTCGACGACGACGGCTGGTTTCGGACCGGGGACATGTTCGCGTACGCGGCCGACGCGTCGGGGGATCCGTGCCGGCTGCGCTACGTCGACCGGGCCAAGGACATCGTGGTGCGCGGTGGGATGAACATCTCCGCGGCCGAGGTGGAGAACCATCTGGGCGCGCATCCGGCGGTCGCCGAGGTCGCGATCGTCGCGGTGCCCGACCCGGTGATGGGCGAACGGGCCTGCGCGGTCGTGGTGGTCGCGCCGGGTGAGCGCGCACCGTCCCTGACCGAACTGGGCGCGTTCCTGAGGGAACGTCACATCGCGGTGTACAAGCTGCCCGAGCGGCTCGAACTGGTCGAGGAACTGCCGCGCAACCCGGTCGGCAAGGTGCGCAAGGCCGAACTGCGCACCCGCTTGGTGGACTTCGGGGCCGGTTCGGCGTCGGCGGCGGGCGCCGGTTCGGTATCGGGGCCCGGCTGGTCCGTGGCTCCCGGTGGAGGACCATCCGGAAGGAGCCGACTCGTGACCTTGACCCCCCTCTACATCCTCGGCGGCGCGCAGACCGACTTCGCCCGCAACTGGACCAAGGAGGGCCTGGGCCTGGTCGACCCGATGCGTGAGGTCGCCCTGGCCGCGGCGGCGGACGCGAAGGTGGATTTGGACGCGATCGAGGTCGTGCACGTGGGCAACCTGGCGGGCGAACTGTTCGCCGGGCAGGCGCACCTGGGCGGCCTGATGGTGACCGCTGTACCGGAGCTGGCGGGCCGGCCGAGCATGCGGCACGAGGCGGCGTGCGCGTCCGGGAGTTGCGCGGTGCTCGCGGCCGGCGCCGATCTCGGGGCGGGGTACTACGACCTCGCGCTCGTGGTCGGCGTCGAACTGATGCGCAATGTGCCCGCGGACGAGGGTGCGGCCCATCTGGGCACGGCCGCGTGGGCCGGACACGAGGCGTCGCACGCGCGGTTCCCGTGGCCGGCGCTGTTCGCCGAGATAGCCGACGCCTACGACGCCCGATACGGCCTGGACCCCGCACACCTGGGCGCGTTCGCGGCGGGCGCGTTCGCGAACGCCGCGCGCAACCCGCTCGCGCAGGCTCGGGACTGGGACTTCCCGGCTGCGGCCTTCACCGCCGACGACACGGCCAATCCGCCGGTCGCCGGGCGACTGCGGCGTACCGACTGCGGCCGGATCACCGACGGCGCCGCCGCACTGGTCCTGGCCTCTCCCGCCTGGGTCGCCGAACATGGACTCGACCCGGCGGAGTTGGCCTGCGTACGCGGCTTCGGGCATCGCACCGACACGTTGTCCCTGGCCGCCAAGCTGAGTCGGGATGAAGAGGCGGTGATGTTCCCGCACTTGGCCGGCGCGGTTGCGGACGCCTACCGGCGGGCCGGGTTGCGCGGGGCCACCGAGGTGCACGTGGCCGAACTGCACGACTGCTTCACTATCACCGGCCTGGTGGCTCTCGAACACCTGGGTTTGTGCGGTCCGGGTGAGGCGGGTCGTCTGGTTGCCGACGGGGTGTTCGGGCCGGGCGGGCGACTGCCGGTCAATCCCGGCGGTGGACTGCTGGGCCTGGGGCATCCGGTGGGCGCGACCGGTGTGCGGATGGTGCTCGACGCGGCGCGGCAGGTGACCGGTCGGGCCGGGCCGATCCAGGTCGAGGACGCGCGTACGGCGTTGACGGTCAACGTGGGCGGTTCCTTCACGACGATCGTGACCACGGTCGTGGGCCGGGGGGCGGACGCGTGAGCGGCGATGTGTACATCCTCGACTCGGTGCGCACGCCGCGCGGGAAGGCCTCGCCGCGCGGCGGGCTGGCCGGGCTGCCCGCGCGGGCTCTGGTCGAGCACGTGCCGGCGGCGCTGGTGGCGCGTACCGGAGTGGATCCGGCGCGGGTGGACGACGTGGTGCTGGGCTGCGCGGGGCAGGTGGACGAGCAGGGCGCCAACCCGGCGCGTACGGCCGTGCTCACGCTGGGCTGGCCGGACAACGTTCCGGGCCAGATGATCAACCGGTTCTGCGCGTCCGGGATCGACGCGGTCGCCTCGGCCGCGGCGCTGGTCCGGGCCGGACAGGCCGACCTGGTGATCGCGGGCGGGGTCGAATCCTCATCCCGGGTACCGATGTTCGCGGATCGGGGGCCGCTGTGGACCGACGCGGCGGTGATCGAGCGGGTGGGCGGTGTGCACATGGGCATCGCGGCGGACGTGGTGGCGACCGAGGAGGGGTACGACCGGGCCGAGTTGGACGCGTACGGGGCGCACACCCAGGAACGCGCCGCGTGGGCCTGGGCCCAGGGCCGGTTCGCCGACGCGGTGGCGGCGCTGCCGGGCGGGTTGGCGCACGACGAACACGTGCGTCCCGGCACGCGTGTGGAGGAACTCGCGGAACTGGAACCGGCGTTCGCCGAGTTGGGCGCGAGTGGTCAGGACGCGCTCGCGCTTCGGCATCTGCCGCATCTGCGCGAGGTCCGACACCTGCACACTCGGGGAACCTCGCCGTCGGTGGCCGACGGGGCGTGCGTACTGCTGCTGGGCACGCTCGGCTGGGCCGAGCGGCTGGGATTGTCACCGGTGGCGCGGGTGGTGTCCTCGGCCTCGGCGGGTGTGGATCCGGTCCGGATGTTGACGGCCGGTCAGCGGGCCGTCGGGAAGGCGCTGGCCCGGGCCGGGATCGGACCGGGGGATGTGGACGTGGTCGAGTTCGCCGAGGCGTTCGCCGCGCTGTGTCTGAAGATCCGGCGCGAACTGGGCTTCGGTGACGACCGGTTCAACGTGAATGGCGGCACGATCGCGATGGGACACGCGTTCGGTGCCACCGGGGCGATCCTGACCGGTGCGTGTGCGAACGAACTCGCGCGCTCGGGAGGTCGGTTCGGCGTGGCCGCGGTGAGTGGGGCGGCGGGACTGGGGACGGCAGTGGTGTTGGAGAGGATGCCGTGAGCGAGGACGTGCGATCCCGCGGGTCGAGGCTGTCGGTCTCGCTCGGGTTGTGGCAGGACCGGCCGGCGGAGGAGGCGCTGACGACGGCGCGGCTGGCGGACGAACTCGGCTACGCCGAACTGTGGATCGGCGAGATGGCCACCTATGACGCGTTCGCGCTGGCCACCGCGGTGGCCGGGGGCACCGAGCGGATCCCGCTGACCGTGGGGCCGTTGGCGGTGACCGTGCGTGATCCGGCGACGATCGCGATGGGGGCGGCCTCGGTTCGGGCACTGACCGGGCGGCGGGTGACGGTGGCGCTGGGCACCTCCTCGACGGTCGTGGTGGAGGGATGGCATGGGCGCTCGCGGGCCCGTGCGGGCGTCGCGCTGGCCGAATCGGCGCGGCAGACGAGGGAGTTGCTGGACGGGGCTCGGTCGGATGGGCACGGGGAGGTGGTCCGTTCCGAGGGCTACCGGCTGCGGTTGCCGGCACCGGGCGGGTCGGGGCTGACCGTGGCCGCGTTCGGGCCGGCGGCGATCCGGACGGCGGCGCGGTACGCGGATCGGCTGGTGTTGAACCTGGTCGCGCCGGAGACCGCGGTGGAGCTGATCGTCTCCCTGTCGCGAGCGGCGAAGGAGGCCGGGCGGCCTCGGCCTCGGGTCGCCGCGTGGGTGTGCGCGGCGGTGGGGGCGGGCGCGGTCGAGGGGGCGGAGCAACTGCGGCGCGGGCTGGTGGGGTATCTGGCCGCACCCGGGTATGGCGAGATGTTCGCGCGTGCGGGCTTCGGGGAGTTGGTCGCGTACGCGCGGACGGGGCCGCATCCGCGGGAATTGCTGGCGGCGATTCCGGAGGCGGCGGTGTCGGTGGTGGGGTTGGTGGGGTCGGTGGCGCACGCGCGCTCGCGGATCGCGGCGTATCGGGCGGCGGGGGTGGACGAGGTCGTCCTTGTGCCTTCGGCTACCGCTGGGGATCCGGGTGGCTCTGCGACGTTGTCGGCGTTGGTGGGTTGTTGACGCTGTTGTCCTCGAGCGCCGGACGGGCTGGAATCGGCCTGGTCCCGCCTTGTCCTCAAACGCCGGACGGGCTGGCGGGGGTTGGCTCGGTGGGTCGGCGGGCTGGGGTGGGCCCGGTCCCGCTTTGTCCTCAAGCGCCGGACGGGCTGAGGGGGTCGGTTTCGGTCGACGGGCCGAGGTGGGCCTGGTTCGGCGTTGTCCTCAAGCGCCGGACGGGCTGAGGGGGTCGGTTTCGGTCGACGGGCCGAGGTGGGCCTGGTCCGGCTTTGTCCTCAAGCGCCGGACGGGCTGGCGGGGGTTGGCTCGGTGGGTCGGCGGGCTGGGGTGGGCCCGACCTCGCTTTGTCCTCGAGCGCCGGACGGGTTGCGGGGGAGTTGGCTTGGGGCGGCGGGTTGTTCAGGGGTGGGTGGCGTCCAGGTCGGTTGCGTAGAGGGTCAGGGCTTTGCGGTAGGGGGTCAGGTGGGGGTGGGTGCTGGTGGTGGCGATGACGTGGAGGAGGGATTCGACCGCGGTTTTGGGGTCACCGGCGTTGTAGAGCGCCATGGCCAGGAACGTGGTCAGGCCCGGGTCGTCGGGGAATTCGGTGAGACCTCGTTGCAGGATCGCCACCGCCTTGTCGTGCGCGCCGAACGCGCGGTATGTGCTGCCCAGGCCCAGGAACGCGCCCAGGCGGTCCTCGGCCGGCAGCCCGTCCCCGATCAGGGCCCATTCGTAGAACGGCACGGCCTCGCGTTCCAGGCCGAGCACGTCGTGTGCCCAGGCTGCCTGATAGGCGACCTGCGCGTCGCCCGGATACCGCTCGACCAGCGGCACCAGCCGCGCCCGCGCCTCCTCCACCGAGCCCGCCTCGCGCAGCGCGATGGCCTCGGCCAGGGCCGTGTCCCGTTCGTTGTCGATCATCCGGGCAGTGTTCCCTATCGGGCGGCCCGCACACGGTCGGGCTCGGGAACCACCCGAACCGGCCGCCCGGTTCGGTGCGTGGCCGGGATCGACCACGCGAGCAGCGCCGCGAGCAGGCAGCCGGTGCCCAGCATGCCGAAGCAGATCAGGTAGCCGGTCAGCTCCGGTGCCTGGGCCACGCCCGCCGCCCGCGCGGTGCCCGAGTCGACCAGGGTCGCGCTCAGGATCGCGCCCAGCACGGCCGTACCGGTCGCCCCGCCCACCGTGCGCAGCACCGCGTTCATCCCGTTGGCCACGCCGGTCATGTCCGCGGGCACGTTGTCGTTGATCAGCGCGGGCATCGCGGAGAACGCGAGCCCGAGGCCGAAGCCGAACAGCACGCCGACCATCGAGAACGCCCACCAGTGCCCGTGCAGCGGCAGCAGCAGGGCGAACGCCGCGCCGCTGAGCAGCGGTCCGAGCACCAGGGCGGGCTTGGGGCCGTACCGATTGGTCATCCGGGCCGCCACCGGCGCCGCCACCAGGTTGCCGATCGTGCCCGGGAGCATGATCAGGCCCGCGATCAGCACCGACTTGCCGAAGCCGTAGCCGAGCGCGGACGGCGCCTGGATGAACGGCGGGAACAGCAGCGAGGAGCCGTACATCGCCATGCCGGTGAATACCCCGGACAGGTTGGCCAGCAGTACCGGCCGGCGGGCCATCACCCGCAGGTCGACCAGGGGTTCGGGGTGGTGCAGCGCCCAGGCGATCCACGCGGCGAACATCAGCGCGGCCAGGATCAGCCCGCCGAGCACCAGCGGATCGCCCCATCCGGACCGGCTGCCCATGCTCACCGCGGCCAGCAGCGCGGCCAGCCACGCGGACAGGGTCAGCGCGCCGATCAGGTCGACGTGCCCCTGGCGCCGTTCGGCGGTGTCCGGCACCACCCGCCACACCATCAGCATGGACAGCGCCGCCACCAGCGCGGAGAGCCAGAACAGCAGGTGGTAGTCCCAGCGGTCGGCGATCAGGCCGGTCATCACCGAGCCGAACGTGGCGCCGACGCTGATCGTGGCGCCGATGGTGGCGATGCTGCCCGCCGAGCGCTCCTTGGGGAACTCGTCGCGCACCACGCTCAGCGCGAGGGGGACCACGCCGCCGCCCATGCCCTGGAGCACCCGGCCGGCGATCAGCATCACGTAGGACGTGGTGCACGCGGCCAGCACCGAGCCGACCGCGACCGCCGCGAGCGCGAGCAGCAGGAAACGTTTACGACCGCGCAGGTCTCCGAGCCTGCCCAGCAGCGGGGTGGCCACCGCGGCGGCGAGCAGGTTGCCGGTGAGCACCCACGCGATGGCCGAGCTGGAGACGCCGAGACGGTTCTGTAGTTGCGGCAGGATCGGCGAGACCACGGTCTGCATGACCGCCATCGTGGTCGCGGCGAAGGACAGGGCGACCAGGATCATCGTCGGGCCGTGGCGCTTGGTCGGTGTGCGCGCGGCCCCCTTGGTGCCCGTGCTCATGCCGTCAGCGGCCGGTCCTCGACCCAGTCGCAGTGCAGCGTGCGGGTCTCGATGCGCCAGCCCTCGTCGGTGCGCGCGAACGTGTCGAGGTAGCGGATCGACATCACCCGGTCGCGGCGTACTCCGCACGACTCGTAGATGTGGTGCGCCATGCAGTACGTCTCGGCGTTCGCCCGATCGCCGCCCGGCTCGAAGGCGACGAGCTGATTGGCGATCAGGTGGGTGGTGGCCAGGTATCGGTCCAGGCTCGTCAGCGCCTTGGCGATCTCGGCCCGGCCGGTGCGTACCGCCGGCGGCTCGGTGGATCCGGGGTCGCGGTGGATCACCAGGCGGCCCTCGGGGGTGAACATCGAGGCGACGAGGTCGGGCTTGCGGCGATCCGCGCCGTGTGCGTAGGTCTGCGCCACGTCCCGGATCTCGCTGCGATCGCGCAGTTCCCCCGAATCGTGCAGAGCGGGCGAATCCGCCTCGTCGTCGTGCATGTCCACCCTTTCACCAGCCGTCGATCGCATGCTGACAGCAGTTGGATGACACACGCAAGTTTCTCTGACGTCGCGTCAGTTACATCTTCCGCGCAACGAACCACCTGTTCGGGAGGTCCGAACCGGGCGCCCGGGGTCGACCCGACCGGGCGCCCGGGTCGGTGCGTACGAAGCGCCCGAGTCCCGGTCGCGGCCGACCCGTGCCGCCGGCCGGCCGGCTACCCCCGCGCCACGAACACCACGTCCGGTTCCCCGCGCGGCACCGGCACCTGATGCACGGTCACCTGTGCGAACCGGGCCCGCAGTCGGTCCGCGAAGGCCGGACTCGCGGTCGCGCTCCACACCGTCAGCACTCCGCCCGGCAACAACCTGGCCCGCAGCGCGGCCAGTCCCGCGTCGTCGTACAGCGACGCGTTGCCGTCGGTGACCGTCCAATCCGGCCCGTTGTCGATGTCCAGGCACAACGCGTGAAAGCGCTCGTCCGACCCCTCGCGCGACACGTGGGGGCGCTCGTCCGACCCCTTGCCCGACCGGGCCGCCGCCTCGCGGTCCGCCCGCTCCGACACCCCGTCGGCGGGCGCGATGGAAGGGGAGCGCACCCAGGCCACCAGATCCGATGTGATCACCCTCACCCGCGAATCCGCCAGCGCGTGCCCCGAGAAGGGGGCGAGCGGCCCTCGACCCCACCGCACCACGGCGGGTTCACGTTCGACCACGGTCACCTGCCCGACCCGGGGATCGGTCAGTGCCTCGCGCAGGGTGAAGCCGACACCCAGTCCGCCGACCAGGATTCGCAGCCCTCCGGCGACGCCGAGCGTCTCGGGTGCGTCGGGTGCCTCGGGAGTGGCGAGCGCGCCGCGCGCGTCGACCCCCTCCAGCGCGTCCAACGCCGTGCGTACCAGCAGCCGCTCCGACGCGCCCGCGCGCGTGTCCATCAGGAAGCAGCCGTTGCTGATGATCTCGTAGTGCTCGCCCACTTGCCGCAGGACGAGTTCGCCGTCCGCCGCCGGGACGCGTTCGATCTCGTGTGCGTCGGTGGTCGGATCGATCGTGTACATCGGTTCACTGACTCCTTGTCGCTTTATGGAGAACGGGTGTCGCCGTGTCGCCTTCTCGCCTCCCGGGCGCCTTCACATGCCGTGTGCGGCGGATCGCGAGCACCTCATAACAGTGCCATCACGAAGCCGGGGAAGTCCGATCCCGAGGGGCCGAACGGTGACACGTGTGCAGTGCTGCGCCCCACCTCGCACAGGGCCGGGCATGGGCTGCCGGCCAGCGGTTTTCGCCGGTTCGGTGACTCTTGCACCCTGTAGGACACCCCGTTAAGGTCCCGGCCATTGCTTCATGGCCCATTGACTGATGGCATGTCAGATCCAGTCGCAGGGACGCCTCGCAGGCGGAGCCCGGGGCAGGGCAAGCACAAGACGAGAACGACGCGAGCACAGCGCAGGAGAAGTACGTGAGAGCGCACCGGGCACATCGGCCCGGCCCGCGGAAACGAAGTGTCGGGAGGGCTGATGGCATCAACTTCCGCCGGGCGGCGTGGGACGCGCCGCCGAGCGGCGGCCGGCTTGCTGGTCGTGCCGCTCCTGTTGGCGGTCGGCTGTAGCCGCTCGGGTGACGACGCGGTGGCCAAGGGTCCGGGATCGGGGGGCTCCGGCACCGCGGGATCCCAGAACCCGAAGGCTCCCGTCGGTACCGGCGCGCCCGGTGACTTCGGCACGCTCAAGGACGTCTGCGGCAAGGGCGACGGCAAGCCGCTCACCAAGAAGGCCGACCGAGGCGTCACCGAGAAGCAGATCTCGGTCAGCGTGACCGGCGACCCCGGTGCCCCCGCGCAACCGGGCCTGGGCAAAGAGTTCTTCGAGATGGCCGACGGCTTCACCAAGTGGTGCAACGGCCTCGGCGGGATCAACGGCCGCACGATCAAGCTGACCCAGCGCGACGCCGCGCTCAGCAACGTCGGCACCGTGATGACGGCTGCCTGCCAGAGCGACTTCATGGTGGTCGGCGGCGGCAACCCGTTCGACAACGACGGCGTCAAGGCGCGTACCGGGTGCAAGCTCGGCGCCTTCCCGGCCTACGTGGTCGGCGAGGAATCGGCCAAGGCCGACCTCCAGGACCTCGCGGTCGGCCTGCCGGTGTCCACCACGGTCGTGGGCGCGTACAAGGCGGTCTTCGCCGCGCACCCCGAGGTCAAGGCCAAGGTCGGCCTGCTCGGCCAGAACATGGCCTCGCTGCGGCCCTCGATGGCCCGCTACAAGGCGGGTGTGGAGGCGGCCGGCGGCACGATCGTCTACAAGGAGGACGTCCCCGTCATGCCGCCCCCCGGGCGCACGACGCTGGAGAAGATGAAGAACGCCGGGGTCGAGATGCTGATCACCACGTGGCTCGCGGTGGACTCGTCGTCGATGTTCCGCGAGATGGACGCGATGAACTGGCACCCCAAGGTCATCGTCAGCGACGCCTCGGCCTACAACCGCTACACCCTCGCCGCCGCCAAGAACTCCAAGATCCCCGACACCTACATCTACCCGACGTTCGTGCCGCAGTCGCTCGGCGACAAGAACCCGGCCGTGCAGAAGGCGCTGGAGATCCTGCACCTGGCCGAGCCGAGCAAGGACCTGGAGTTCTTCCACATGTCCGGGATCAACTCCTGGCTGCTGTGGGCGAGCGCGGTCAAGGAGTGCGGTACGGAGCTCACCACGGAGTGCGTGCTCGCCAAGGGCAAGCGCGCCAACTGGGACGCGGGCGGCCTGTTCGCGCCCGGTCCGATCGTGGAGACCAAGGACGTGCGCGCCGCCGACTGCTTCACCATGGTCAAGGCGACCGCCAAGGGCTTCGAGTACGACGCCGCGCTGACCAAGCCGAACAAGGCCGAGTTCTTCAACTGCGACCCGGCCAACGTGGTGGCGGTCGCGCCAGGTGCGCCGAGCGCGCCGCCGGCCTCGACGCCGCCGACCACTCCGGGAGCCGGTACGCCGCCACCCGCGGAGACTTCCGGTGGGGGCAGCCCGCCGCCCGCCGACTCGGGCGAGCCGCCGCCGGCCGCGCCGCCGGAGGAGAACGCCTGAGTCGCCCGCACACCCGAGCGACACCGCACCACCCGCGACACCGCACCACCAGGCAACCGCACGACCCGCACCACCGCTGCACCCGTCGGCCGCTCACTCCGGTCGGTCCGACCCAGCGACACCCGTCGCCCTCTCGCCCCGCACCGGGCGGGAGGGCGGCCCAGCGGCCCTGACGACCTGTCAGGAGCCGTGCCGCACCAGTCTCCGAGACCGATCGCCCCGCGACACGGCCCGGCCCGAACGGAGGGCGCGTGCACGAGTTCATCATCCTCACCATCAGCGGCCTGGTCACCGGCGGCATCTATGCCATCACCGCCGGCGGCCTGACCCTGACCTACACCACCACGGGCATCTTCAACTTCGCCCACGGTGTCACCGGCGCGCTCGCCGCCTTCACCTACTGGCAGTTGCACTTCGACTGGGGCTGGCCGGTATGGCTGTCCATCGTCGTGGTGCTGGGCATCCTGGCCCCCGCGTTCGGGGTCTTCCTGCACTTCGCCATCATGCGACGGCTGGAGGGCACGTCGGAGACGACGCGCCTGATGGTCACCGTCGCGGTGCTGCTGAGCCTGCTCGCCGCGGTGATGTGGATCTGGGATCCGCAGACCCCGCGCAACGTGGTCAACTTCTTCCCCGGCGAGTCCGTGGACATCGGCGGCACGCGCGTGTCCTACCACGACCTGATCACCCTGGCCGTGGCGCTGATCGTGGCGATCGGCCTGTGGGTGTTGCTGCGCTCGACCCGCGCGGGCGTGGCCATGCGCGCCACCGTCGACGACCGCAACCTCGCGGTGCTCAACGGCTCGCGCCCCGAGGTGCCCGGCATGCTGGCCTGGGCGACCGGCACCATGCTGGCCGCGGTCGCCGGCATCCTGATCGCGCCCAAGCTCTCCTTCGCCGCGCTGCCGCTGACCCTGTTGATCGTCAACGCCTACGCCGCGGCGGTGATCGGCCGGCTCAAGAGCCTGCCGTGGACCTTCGTCGGCGCGATGATCATCGGGTTGGTCACCGAGTACGGCAAGGGCTACCTCACCGAGACCAGGTTCCCCACCGCGGGCCCCTACCTGTCCGGCCTCACCGACTCGATGCCCGTGCTGGTGCTGTTCGTGGCGATCCTGCTGCTGCCCACCTCCCGGCTGCGCGGCCACGCCTCCTCCCGCACCCGCGAGATCGCGCACCGCCCGACCTGGACCGGCTCGCTCGTCTTCGCCGGCCTGGTGATCGCGGGCGCGGTGGTCGCCGCCAACACCCTCGGTGCCGCCGACCTGTTCGCCAGCACCAAGATGTGGGGCTTCGCGATCATCGGCCTGTCGGTGATTCCGCTGGTCGGCTACGCCGGGAAGATGTCGCTGGCCCAACTGGGCTTCGCGGGCATCGGCGCGATCTGCGTGTCGCACCTGGGCTCCGGCGGCAACCCGCTGGGCCTGCTGTGGGCCGCGCTGATCTGCGCGGGCATCGGCGTACTGGTCGCGCTGCCCGCACTGCGCCTGTCCGGGATCTACCTGGCCCTGGCCACCGCCGCGTTCGCGGTCATGCTGGACCGCTGGATCTTCCAACTGCCCGCGTTCACCTGGGGCGACACGAAGATCGACCTGTTCAACAGCGGCACGCTCAACTTCGAGCGCTTCGACTGGCCGGGCATCGACATCTCCTCCGACCGGGCCTACTTCATCTTCGGCGCGGTCTTCTTCGCGCTGTCCTCGCTGGTGGTGGTGTGGATCCGGCGCGGCGAGTTCGGCCGCAGGCTGCTGGCGATGAAGGACAGCCCGGCGGCGTGCGCGACGATCGGGATGAACCACAAGCTGACCACGCTCACCGTCTTCGGCCTGTCCGCCGCGATGGCGGGCGTCGGTGGCGGCATCATGGGCGGCGCGCTGGGCACCCTGTCGCCGGTCAACTTCGACTTCACCGCCGGGCTTTCGGTGCTGATGCTGATGGTGATCGCCGGTCTGACCTCGCCGGGCGCGGCGCTGTTCGCGGGCATCTTCCTGGGCACCCCGCTGATGACCAACCTCTTCCCCGACTACGCCCAGCTCACCACCATCCTGATCGGCCTCAACGGCATCGCGCTGGGCAAGAACCCGAACGGCTTCATCGCCGCCAAGATTCGCCCGGAATGGGAGCCCGCACTGCGCCGGCCGGTCATCCTGGCCGCCAGCGCGGCGGCGCAACTGGCGCTGGTCGTACTGCGGTTCACCGACGTGATCGGGAACTGGGTCTTCGTCATCGGGATCCTGCTCGCGGTGATCGGCATCCCCGCCGCGGTCAAGGCCGAACTGATGCTCAAGGCACCGCGCACCGAACAGGAGCTGCCGCCGGGCCTGTCCGAGCAGCCCGAGGGGCTGGGCCTGAACGGCGCCCGGTTCGCGGCCGCCGACATCGAGGCCCTGGACAAGCTGATCGCGATGCCCTCGCTGCCGACGGTCGCGATGGCCGACACACCGTCACCCACCCTGCCTGGAGCGCGTCATGGGGCTTGAGGTCGAGGGCGTCACGGTCCGCTTCGGCGGCCACACCGCCCTGAACAACGTCAACATCTGGGCCCACGAGGGCAAGGTCACCGGCCTGATCGGACCCAACGGCGCGGGCAAGACCACGATCTTCAACGTGATCACCGGTCTCCAACCGCCGTCGTCGGGCCGGGTCAGGATGGACGGGCGCGACGTCAGCAAGCTCGCGCCCTACCGCCGGGCCCGCCTGGGCATGGCCCGTACCTTCCAACGCCTGGAGCTGTTCGGCTCGTTGACGGTCCGGGAGAACATCCAGGTCGCCGCCGCGCAGTACCGCCGGCTGCACCGGGGCACCAAGGAGACCCCGCAGGACACCTCCGCGCGCCTGCTGCACCGCCTGAACCTGACCGAGATCGCGCATATACGCGCCGACCAACTGCCCACCGGACAGGGCCGCGTGGTCGAGCTCGCGCGTTCGCTGGCGTCCCGGCCCAAGATCCTGCTCCTGGACGAGCCCGCCTCCGGCCAGGACGACGAGGAGACCCGGGGCTTCGGACAGTTGTTGCGCGAGATCGCCGACGACGGGGTCGCGGTGCTCCTGGTCGAGCACGACATGGATCTGGTGATGAACACCTGCGACGAACTGCACGTGCTTGACTTCGGCAAAAAAATCGCCAACGGTACGTGCGACGAGATCCGCGCCAACACCGCCGTACAGGCGGCATACCTGGGCACCGCCGACGCCGCGGAGGCCGCCGAAGTCCTGCAGGAGACCGTATGACGCTGAACGTGGCCGACGCGCCGCCGGCCGGCCCGCGCGGCATCCCGCCACTGCTCGAACTGCGCGGCATCAGCGCCGCGTACGAGCAGGTCGAGGTGCTGCACAAGGTGGACCTCGCGGTGCCCACCGGCAAGGTGATGGCGGTCCTGGGGCCCAACGGCGCCGGCAAGACCACGATGCTCAAGGTGATCACCGGGCTGCACGAGCCCACCGGCGGGGACATCCACCTCGCCGGGCGGTGCGTCACCGGGGCGGCGCCGGTGGACCTGGCCCGGATCGGCCTGTGCAGCATCCCGGAAGGCCGCGGCGTCTTCCCCAATCTCACCGTGTCCGAGAACCTGTGGATGGCGACCTACCGAGGGGTCTCCCGCAAGGAGATCGAGGAGAAGGTCTTCCCGATCTTCCCCCGCCTCAAGGAGCGCCGGACGCAGGCCGCGGGCACGATGTCGGGCGGCGAACAGCAGATGCTGGCCGTCGCCCGGGCGATCGCCACCAACCCGGCCATCATCCTGCTCGACGAGCTCTCGATGGGCCTCGCGCCCCTCGTCGTCGATCAGTTGTACGACGTGGTCGGCAAGATCGCCGAGACCGGTGTCACCGTGCTCCTGGTCGAGCAGTTCGCGCGCACGGCCCTGGCCGTCGCCGACCTCGCCGCGGTCATGAGCGGTGGCCGGATCCTTCAGGTCGGCACCCCGGACGAGATCGCCGGCGACCTGCACAGCGCGTACCTGGGCGGCTGATCGCACATGGCCGTCGGGTACGTACCAACCTCACGGCGACCCACGAGGTGAGCACTTTATGAGTATGAACAGCGTGAACGCCGACGGGCACCCCGCACCCGCGAGGCCCGGCGGCGAGCCGCCGACGGTTCCGCAGGGGGTGCCGACGGCCGGACCACCACCGGCGTTCGCCCCGCGCCACGCGGCGATCCCGGCGGCCACTCAGGATCGGACCCGGCAGTTCACCGCCGACGTCGGTGCCCTCAAACTGCGCGCGCCCAAGACCATGCTCGACACCCAGTTGATGTGGCTGGGCGTCGGTCTCATGGTGCTCGGGATCGGCATGGGCATCGGCGCCTACTTCATGTCGCACGGCACGACGCTGATCCTGACCCAGAACGACGCGATCACGTTGGGTCTCGCGGCGATCCCGGTCTCGCTCCTCGGGTTCGCCCTCTTCATCCGCTATTCGTTGTCCACGTATCTGCGGTTCTGGCTGGCCCGGCTGATCGCCGCCCAGCAGACGCCGCAGGCCGCCCCGGCGGTCGCCGGGCCGGGCACGGACGCCACGGCGGTGCTGCCCGCCACCCCTGCGGGGCACTGAGCGACATTCGGGGGAGGACTCCTCAACGGGCCGCGCGCGGTGTCATCCTGAACGGGACGGACGCCGCGCGCAGCACCCGTGGAGGGCAGCGAGGACATGAGCGACAACCCGCAACCGGCGGACCCCGGTCCGACCGACACCCCCGCCCGGGACGGAAAGCGCCTCCGGCTGGTCACGGTGGTGTGGGCCGTGCTGATGACGGTCGCGGTCGTGATGATCATCCTGATGTTGCGCAGCTAGGCGTGCCCGTTTCGCACAGCGCGCTCGTGACCCGGCTGTGGCCGGCCTCCGCACGGAGGCCGGCCACAGCCGCGTCGACGCCCGTTCAGATCGCGGGCGGCAGGTCCACCAGCGTGCCCAACGTGGCCCGATGCCGGTCCGAGGTGCCCAGCAGCAGCGAGGACGCCATCGCCCGCTTGAGGTACAGGTGCGCCGGGTGCTCCCAGGTGAAGCCGATCCCGCCGTGCATCTGCACACACTCCTCCGCGGCGCGCACCGCCACGTCGCCGCAGTACGCCTGGGCCAGTGCGGTGGCCACCGCCGCGTCCGCCGAGTCCTCGGCCAGACACGCCGCCGCGTAGCGCGCCGCGGCCCGGGCGGCGGCGATGTCCGACCACAGATCGGCCGCGCGGTGCCGCAACGCCTGGAAGGAGCCGATCGGCCGGCCGAACTGGTGCCGCACCTTCAGGTACGCCACCGCCTCGGCCAACGCCTGCTCGGCCACCCCCAGTTGCTCCGACGCCAGCAGCGCCGCGCCGTACCGCAGCGCGTGCCCGAACGCCGCCTCGGCGTGCTCGGGCCCGGCCAGCACCCGGCCGTGCACCTGATCCAACGTCAACTCGCCCACCGGGCGGGTCGCGTCCAGCGAGGTCACCGCGCGCCGGGTCAGGTTCGCCGCGTCGCCCGCCACCAGGGCCAGGTGCGGCTCGCCGGCCACGATCACCGGGACCACCAACAACTCGGCCCGATCCGCGGCCAACACCCCGGTCACCGCACCGGTCAGCGACAACCCCGGCCCGTCCGGCGCACCGGTCACCGACAGCGGGAAGGCGGCCCCCGGCCAGGTGCTCGCGGTCACCGCGAGCGTGCCGGTGCGGGTGCCGTCCGCGAGCACGCGCAGCGCGCCGTCGCGCGCATCGCCGGCCGGACAGGCCAGCAGCGCCGAGCCGGCCAGCACCGCGCTGGCCAGGAACGGCACCGGCGCCACCGCGCGCCCCAGCTCCTCCAGCGCCACCGCGACCTCCCGAGGCCCCGCGCCGGCCCCGCCGAACTCCTCCGGGATCAACAGCCCGGCCAGGCCCAGCTCGGCCGCGACCGCCTTCCACAGCCCGTCGTCGTACGCCTCGTCGGTGTCGATCCGCGCCAGCACGTCGTGCCACCCGCAGCGATCCCGCAACAACTCGCGCAACGTCGCGCGCAGATCCTCCTCGACCTCGCCGTACAGCAGCGACGGCATGCCGGACTCGCTCACCGGGGCATCTCCTTCCACGGCACCCTGGTGTCCGTCCGCGGCTCGCGCGGCAGGTCCAGGATCCGGTCGGCGATCACGTTGCGCAGCACCTCGGACGTGCCGCCCTCGATCGAATTGCCCTTGGCCCGCAGGTAGTAGTAACCCGGCGCGCGCGCACCGAGCGTGGCCTGGCCCAGCTCGCTGCGGCGCATCGCCCAGTCGTCGTAGCCGAGCCCCTCCTCGCCGGTCAGCTCCAGCCACAACCGGGTCACGTCCTGGTTCAGCCGGGCGTAGGCGATCTTGGCCGCCGACCCCTCGGGGCCGGGCGCGCCGGCCGCCAACTGCTGGCGGATGCGCTCGTTGCCCAGCCGGGCCACCTCGCACTCCACCCAGGCCCGCAGCAGCCGGTCGTGCAGCCCGGGCGTACGCAGCTCCGGCCGATCCCGCCACATCCGCGCGACCGCGCCGATCGCGTCCGCCTCGCGCGGGGCCGCCGCGCCGCCGATGGCCACCCGCTCGTTCATCAGCGTCGTGTTCGACACCGTCCAGCCCTGGCCCACCTCGCCCGCCCGGTGCGCGTCCGGGATCCGCACGTCGGTCAGGAACACCTCGTTGAACTCGGCCTGTCCGGTGGCCTGGCGCAGCGGACGCACCTCGACCCCCGGCGACGTCATGTCCAGGAAGAAGTAGGTCAATCCCTGATGCTTGGGCAGGTCCGGATCGGTCCGGGCGAGCAGCATCGCCCAGCGCGCCTTGTGCGCGAGCGAGGTCCACACCTTCTGACCGTTGACGATCCAGTCGCCGTCACCCTCGCGCACCGCCCGGGTGGCCAGACCCGCCAGGTCCGAGCCCGCGCCGGGTTCGCTGAAGAGCTGGCACCAGATCTCCTCGCCGGTCCACAGCGGGCGCAACAACCGGGCCCGCAACTCCGGGCCCGCGTGCGCGACGATGGTGGGCGCGCCCATCCCCAGGCCGATCGGATTGCGGTACCCACCGGCCGCCTTCGCGCCCGCCGCGGTCAACGCGCTCTCGAGCACCTGCTGCAACGCCCGCGAGGCACCCAGGCCGCCGCAGCCGATCGGGAAGTGCACCCAGGCCAGGCCCGCGTCGAAGCGATGGCCCAGGAACTCGGCCGAGGGCATCGTGGTCGGATCGTGTGCCGCGACCAGTTCGGCCACTCTGCGCCGCACCTGGGCCGCGTCGACGGCACCGGCATCCGGTCCGCCGCCGGCAGGGTCGTCCGGTTCTCGGTCGCTCACGCCGTCCCGCTCTCCCACAACCGGTGCCTCCGTCCGTCGTCATGACGCCCTGTTCATCGACACCGACGCACCGTCGACAACCGGGCCACCTGGATGCTAGGCGCTGAACTCACCGGTAGGAAGCCCGCGCCCGGGCCCCCAAGCGATGCACTCAGGCGATATGTTCGTCTCCCCGTGTGATCGAGCTACCCGCACGGACTTCAGCCGGGACCTTCCGGGATGCCGCGCGTCGCAGGGGGTGCTGTACCAGTCATGACCGCCGAAGAACTCGAGGCGGGTCTCGCCGCCGAACTCGCCGCGGACGGGGAGTCGGTCACCGAAGCACTGGACAAGTGGTCGGTGCGCACCCCGATGCGGGTCTTCATCCACTACGGCGAACACGGCCTGGACCTGAGCTACGCCGAGGCCAAGCGGGCCACCGACACGATCGCCGGCAACCTGGCCCGGGCGGGCATCCGGCGCGGCGACCGGGTGGCGGTGCACTGCCGCAGCGCGTACGCCGCCGCGCTGTGGATGTTCGGCATCTGGAAGGCCGGCGCGGTGTACTGCCCGCTGGACGCGGACGCGATCGGCGATCTGCTGGTCGAGCAACTGGAGGCCACCCAGCCGCTGCTGGTGGTCACCGAACGCGCGCTGGTGCACACGCTGGAGACGGTACGGCCGCATCTGAACCGGCTGCCGAGGCTGACCGTGCACGACGCGGTGGGCCCCAGGCCGCCGCACGGCTACCCCGAGATCGCCTACGCCAACTTCCTGGCCCGCGCGGTGCCGCCGGCGGTGACGATCGACCCGGGCGACATCGGGATGATCGTGCACACCGCAGGGGTGACCGGGCGGCCCAAGGCCGCCCTGCTGGCGCACCGTTGGCTGGCCTCGTACACGCTGCTGCTGCGCCGGCTCACCACGCCGGAGGACGTGGTGCACGTGGACCTGCCGCTGCATTCGGTCCAGGGCGCGTTCGCGGGACTGGCCCGGGCCGCGTGGGCGGGCGCGGGCGTTTCGCTGTGGGACCGGTTCCATCCGGTCGACTTCTGGCGGCGCGTGGCCTCGGCGGGGGCCACCGGCGCGGTGTTGACCGAGACGATGGTGGGCTGGCTCGCGGGCGCGCCGGAGCGGCGCGGCGAGCGGAACAACCCGCTGAGCACGGTGCTGATGCAGCCGCTGCCGCCGACCCACCACGCGTTCGCGCGCCGGTTCGGGATCGACACCGTGGTGGCCGGCTACGGGCAGGTCGAGACGGGCCTGCCGATCGCGGCCGTCCTGGTCGGGCTCGACCCGAGCGAGGTCACCCCGGCGCCGCTGCGGCGCGGGCTGGCGCCGGCGGCGGTCGCGAAGGTGTGCTCCCGGTTGGGCGTACCGGTGGTCGACGGGGCGCGGATCGTGCGCAAGGGTTGTCTGGGCGCGCCGTTGCCGTTCGCCCGGGTGGCGATCCTGGACGAGCACGACCGTCCGGTGCCGCGCGGCGTGGTCGGCCACCTCGCGGTCCGCCCGCATCTGCCGGGCCTGTTGGTGCAGGAGTACGTGGACGATCCGCTGAGCATCGCGGAGGCCACCCGCAACCTGTGGTTCCACACCGGCGACGCGGCGGTGCTCGACGAGGAGGACGGGCTGCTGCACTTCGTCGACCGGGTCGTGGACCGGATCCGGATCCGCGGCGAGAACGTGTCGGCCTACCACATCGAGGACCTGGTCAACCAGCATCCCGACATCGCGGTGGGCGCGGTGTTCGGGGTGCCCGCCGACCGGGACGACGAGGACGAGGTGGTCCTGTACGCCGAGCCCGAGCCGGGTCGTCCGCTCGACCCGGACGAGCTACGCGCGTGGTGCGCGCAGTCGTTGCCCGCGTACATGCGGCCGGAGCACGTGCGGATCGTCGCGCGCATGCCGCGGACGCCGAACGGGCGGGTGGAGAAGTACCGCCTGCGCCGGCACTTTTTGGGTCTGGCCGATCGTCCGGGCCCGGCGGTGCGCGGTGTCGCGGTGTCGGCGGCGACGCCGATGCCCGCGGCGCGGCCGGCGCTCGCACCCGCGCTGTCCCCGGTGCGGTCCGCGCTGCCGCCGTCGTTGCCGCCGGGAACGCGGCGCTGACCTCGTTCGCCGCTCTCGGTCATGCGGATAGCTGATCGTGCGGATATGTCGCTTTCCAATGGGAAGGCGTAACACGCACGCGACTTTGCGGGCGTGGCAGATCCGAGGAGCGGCACCCATGGACAGCACGAACGGCGTCACGGGACCGACCGCCGAGTCCGGCGCGGGGCGGCATCGGCGCAGCGGCAAGGGATTCGGGTTCGGCCTGCTGGTCGTGCTCGGCACGGTGTTGGTGCTCGGCGGGATCGTCGGTCTGGTCTACACGGGCGTGGCCACGCTGACCACGATGGTGTTGTTCGGCTGGTTGCTGCTGATCGGCGGCGTGGTCGGGTTCGTCCAGGCCATCCAGGCGCGCAAGGAGAACGCGTTCTGGCTCGTGGTCGCGGTCTCCGCGCTCAACATCGCGGCGGGCGTGGTGTTGTTGCGCCGGCCCGAGGTGGCGGCCGAGGCGCTCACCCTGTTCGTGGCCCTGTTGTTGCTGGGCGCGGGCATGTTCCGGATCGTGGGCGGCGTCGCGAGCATGTCCGCCAAGATGATCTGGACCGTCCTGGTCGGCGTGGTCGACCTGGTCCTGGGCCTGCTGGTGCTGGCCGAATGGCCGAGCAGCAGCCGCTACGCGATCGGTACGTTCATCTCGCTGGCCCTGCTCTTCGACGGACTGAGCCTGGTCAGCCTCGGCCTGACGGGCCGTCGGATCGTCGGCATGGTCCGCGAGGCGGAGGTCCCGGAGGCGGGGTCGCCCGCGGCGGACGAGGTCTCCGGCGACCCGGCCTCCGCCGAGTGGAAGGCCGAACGGGACGGCACCAGGGAAGGCACCTTCAAGGGCCCGGACACGATGACGAAACGACGCGACGACGAGGTGTAGGCCGGACGCCATCGAACGCCGGACGGGCTGGTCGCAGCCCGTCCGGCGTTCGATGATGTCCCGCCCCGGCAGGGGCCCATGGTGCGTCGGCGGCCGGCGAAGCGGCGGACCTACCTCGCCTCGACGTGCGCCGCGGGTGTGCGCCGGCTCATCAGCAGCGCCGGCAGGAACGCCAGTGCCATGAAGCTCACGGCCCACCAGTACGTCCCCTGGAAGGCGTCCGCCAACCGCGGCCCGATCTCGGTGACCACCGCCGGCGACAACGAGTGCAACTCGCCGAGCCCACCGGCCCCCTGCCCGGCCGGCAGGCCGTCCCGCATCGCGCCGGCCAGCAGCACCGACATCAGCGCCCCGCCGACCGCGGCCGAGACCTGCTGGATGATGGTCAAGGTGGTACCGGCGACCGCGACCTGCTCGTGCGACATGGCGCGCAGCGCGGAGGCGGTGGTCGGCATCAGCGTCATGCCCACCCCGACGCCCATCACCGACAGGCAGGACATCAGCACCCAGTAGGGGGTGTCCGCGGCGACCTGCGTGGTGAAGGCGAGGAACCCGGAGGCGGCGACCACGATCCCGACCAGCACGATCCGTCCCGGCGCGACCCGGTCGCTGAGCCTGCTGGCGACCTGCATCGACAGCGCGGTGGCCAGCGCCTGCGGTGCGCCCAGCAGGCCGGAGGCGGTGGCGCTCTCGCCGCGCACCAGTTGGTAGTACAGCGGGGCCAGCATCATCGAGCCGAAGTACGCGCAGACGAACAGCACCATGGTGCCCGCGGCGGCCACGAACGGGCGGCTGCGGAACAATCGCAGGTCGATCAGCGCGTGTTCGATCCGCAGGGCCCGGACCACGAAGCCGACCACCAGGAGCGCGCCGAGCACGGCGGGCACCAGCGCCCCGGTGGAGCCGAAGTCGCCCTTGTCGCCGCCGGTGGCCAGGCCGTAGATGAGTAGCGCCAGACCGGGGGAGAGCATCAGCAGCCCGGGCACGTCCAGCGGTTTGGTCGGCTGCGGGGTGTCCCGCGGGAAGACCCTGGCGGCCAGCCCCAGGGCGATCGCGCCGATCGGCACGTTGATGAAGAAGATCCAGCGCCAGGACACGTCGTCCACGAGCCAGCCGCCCAGGATCGGGCCGGCGAGCGGGCCGATCAGGACCGGGATGCCCAGGATGGCCATCGTGCGGCCCATCCGGGCGGGATCCGAGGCCCGGGCCAGGATGGTCATCCCGACCGGCATGATCAGGCCGCCGCCGAGCCCCTGGAGGACCCGGAAGGCGATCAGCGATTCGGCCGACCAGGCCAGTCCGGCCAGCACGGATCCGGCCGCGAAGGTGCCGATCGAGAACATGTACAGGCGTTTGGTGCCGAACCGGCCCATCGCCCACGCGGCCACCGGGATGACCGTGGCCAGGGCCAGTGTGTATCCCGTCGCCACCCATTGGATGGTGGCGAGCGGGGCGTCGAAGTCCTGCGCGAGGTGGTTGAGCGCGACGTTGACGACGGTGACATCGAGTACGGACATCACCGAGCCGAGGACGACCACGAGGGCGATCGCCGCGATGCTTCGGGAAGGGGTGGGGACGTCGGCCGCGGGCGCACTCGCGGTCGGGGCGGTGGTCGTTGCCATCACGGGCTCCTGGCGTTCGGCGGAGGAATGGCGGCGGCTTCCCGGACGGTTCTCAGACGCCGTACGGGCGGCGCGCGCGCATCGACCGGGAGGCGTCGGTCCACCACGCGAGCTGATCGAGCATCACCTTGGCCGCGGCGTCGGTGCCCGCGACGTCGACCGGCTGCCCGTCCGCGTCGAACTTCTCCCAGGCCATCGGGAACGCCAGCCCGTCCCGGGTGGTGACCATGTGCTGCTCCGCGAAGACCAGGCGCAGTTGCTCGACGGCGCGCAGGCCGCCGGAGATGCCGCCGTAGGACACGAAGCCGACCGGCTTGCCCTGCCACTCGCCGCGGAACAGGTCGATCATGTTCTTCAACCCGGCCGGGAAGCTGTGGTTGTACTCGGGCGTGACCACCACGAACGCGTCGGCGGCGTCGAGCCGGGCACCGACCGCGGTGACCACGGCGGCGGGTTCGCTGCCCATCGGGGCCCACACGTCCGGCAGCCGGTCGTGCGCCAGGTCGATGATGTCCACCTCGAAGTCCCCGTGCTGCTCGGCCTTGCCGGCGAACCAGGTGGACACGACCGGAGCGAAGCGACCCTCGCGGGTGCTCCCGACGATGACGGCCAGCCGGAAGGTCTTCGGAGTGGTGGTGGTCTGCGTGTCGGTGCTCATGGGATCCCCCAAGGAGATGAAGAGAAGTGCGAACGAGTCCTGTGCGGGCCCGGAATCGTTGCCGTCCGAGCGCCTGGTGAAGACGTTAGAAGTTGAAGTTAACTTCAGGTCAAGCCCGGATCCGCACTTCTCTTCCCGAGTCGTCACCCGGACCCGGCCCGGGGGTTGCCGGTGCCGAGGGGGAATCGTTCAAGCGCGCTTCGCGTCCGTAGCCGTCGGGGACGCCTCGTCCGGGCCGCCGAGGGCGGTCAGGACGGCGATCGTGGCCAGGGCCACGGCACCGGCGCACACCATGACCGTCGAGGGGGAGGAGGCGTCGACGACGGCGCCGCCGGCGAGCGCGCCGGTTGCCAGGGTGAGCTGGAACGACGACGTGAACACGACCGTGGCGGCCTCCTGGGCGTGCGGCGCGGAGCGGGCGAACCAGGTCTGCGAGCAGGCCGGGATGGCGCCGTACGCCAGGCCCCACACCACGAGCAGGCCGATCGCGCCCGCGCCCCGGCGGCCGAGGAGGGGGAACAGCAGCGTGGCGACGGCGATCAGCGCCGCGCACGTGAGGAACGTCGCGCGCAGGTTGCGGACCATCGTCACGCCCGCGACGAAGTTGCCGACGATGCCGGCCACGCCGAAGGTCAACAGGTAGACGCCGATCAGCCCCCGGTCCACCCGGGTGACCTGCTCCAGGAACGGCGTCACGTACGTGTAGGCGCCGAAGTGCGCGATCACGATCAGGCAGGTCGCGGCGAGGCCGATCCGGATGCCGGTGCCGCGCAGCAGATCGCGCAACACCCGGGCCCGGGTGACCTCGAGCGCGGGCAGCGGCGGCAACAGCACGGCGAGCGCGATCGCCACGCCCAGCGCGAGCACGCCCATGACCACGAACGAGGCGCGCCAGCCGATGTGTTCGCCGAGCTGTGTACCGGCGGGCAGACCCAGCACGGAGCCGGCCGGAACGGCCGCGAAAATCACGGCGGTTGCCGTACCCACCCGCTGCGCACGCACCAACCGAGGCGCCAGTCCGGCCCCGATCGACCAGAACCCGCCGATGGTGACCCCCACCAGCGCCCGCGCCACCAACACCACCCAGAACGCGGGCGCGACGGCCGCGAGGAAGTTCGCCGCCGCCAACAACACGATCAGCGCGACCAACATCGTGCGCCGATCCAGCCGCCCGGTGCACACCGTCACCACCGGCGCGCAGACCGCCGCCAACAGGCCCGGTACGACCATCAACCACCCGGCAGTGCCGTCCGAGACGCCGAAGTCGTCCCCGATCGGCGTCAACAACCCGATCGGCAGAATCTCGCTCGTCACGATCGCGAAGATCCCGACCGACAGACACACCACGCCCGGCCAGTACCGGCGCGGCTGCCCCGCGTCCGATCCGGGTGCGTCGGCGGTGTGCGAGTCGGCTCCGGCAATGACGGACATGACGTCCCTTTCGGCAGGGCGGGGGAGGGGATCCCCGACAACGGGGAGTCCCAGTACAACCGCCCCCGCCGCCCCGGGTCTGGCGGTATCCCGCCCTCAACGTCACCCCGTCCTCGACATCACGAGCCCGTCGCCCCCCGACCTGCCGACGTCCTGCCCCCGATCTCCCGGCCCCCGACCTGCCGCCCCCGACGTCCGACCCCCGCCCCCGCCTGCCGGCCGAAGCGCTTCGCTGTGGGCGAACAGGGATCGGAAGGGTGGGGGAACAAAGAGGGGCTCTTGTTTCTTGAGTCAGTGCAGCGCAACTTTTTCGACTGTGGCTACCTGAGGGGCATGACATGAGCGAGACCATCGGGACACTGACCCTGCCGGTTCTTCCGCTGGACGACGTGGTCGTCCTCCCCGGCATGGTGGTCCCGCTCGAACTCGACGACGCGGAGACCCGTGCCGCCGTGGATGCCGCGCGGGCCGCCGCGGGGCGGTCCGCCGGACCCGGCATCCGTAGTGAGAGCAAGGCGCGGGTGCTGCTTGTTCCGCGTGACGACGGGCAATACCCGGCGGTGGGCACGCTCGGGGTGATCGAGCAGGTCGGTCGGCTGCCCGGGGGTGAGTCGGTCGTGGTGGTGCGCGGCGAGAGCCGGGTGCGGATCGGCACCGGAACCACCGGTCCCGGCGCGGCGCTGTGGGTCGAGGCGACCCGGGTGACGGACGTCGAGGCGGACGAGCACACCCACGAGCTGGCCCGCGAGTACAAGGCCCTGGTCACCACCGTGCTGGGCAAGCGCGGCGCGTGGCAGGTGGTCGACCACGTACAGGCGCTGGAGGACCCGAGCGACCTGGCGGACAACTCCGGCTACGCCCCGTACCTGACGCTTCAGCAAAAGATCGAGGTCCTGCAGACTGTCGACGTCCAGGAGCGGCTGACCAAGGTCGTCGGCTGGACCCGGGACCACCTCGCCGAGCTGGACGTGGCCGAGACGATCCGCAAGGACGTCCAGGAGGGCATGGACAAGCAGCAGCGCGAATTCCTGCTCAAGCAGCAGCTCGCCGCGGTGCGCAAGGAGCTCAACGAGCTCAACGGCACCCCGGACAGCGAGGAGGAGGACTACCGCGCCCGGGTCGAGGCGGCGAACCTGCCGGAGAAGGTGCTGGCCGCCGCGCTCAAGGAGGTCGACAAGCTGGAGCACGCCTCCGACGCGTCGCCCGAGGGCGGCTGGATCCGCACCTGGCTGGACACCGTGCTGGAAATGCCGTGGAACGAGCGCAGCGAGGACGCGTACGACATCGCCGAGGCGCGCGCGATCCTGGACGCGGACCACTCCGGCCTGGTGGACGTCAAGGAGCGCATCGTCGAATACCTCGCGGTGCGCAAGCGCCGCGAGGAGCGCGGGCTGGGCGTGGTCGGCGGCCGGCGGTCCGGCGCGGTACTGGCCCTGGTCGGCCCGCCCGGTGTCGGCAAGACCTCGCTGGGCGAGTCGGTGGCCCGCGCGATGGGTCGCTCGTTCGTCCGGGTCGCGCTCGGCGGCGTGCGCGACGAGGCCGAGATCCGCGGCCACCGGCGCACCTACGTCGGCGCCCTGCCCGGTCGCATCGTCCGGGCGATCAAGGAGGCGGGCAGCATGAACCCCGTCGTCCTGCTCGACGAGATCGACAAGGTCGGCTCGGACTACCGCGGCGACCCGACCGCGGCCCTGCTGGAGGTGCTCGACCCGGCCCAGAACCACACCTTCCGCGACCACTACCTCGAGGTCGAACTCGACCTCTCCGACGTGGTGTTCCTGGCCACGGCCAACGTCCTGGAGACCATCCCCGAGCCGCTGCTCGACCGGATGGAACTGGTCCGGCTCGATGGCTACACCGAGGACGAGAAGGTCGTCATCGCCCGGGACCACCTGATCAAGCGTCAGTTGGACAAGGCGGGTCTGGACGACACCGAGGTGTCCTTCACCGAAGACGCGCTGCGGCTGCTGGCGGGCGAGTACACCCGGGAGGCGGGCGTGCGCACCCTGGAGCGCTCGATCGCCCGCGTGCTGCGCAAGGTCGCGGCCCGACAGGCGCTGGACGCCGACGCGCACCCGCTGCCGATCACGGTGGACGCCGGCGACCTGCGCGACTACCTCGGGCGGCCCCGGCACACCCCGGAGTCGCTGCTGAGCAAGGCCGAGCAGCGCACCGCGGTGCCGGGTGTGGCCACCGGGCTCGCGGTCACCGGCGCGGGTGGCGACGTGCTCTACATCGAGGCGTCGCTCGCGGACGCCGAGACGGGCGGTACGGGACTGACCCTGACCGGCCAACTCGGCGACGTGATGAAGGAGTCGGCGCAGATCGCGCTGTCCTACCTGCGCTCGCGCGGGGCGGAGCTGGAGGTACCGGTGGGCGACCTCAAGGACCGAGGCGTGCACATCCACGTCCCGGCCGGCGCGGTCCCCAAGGACGGCCCGAGCGCCGGTGTCACGATGACCACCGCGCTGGTGTCGCTGCTCACCGGGCGGCCGGTCCGCTCGGACGTGGCAATGACCGGTGAGGTCTCGCTCACCGGCCGGGTACTGCCGATCGGCGGCGTGAAGCAGAAGCTGCTCGCCGCGGAGCGGGCAGGTGTGACCACCGTGCTGATCCCCAAGCGCAACGAGGCCGACCTGGACGACGTGCCCGAGGAGATCCTGAGCCGACTCACCGTGCACGCGGTCGCCGACGTGCGCGAGGTGCTGGAACTGGCCCTGGAGCCGGCCAACGCCAAGCACACCATCGCCGCCTGATCCTGCGTCGACCTGCGAAAACCCTGCTGCGCGAGTCGCCTTCCGGGCGGCTCGCGCAGCATCTTTCGGCCAAGATCGGACAAGCCGGTTGGCGGTGAATCTCGATTCGGTCACGCGCCGGATAGTTCGGTTGGTTGCTGTCAGTATTCGCGGCATGTCATATGGAACGGGTGGGGGCCCGGGTTGGGGAGACGGTTCGTCCGCTTCGCCACCGCCTGGGTTTCCGCCGCAACCTCAGCCACAACGTCCCTGGTACCAACGCACCTTGTGGATCGTCGTCCTGCTCGTCGTGTTCGCGCCGGTGGGCATCTTCCTGATGTGGAAGTACACCGACTGGCAGCGCCCGCTGAAGATCGGCGTCGCGATCGTCGCGGGCGTGGTCTTCCTGGTCGCCTTCGCGAACGCGGTGTCCGATGGGAAGGACGACTCCGGAAAGGACAAGGTGACGCCGGCCTCGACGTCGACGCCGGTCCCCTCGGGTGCGGCAACGACGCCCGCGCCCGCCGCCACCACGGCGGCGCCGACGAGCGCGCCGCCGGTGAGCAGCACAGCGCCGCCGCCCGCGACCACGGCTCCCGCCGAACCGCCACCGGCGGCACCGGCGCAGGACGAAGCGAACGTGCCGAAGGCCGATCCACCGAAGGCCGATCCGCCCAAGGTGGACCCGCCGAAGGCAGACCCGCCCAAGGCCGATCCGCCGCCGGCTGATGCGGGCGTGAAGGTCAGAGGCCAGTTCTGTTCGCAGCTCGGCGCCACGGCGGTGAACAACAAGGGTGAACCGCTGGTGTGCGCCAACAGCACCAACGGCACCAAGCGCTGGACGTAGCACCGACCGACATCCACATCGCCGACCTGTACGGCCCCCGGCCTTCCGCCGGGGGCCGTCCCACTTGAGTACACCTACTCATGCGCGCAACACCCGGTCGGCCCAACACTGTTGCCATGACAACGCCGCTGCGTACCAACAACACCCAGGGCTTCTTCGTTCAGGCCGCGCTGTCCTTCGGCGTATCCGTGAGCGCGGTCCTGATCGGGATCGTCTACCTCCCGGTGGACCGCTGGATCCGGGCCTTCCTCGGCCTCGGCGTGCTCTACGTCGTGACGTCGAGCATCACCATCGCCAAGGTGGTCCGCGACCGCCAGGAGAGCGAGGCCGTGGTCAGCCGGGTCGACCAGGCGCGCCTGGAGAAGCTGTTGACCGACCACGACCTGTTCCGCAACGACGGGATCTGAGCCCGAAGGGGCGGTGCTCGACGCGCCGCCCCCGGCCTACTGGCCCAATTCCTCGATCGTCTTCAGGATCCGCTTGTCGGACACCGGCTGCGGTGTGCCGAGCGACTGGGCGAAGTAGCTCACCCGCAGTTCCTCGATCTGCCAGCGCACCGCCGCGACCTCCGCCGGGATCGGTCCGCCCTTGGTTTGACGGTCCATCAGGTCCCGGTAGGCCGCCTGGATCTGATGGACCTTCAACATGCGCTCGCGATCTCGGACCGGGTCCGCCTCCAGACGCTGCAACCGGCGCTCCATCGCCTGGAGATAGCGATGCACGTCCGGCAGCCGGCGCCAACCCGCCTCGGTCACGAAGCCCTTGTGCACCAGCGCCGTGTACTGCGCCTTCAAGTCGGCGAGCGCCGGTGCCAGCGCGGGACTCCGGGTGGCCTTCAGCCGCCCGGCCACGTTGTGCGACGCACCCAGGACGCGCTCGACCTTGACCACGGTGTCCTCGGTCAGCCGAGGCAGCCCGGCCTTGACCCGATCACGCAGCCGCGCGAAGCCGGCCTCGTCCCACACCGGGCCGCCCGCGTCCTGGATCAGCATGTCCGCCGCGCACGCGAGGATGTCCTCGAAGAGCGCGTCGATGCCGCCGTGCGGGTTGTGGCTGAGCGTCAACTTGGCCATGTTGGGCAGCCGGCCCTGGATCTGCTTGACCGGCGACTGCACGTTCAGCAGCACCAGACGCCGCGTTCCGCGCCGCATCGCGCGCGACTGCTCGGGTTCGCTGTCGAACAGCCGGACCGCCACGGACGCGCCCTCGTCGACCAGCGCCGGATACGCCTTGACCACCAGCGGCCCGCGTCGCTGTTCGACCACACGCGGCAGTTCGCCGATGCTCCAGGCGCTGACGCCCGTGCGCTCGATGTCCAGCGTGCTCGCCGCCTCGGACACCGCGGCCCGCATCCGGTCGCGCAGCTTGAGCTTGAGCGCCTCCAGGTCCTTGCCCTCGGCGAGCGTGCGCCGGTCGTCGTCGAGCACCCGGAAGGTCATCCGCAGGTGCTCGGGCACCTTCGTCAGGTCCCACGTCTCGCGCTTGACCGGCATGCCGGCCATCCGGCTCAACTCGCGCTCCAGCACGTCCACCAAAGATCCCCGGCGAGCCGGGATCCGGGCCAGGATCGCGCGCGCGTAGTCCGGCGCCGGCACGAAGCCGCGGCGGATGCCCTTGGGCAGCGCACGGATGTACGAGGTCACCAATTCCTCGCGCAGGCCCGGGATCTGCCAGTCGAAGCCCTCGCCGGTGAGCTGGTTGAGCACCGCGACCGGGATGTGCGCGGTGACCCCGTCCGCGTTCGAGCCGGGCTCGAACTGATAGGTCAGCTTGAGCTCCAAGCCCTCCTCGACCCACGTGTTCGGGTAGTCCTCCTCGGTGATCGCGCCCGCCTTGGCGTTGATCAGCATGGACTTCTCGAAGCTCAGCAGATCCGGCTCGGCCCGGTGGGCCTTCTTCCACCACGCGTCGAAGTGCCGTCCGGAGACCACATCGGCCGGGATGCGTTCGTCGTAGAAGTCGAACAGGGTCTCGTCGTCGACCATGATGTCCCGGCGGCGGGCCCGGTGTTCGAGTTCCTCGACGTCCGCGAGCAGGCGCCGGTTGGCCGCGAAGAACTTGTGGTGCGTACGCCAGTCGCCCTCCACCAGGGCGTGCCGGATGAACAGTTCGCGGGACAGCTCCGGGTCGACCTTGCCGTAGCCGACCTTGCGCGCGGCCACGATCGGCACGCCGTACAGCGTGACCTTCTCGTAGGCCATCACCGCGGCCATCTTCTGTTCCCAGTGCGGCTCGCTGTAGGTGCGCTTGATCAGGTGCCCGGCCAGCGGCTCGATCCACTCGGGCTCGATCCGCCCGGCGATCCGCGCCCACAGGCGGGACGTCTCGACGAGTTCGGCCGCCATCACCCACCGCGGCGGCTTCTTGAACAGCGCCGAGCCGGGGAAGACCGAGAAGCGGGTGCCGCGCGCGCCGCCGTACTCGCGCTTGGCAGGGTCCATCAGGCCGATGTGCGAGAGCAGTCCGGACAGGATCGCGGTGTGGATGTGCTGCGTGTTCGGCTCCTGCGGTTCGCCGACGGCCTCGATCCCGAGCGACTTGGCGGCCGAGCGCAACTGGCTGTGCAGATCCTGCCATTCACGTATGCGCAGGTAGTGCAGGAACTCGCTCTTGCACAACTTGCGGAACCGGCTCGAGGACAGCTCGTCGCGCTGTTCCTTGATGTAGTTCCACAGGTTGAGATATGCCAGGAAGTCGGATTCCTTGTCCGCGAACCGCGCGTGCAACTGATCGGCGTGCTGCTGGTGTTCCGCGGGGCGCTCGCGCGGATCCTGGATGGACAGCGCGGAGGCGATGATCAGCACCTCGCGCACCACGCCGTTGCGGTCCGCCTCCAGGATCATCCGGGCCAGACGCGGGTCGACCGGCAACTGGGACAACTTGCGGCCGACCGGGGTCAGCCGCTTGCGTACGTCCGGCTCGTCCGGGTCCAGCGCGCCCAGTTCCTGAAGGAGTTGGACGCCGTCCTTGATGTTGCGCCGGTCCGGCGGCTCCACGAACGGGAACGCGGCGATGTCGCCGAGGCCCAGCGCGGTCATCTGGAGGATGACCGAGGCCAGGTTGGTGCGCAGGATCTCCGGGTCGGTGAACTCGGGCCGCGACTCGAAGTCCTCCTGTGAGTACAGCCGGATGCAGATGCCGTCCGAGGTGCGCCCGCTGCGGCCCTTGCGCTGGTTGGCGGAGGCCTGCGAGACGGCCTCGATCGGCAGCCGCTGCACCTTGGTGCGCAGGCTGTACCGGGAGATCCGGGCGGTGCCGGGGTCGATCACGTACTTGATGCCCGGCACGGTCAGCGAGGTCTCGGCGACGTTGGTCGCGAGCACGATGCGTCGCCCGGTGTGTTGCTGGAAGACCCGATGTTGTTCGGCGGCGGACAGGCGCGCGTACAGGGGCAGTACCTCGGTGTTGCGCAGCTGTCGTTTGTTCAGCGCCTCGGCGGTGTCCCGGATCTCGCGCTCACCGCTGAGGAAGACCAGGATGTCGCCGGACGCCTCGCCGAGCAGTTCGTCCACCGCGTCGCTGATCGCCTGTACCTGATCACGATCGTCGGCGCGGCGTTTGCCCCCGCTCTCCTCGTCGTCGTCCTCGTCCTCGTCGATCTCCGCGACGAGCGGGCGATAGCGCACCTCGACGGGATACGTACGGCCGGAGACCTCGATGATCGGCGCGTCGTCGAAGTGCTGCGAGAAGCGCTCCGGGTCGATCGTGGCCGAGGTGATGATCACCTTGAGGTCGGGACGGCGCGGCAACAACTGTTTGAGGTAGCCGAGCAGGAAGTCGATGTTGAGGCTGCGTTCGTGCGCCTCGTCGATGATCAGCGTGTCGTACTGGCGCAGCAGCCGATCGTTTTGCACCTCGGCGAGCAGGATGCCGTCGGTCATCAGCTTGACCAGCGTGTTGTCACTGGACTGGTCGTTGAAGCGGACCTTGTAGCCGACCACGTCGCCCAGTTGTCCGCCCAGCTCCTCGGCGATGCGGTCGCCGACCGTACGCGCGGCGATCCGGCGCGGCTGGGTGTGCCCGATCAGGCCCTGCACCCCGCGACCCAGCTCCAGGCAGATCTTCGGGATCTGGGTGGTCTTTCCGGAGCCGGTCTCGCCCGCGACGATCACGACCTGGTGGTCGCGGATCGCGGCCAGGATGTCGTCCTTCTTTTGGCTGACCGGCAGCGCTTCGGGGTAGCCGATCGTGGGCACGGCGGCGCGCCGGTTCGCGACCCGCGTCTCGGCGGCGTCGAACGCGGTGATCAGGCTCTCGGTCTCGGCGACCTGCTGCGGACCCTTGCGGTTCTTGCGGGTCCGGTCGAGACGACGGCGCAGACGGTCCTGATCCCGAAGCATCAGGTGGGGCAGGCGCGCCTGGAGGTCGGCGAGCTGAGATGTGGCTACTGGCGTTCCCATTACGGGGTCAAGGATAAGTGGCACCCCGGGGGCGCAGGCCAGCGGATTACTCCCGACGGCGATCCCCCGGCAGATCCTCCTGTCATGTCAATTGTTGAACGTAGAACTACTTGGTATCCTGGGCGCATGGACATCACCTCGCCCCGGGGCGCCGCGCGCATGCCCGTCGTCTACCTCGGTCACGGCGCACCGCCGCTCGCGGACGACGCGCTGTGGACCGGCCAGCTCGCCACCTGGTCCGCCGAGCTGCCCAGGCCCACGGCGATCCTGATGGTGTCCGCGCACTGGGAGGACGCCCCGATCGCGCTCGGCGCGACCCGCACGATTCCGCTCGTGTACGACTTCGGTGGCTTCCCGGAGCACTACTACCGGGTCAGGTATCCGGCGCCGGGCGCCCCCGACCTCGCGGCGCGGGTGCGGGCGCTGCTCGGACCCGACGTGCAGGATGTGCCGGAGCGCGGCCTCGACCACGGCGCGTACGTACCGCTGGTCGAGATGTACCCGGATGCCGACGTGCCGGTGCTCCAGATGTCGCTGCCCACGCTGGACCCGGTGCGGCTGTACGAGGTCGGCCGACGGCTCGCGCCGCTGCGCGAGGAGGGTGTGCTGATCGTGGGCAGCGGTTTCTTCACGCACAACCTGCGTGGCCTGGATCCCCGGGCGGACGCGCCGGCGCCGGGGTGGTCGAGCGAGTTCGACCACTGGGGCGACGAGGCGTTCCGCGCCGGCGACGTGGACGCGCTGCTCGACTTCACCCACAAGGCGCCCGCCGCGCGCCTGGCACACCCCAGGACCGAGCACCTCGCGCCGCTGTTCGTCTCGCTCGGCGCCGGCCACGAGGACCTGGACCGGCTGAGCCAGGTGATCGACGGCTTCTGGTTCGGGCTCTCCAAGCGATCCATCCAACTGGGCTGACGCGGCGGAGCCGGATGGCGCGGCGGAGCCGGATGGTCCGAATAAGGCCAATGTCGTAAATAAACGGAACTGCGCCACGGCGCGCCACCGGAGCCGTAACGTAGCCGCATGGCTGCCAGAACCCTGCCGCAGAGCTGCGTGGGAGTCGGCTGCATGCTCGTGCGTGAGCACCTGAACACCGAACAGCGTTTCTGGGCGGCGAGGTTCTTCCCGTCCGGCGGCGTACGGGAGGACAGCGGGCTGCTCGTCGCGCTGCTGATGGCGTCGGCGCTGCACCGCGTCGCGCGCGGCCTGGGCATGTCGGACGCCGACCCGGACGCCGTGATGCGAGTTCCCGTGGTGCCGACGCACGCGCTCCTGCGCACCGACCACGACGCGATCGAGGCGGCTCGGACCTTCACCAATCCGGCCGAACTCGACGAGTTTCACACCCGCCTGACCCGCCTGTGCCCGGGCCGCGACGCGGTCTGGCCCTCGGTCCGCTGGACCGCCGAGGACCTCCTGCTGGTCTACGCGCACGCGGCGGCGACCCACCGGGTGCTCCCCACCCTGGACCCGACCCGGGCCCTGGCAGACATCGACCCGGGCCTGACCGTGGCCGGGTTGTGGGAGGAGTGAGCCCGGGCGGGCCCCGGGGTCGGTACACGCGAAGGTCCCCCGCCCCGTCTCGGGCGAGGGACCTCGGTATCGACGCGTTCCGCGCCTCAGGCCTCGTCGGCCGGGGTCAGGCCGCTCTCGTAGTGCACGATCGTCGGCGGGACCGCGAAGAACTCGCCGACGATGGCCCGCCACTGCGGAAACAGGTCCGACTCGCGGAAGCCGACCGTGTGCGCCTCCAGGGTCTCCCAGCCGATCAGCAGCAGGTACGACGTGGGCGACTCGACCTGGCGGATCAGGCGCGCCCAGCGGAAGCCGTCGGACTTGGCGACGACCTCGCGGCCCCGCAGGAACGCGGCCTCGAATTCGGCCTCGCGACCTTCCGCGACGGTGATGTCCGCGTGCTCGATGATCATGACAGGCTCCCTGCTCGGTCGGATCGGCTGCCGGGCTCGGATCGGGTGAACGATCCGGGTCCGGGCGACAGGAGGATCATGGCGAACCGCCCCGGCGCGGATCGCGCCGGGGCGGTTCGCCACGCCGACGACCGGGCGTCGGCCCGGCCCACGGACCGTCGGCCGGGCGGTGTCAGCCGAACCAGCTCCGCTTCTTCCGGGTCAGCTGGTAGCCCAGGATGCCGAACACCACGGCGACGAAGGTCGCCATCGCGGTCCAGAACCACCGCGCGTTCGGACCGTCCATCCAGTCCCACTGGTACCAGTGGTCCTCTTCCTGGTCCCAGGCCACCGACCGGGTATCCGCCGTCTGGCCGCTCTTGAGCACCGAGCCGGCCTTGGTGATCGGCACCAGGGGGTCGGACAGCCGCCGGTCCGAGGTCGGTACCTGGTCGTCGCCGTCCTTGGTGTCCACCCGCACCGTCACCTTGGTCGCGGCGCCCGCGTCCAGGTCGGGCACGTCCATCGCGGCGATCCGGACGAAGTACATCCCGGGCAGCGGGTCGGTGGACCACGGCTCGGCCCAGTCGCGGACCGTACGAGGGGTGCAGGTCAGGCCGAGCTTGGTGTCGGTCTTCTGCGCCGTGGCGACCTGCTTGCCCTCCACGCACGGCTGGCGCCGACGCAGGCCGTCGTAGATCTCGATCCGGTAGGTCACCGGGCCGCTGCGCGCGTTGCCGGAGGCCAACTCCAGATCCACCTTGGCGTGGATCTCCTTGCCCGCCTTGGCCGGGAACTGCCAGTACAGATATTCGCCTTGGGACGCCGACCAGCGCGCGTCCTGGCCGAGCGCGAGCGTGCCCGCGCCCAGGAACGACGTCCCCGGCGGCACGTCCTGATCGGCCATCGCCGGCGCCGCGAACAGCGTCACGCCCACGAACGCCGCGGCGACCGTCGCCAACGCCCGCTTGATTCCACGGATCGCGCTCGTCATGACATCGCCTTCCCGAGAGCCTTGAACGCCCGGCGCAGCCAGCCGGCCAACAACCCGGCAATCAGGCCGAACCCGGCGAGTACGCCCAGGAACACCCAACCGCGGCCCAGGCCGTGCACGTTCGCGGCCTTGCTGTCGGTGGCCTGGACCAGGTCCACCGTCAACTCCAGTGGCAGGCCCGGCTTGGTGGCCACGTTCGGCTGCGCGGCGAACGCGTTGGTGACGACCAGGCAGATCGTCCTGGTCTTCGCGTTGTCACTGTCGGTCTTGTACGGGTAGCGCAGACCGGCGGACTGCACGTCCGTGCGGCCGTTGCCCGCCCCCGCGTTGCCGACCAGTTCACGGCCGTCCTCGCTGAACGCGGTGACCGTCACGTCGTAGTCGCGCGCGACCTTGCGGTCGGAACCCACCGTCGCGGTGGCCCGCAACTCCTGGTTCGGCTTGACCGGGACCTTGTACCAGAGGTGCTGGCTGAACTCCTCGCGGTCGCTGTAGACACCGGGCGCCAGCAACGGCGCGTCCTGGCAGCCGTTCGGGCTGCCCTTGACCGACGCGGGCGTCTCGTCCGCCTCGCGCACCGCGCGCTTGACGATCTGCTGGACCTTCTGCGACAACTCGTCCGCGTTGAGCACCGAGGTGTAGGTGCCGCCGGTGGCCTCCGCGATGCAGGAGAGCTGACGACGGGTGTTCTCGTCCGGGACCAGGCCCAGCGTGTCCACGATCAGGTTGAGTCCGGACGCGGCCAACTCGCGGGCCACGTCGCACGGGTCGGGCGGCGCGCAGGTCTCCTCGCCGTCGGTGATCAGGACGATCCGACGGCTGCCGGTGCCGGTGCCGAGGTCCTTGGCGGCCTCGCGCAACGACAGCGCGATCGGGGTCCAGCCGGTCGGGGCCAGCTTGGCGATCTCGTTCTTGATCACGACCTTGTTGGGCCTGCCGACCGGGGCCAACTGCTGGGTGTCCACGCACCCCTTGGCCTTGTCGTTGCCCGGGTAGGTGGCACCCAGCACCCGCACGCCGAAGTCGGCGGGCTCCGGGACGCTGTCCACGACCTCGTTGAAGGCCTTCTTCGCGGCGTCCATGCGGGTCATCCCGCCGGCGTCGTTGGCCTTCATCGATCCGCTCACGTCGAGTACCAGCTCGACTTTCGGCGGAGGCCCGGTCGGATTCGTCTCGTCGGCCATCGCGGACGGTGCGGAACCGCCCACGACAGCCAAGGTCGTCAGCAGGCCGATCAAGCCGGCCCCGACCTTTCGCATCTTGATCGTCACGGGGGAGGATCCTACGGATCAAAACGGCCCGCCGTTTGCCGTCTGCCGTAGGCCGATTGACAACCCGTCAGGCGGTTGATGACGATTCGTCGGAAACATTCCCGGCGGGCGCGGTCAGGTCGTACAACGTCACCCCGCCCACGGTGGTCGCGGTGAACGTCTGCGCGACCCAGGTCGCGATGGCCTGGGAGGCGTTGCTGCCGCCCATGCTGCGCATTCCGCCGCCCATGCCGTCACCGCCCGCGCCGCCGCCCATGCCGCCAACTCCGCCGCCGATGAAGTAGTGGATCCGACCGTCCGTGACCAACTTTTGGAACTCGGCCAGGGTCGGCGAGGGGTCGCTGCCGTTGAATCCGCCGATCGGCATGACCGGCTTGCCGGTCGCCAGTTGATAGCCCGAGGCGCTGTTGGAGCCGACCGAGGCGGCCACCCACGTGTACGCGTCGCTGTCGCGCTTCAGCGTGTCGACGACCTCCTTGCCGGGTGTGCTGCCGTTGAGCAGTCCGCCCATCCCGCCGCCGCCCATGCCGCCGCCCATGCCGCCGCCCATGCCGCCGCCCTGACGGGACGTCATCCCGCCGTTGCCCTGCGGAGCGCCGCCGTTGCCCGGCGTGGGGCGCTGCCCTCGCGTGCCGCCGGTGCCGTCGGGGGCCTGGCCGTTCTGCCCCGGGGTGCCCGGGAACGCCTGGCCGCCCTGGCCCGGTTGGCCGCCCTGGGCCGGTCCCGGCGGGCCGCCCTGGAACGACCGGGGTCCGCCCGCCATGCCACCGGGTCCACCGGGCCCGCCGCGCCCGAAGCCCATTCCGGCCGGCCCCGCCGACGGGATCGACCCGCCCTTGGCGGTCGAGACGGTGTCCCACGTGTACGCCGCAGGTCCCGCGAGCAGCGCGGCCACCGAGACCGCGGCGGCCACCGGCGCGAGCCCGCGCAGCGCGGTCAGCGCGGCGCCGAACAGGCCCAGTCCGCCGAAGACTCCGCCGATCAGCACGACGTGGCGCAACCACGGATGCCAGTCCGGCGTCCGGTCGAGCAGGTGGTACGACCACCACGCGCCGACCATCACGGTCAGCGCCGTGACCGCCGCCGCGCGCACGACCCGGCGCCGTTCCCACAGCAGCGCGGCGCCCATCGCCACCACCGCGGCGATCGCCGGCGCCAACGCGATGTTGTAGTAGGCGTGGAAGATGCCCGCCATGTAACTGAAGACCAACGCCGTGATCAACAGCCAGCCGCCCCACAGCACGATCGCCGCGCGGGCGGGATCGGTGCGCGGTGCGCGTCGGGTCAGCCACAGGCCCACCGCGAGCAGGATCAGCGCGGAGGGCAACAACCAGGAGATCTGGCCGCCCATCTCGGCGTTGAACAACCGGTCCCACCCGGTGGCACCCCAGTTGCCGCCACCGCCGCCGCGCGGTCCGCCGCCTCCGCCGCCCACGCTGCCGGTCTCGTTGCCGTTGAGCCGACCGAGCCCGTTGTAGCCCAGCGTGAGTTCCAGGATCGAGTTGTGTTGCGAGCCGCCGATGTAGGGGCGGGAGGATTCCGGCCACAGTTCGACGATGGCGATCCACCATCCGCCCGCGATCAGCAACGCGAGACCGGACCACAGCAGTTGCACCACCCGGCGCCAGAACCCGACCGGCGCGCACACCAGGTACACCAGCGCGAAGGCCGGCACGATCAGGAACGCCTGGAGCATCTTGGCCAGGAAGCCGAAGCCCACACACGCGCCGGCCAGCACCAACCAGCGGGTACTCGCGCTCTCCTGGGCACGCAACACCGCGTACGCGGCGACGGTGAGCAGCAGTACCAGCAGCGCGTCCGGGTTGTTGAACCGGAACATCAGCGCCGCGACCGGCGTGAGCGCGAGCAGCGCGCCGGCCAACAGACCCGCCCAGGCCGGGAACCGGCGCCGTACCGCGAGGTAGAGCACGCCGACCGTGGCGACGCCCTCCAGGGCCTGCGGGACCAGGATGCTCCACGCGTTGACGCCGAAGACCCGTGCGGACAGGCCCATCACCCACAACGACGCGGGGGTCTTGTCGACGGTGATCGAGTTGCCCGCGTCCGAGGAGCCGAAGAAGAACGCCTTCCAACTCTCGGTCCCGGCCTGGACCGCGGCCGAATAGAAGGAGTTGGCCCAGCCGGAGGCGCCCAGGCCCCAGATGTACAGCAGGCCGGTGCCCACCAGCAGGGCGAGGAACGCGGGACGCACCCAGGGCGCGTCCGCCTCGCGCCCGCGAACCGGCCGGGCGTACCAGGGTTTGCCGGTCGCGCTGCCGGCGTCGGGACGCGGTATGGGGAGCGGAGCCACTACGGCGGTCATGCGTCCTCACCTGCCGAGCCGGTCGAACCGGCGGAGTCGATGCCGGTCGGACCGGCGGAGTCGATGCCGGTCGAACCAGCGGATTCGGTCGCGCCGGCGGACCGGTGCGAGGGGGCCGAGGAGATCCGTGTGGCCGGGACGGTCCGGGCGGTCGAAGCCGCCGAAGGGGTCGAGCCGCCGGCCGCGTCGGACGTGATCGAAGTCACCGAGGCGATCGCCCGGCCCGGGCCTGTCGCGGTCGCCGAAGCCCCCGGATCCGCCGCGGACGTCGGGTCCGAGGGATCGAACGGACCCACCGAGGCGGCGACTCGCGCGGTCCGGAACACCCACACCCGCAGCAGCAGGAAGCGCACGACGGTGGCGACCACGCCCGCGCCCACCAGCGCACCCACCTCGACCGTGCGCGAGGGCCGGGCGGTCGCGGCGTGCAGCGCGGCCAGCGTCGCGCTGCTCAGGCCCAGGCCGACGACGAAGGCCAGGCCGCCCTGGGCCTGATGGCGCCAGGCCCCGGCCCGGCCGCGGATCCCGAAGGTGAATCGGCGGTTGGCCGCGGTGTTCGCGATCGTGGTGACGGTCAGGGCCAGCGCGTTGGCCGCGAGCGCGCCCATGCCGTCGCGCAGCAGGACGTACAGCAGCAGGTGTGCCAGCGTGCTCAGCACCCCGATCAGCGCGAAGCGCGGCAACTGCGCGCGCATGCCGCGCGGCAGCCGCGCCTCGCGTACCCGGGGCGGGACCGAGACTCGGAAGGTGCCCGCCGCGATCCGCCGGGCCACCCGCGCCATGCCGCGCAGATCGTCCAGCGCGGTGCGCAGCACGTCGACCCGGCTGTCCGGATCATCGACCCAGTCCACCGGGACCTCGTGGATCCGCAGCCCGTTGCGCTCGGCCAGCAACAGCAGTTCGGTGTCGAAGAACCACTCCTCGTCGTGGACGTGCGGCAACAGCGCCTGCGCGACCACCGTGCGCACCGCCTTGAAGCCGCACTGGGCGTCCGAGAAGCGCGCCGCGAACACCCCGCGCAGCAGCAGGTTGTAGGACCGCGACACCACCTCCCGGCGGGGACCGCGGACCACCGCCGCCGAACGGGCCAGCCGGGTGCCGATGGCGAGATCGCTGTGACCGCTGACCAACGGCGCGACCAGCGGGAGGAAGGCGTCCAGGTCGGTGGACAGATCGACGTCCATGTAGGCGACCACGTCCGCGTCGGACTCGGTCCACACCTTGCGCAGCGCCCGGCCGCGGCCCTTGCGGTCCAGGTGCACGGCGCGTACGTGCGGCAGTTCGCGCGCCAGGTCGCGGGCCACCTGCCAGGTCCGGTCGGTGCTGGCGTTGTCCGCGATGACGATGCGGAAGGCGTAGGGGAATCCGCCGAGCAGATAGGCGTGCAGACGGCGCACGCTGGCGGCCAGGACGTGCGCCTCGTTGTACACGGGCACCACCACGTCCACGATCCGGGTGCGAATCGGTGTCGTCAGGCTCATGCCGGTGACGTTGTCGAGCGGGCCTGGGAGCCGTCTGAGGCGTTTCTTAAGGTGGGATGAGAATCGTCGCGGCGGCCGGAAACCGGGGGTGTCCCGGGCACGGAGACGGACGGGGGGTGGCGCGGGACGGTGGTGGGATGCGAATCTCGCGGTCCGAGACGCGCCTATGCTGCCGATCGCAGGACCGGTACGGCGCGACACAGCGATCCGGAGGTCGGATGAATACCTCGGCGGGTAGATCAGTCGGTGCGGACTCCGCGCAACCGTTCGTGGAGGCCGTGGAGATCCCGGCGGGCGGATGGAATTTCAACGCCCGCGTGGCCGGACCGGCGGCCGGCCGGCCGGTGTTGTTCCTGCACGGCTTCCCGCAGACGTCCGCGTCCTGGACGGCGCAACTCCTGGGACTGGCGCGGGCCGGCTACCGGGCCATCGCGTTCGACCAGCGCGGCTATTCGCCGGGAGCCCGCCCTCCCCAGGAATCGGCCTACGGGCGCGACGAGTTGGTCGGCGACGTGATCGCCGTGCTGGACGCGCTCGGATCGACCCGGGTGGACCTGGTCGGCCACGACTGGGGCGGTGCGCTCGCCTGGCAGGTGGCGGGCCTGCACCCGGAACGGCTGCGCACCCTGACGGTGGTGTCCACGCCGCATCCGCTCGCACTCACCGCGGCGGTCCGCGACGACTCCACCGGACAGCGGGAACAGTCCTCGTACATTCGGCTGTTCCGCACCCGCGGGGTGGCCGAGGAGAAGCTGTTGGGGGACGACGCGGCCTACCTGCGCGCGGCGTTCGCCTCGCTGCCCACCGAGTTCACCGAGCGCTACCTCGCCGTCCTGCGCGAACCGGGCGCGCTCACCGGCGCGTTGAACTGGTACCGGGCGATCGACCCGAAGGCGCTGCGCGACATCGGCGACATCGCCACCCCCACGCTCTACGTCTGGAGCGACCGCGACCCCGCCTTCGGCCGTGCCGCGGCCGAGGCCACCGCGGACTCGGTCACCGGCCCGTACCGCTTCGAGGTGCTCGCCGACGTCGACCACTGGGTCCCGGAGAACGGCGCGGAAGCCCTGACGGGCCTGCTGCTGGAGCACCTGGCCGCTTTCGCCGACCAGGGCTGACGCCCGAGGGCCGCCTTCCACCCCGGGCGGCCCAGGGGCGTCGGTGGGTTCGTGTTCACTGGGGCCATGGAGCCGGGTGGGCAACGCGGGCAGGGGCCGTTCTGGGACGTGGTGGCGGGCAGGGTCGCGCCGCCGCCCGCGGCGGCGTTGCTCGGGTGGAAGCTGGTCGACGTCGATCCGGAGCGGGGCACCATCGAGGTGGCGTTCGAGATCGACGATCGTTCCTCAACCCCGTGGGTGTGATCCAAGGCGGATTCCTGGCCGCGATGTTGGACGACACGCTGGGGCCGGCGCTGGTCGCGACGTTGCCGGCGGACGGGTTCGCGCCGACGCTCGACCTGCACGTGCAGTTTCTGCGGCTCGCTCGTCCGGGACGATTGGTCGGCCGGGGACGGGTCGTGCGGCGGGGCCGGGACATCGCGTTCCTGGCCGGCGAACTCATCGGTCCCGACGGCGAACCCGTGGCGGTGGCGACGGCGACCGCCCGCATCCGGACCCTTCGCCAGCGCGGTTGCCGCGCGGGCTTGCCACGCTTTTGGCACCCGGTCCGCCTCGCTTCGGCCGACCCGATGTTCCGCCCGGGGCGATCCGGTCAGCTCGATGTGCCCGGGAGGCGGAGGCGGGCGATCGTGCCGGGCCCGTCCTCGGCGGGCTCGAGGGCCACCGTGCCGCCCGCCTCGGCGGTGGTGCGGGCCACGATGGCCAGACCGAGACCGGAACCGGGCAGGCCGCGCGCCGCGGGCGCGCGCCAGAAGCGTTCGAACACATACGGCACGTCCGCCTCGGCGATGCCGGGGCCGTGGTCGCGCACGGTGAGTTCGCCGTCCTCGAGCCGGACCTCGACGCTCGCCTCCCCCTCGGCGCCGCCGAACTTGAGCGCGTTGTCCAGCAGGTTGACCACCGCCCGTTCCAGCGAAGCGGGTTCGCCGCGCACGAACCAGGGACTGATGTCCACCTCGATCCGCGCGTCCGGTGCACGCAACCTGGCCCGCCCCACCGCGCGTTCGATCGCGGTGTGCAGCGCGGCGGTGCTGGTCGGCGGTGCGTTGGGCACCTGCTCCGGCCGGGCCAGCAGCAGCAGATCGCCGACCAGGTCGGAGAGTTCGACCAGTTGTGCCTTGACGTTGTGCAGCAGGCGCTCCTTGTCGGCGGTCGGGATCGGCCGCCCGGTCTGCTCGCTGCGCAGCAGCAGGTCGGTATTGGTGCGCAACGACGTGAGCGGTGTGCGCAGTTCGTGCCCCGCGTCGGCGATCAACCGCTGCTGACGCAGCCGGGACGCCTTGAGCGACGCGGTCATCGCGTTGAACGAGCGGCCCAGGCGCGCGATCTCGTCCTTGCCCGCGATCGGGATCACGGTGTCCAGGTCCTCGGTGCGGGCCACGTGTTCGGCCGCCTCGGTGAGCCGGTCCACCGGCCTGAGCGCGGCCCGGGCGACCAACAGGCCCAGGGTCGCGGCGCCCACGATGCCGATCGCGCTCACCACCACCAGCCACATGGCGAGGCTGTCCAACGAGCTCTCGATCTCGCCGAGCGGCCGGGACACCGACACCGCCGTGTCCCGGCTCACCCGCTGGGTCATCACCCGGACGTGCCTGCCGTCCTTGGCGGTCGCGTCGTGGAACGTCACCTCCTTGCCGCCCGCCGCGACCGCCTTGTCGTCATCGCTCACCGGGACCGGGGCCACCGGGTCGGTGCTGGTGCCCAGTTGAGTGCAGGACCACCCGTCCGCCCTGATCACCTGGTAGGTCAACAGGCCGCGCTGGAACGGCGGAGCGGGCCGGCCGCAGATGTCCGCGATGGTGGAGCTGGGCCCACCGCGCGGATTCAGGAACGGTGTGCCGGTGGTGGCCAGCGTGCGGTCCATCTGCTCGCGCAGTTGATTGCGCGTCAGCACCCAGCAGGTCACCGCCGCCGCCGCGACGGCGAGCGCGACGGCGAGCGCGGTGAGCAGCGCCAGGCGGGCGCGCAGTGGCAGGTGACGGTGCATCAGGCCGGCGTTTCCGCCACGCGCAGCACGTAGCCGACACCGCGCACCGTGTGCACCAGCCGGGGCAGGCCGCCCGCCTCGGTCTTGCGGCGCAGGTACATCACGTACACGTCGAGCGAGTTGGACGCGGGTTCGAAGTCGAACCCCCAGACGTTGCGCAGGATCTGCTCCCGGGTCAGCACCTGGCGCGGATGGGTGAGCAACAGCTCCAGCAGGGTGTACTCCGTTCGGGTCAGGTCGATCGGCTTGCCCGCCCGGGATACCTCGCGCGAGGCGGTGTCCATCCGCAGGTCGGCGAAGGAGAGCGTGTCGTCGGCCGATTCGCTCGGCCCGGACATCGCGCTGCGGCGCAGCAGCGCCCGTACCCGGGCCAGCAGTTCGTCCAGCTCGAACGGCTTCACCAGGTAGTCGTCCGCGCCCGCGTCGAGCCCGGTGACCCGGTCCCCGACCGCGTCGCGCGCGGTGAGCATCAGCACCGGGAGCGTGTCGCCGCGCGCGCGTAGTCGCCGGCACGCGGTGAGGCCGTCCATGCGCGGCATCAGCACGTCCAACAGGACCAGGTCGGGTGCGTCGCCGGAGATCGCGGTGAGCGCGGCCACCCCCTCGTCGGCGAGGGTGACCCGGTAGCCCTCGAAGCGCAGGCTGGACTCGAGTGCCTCGCGAACGGCGGGTTCGTCGTCGACGACGAGGATGTGCGGCGTTCCGGTGTCGGCGGCGGGCGTCATGGCGGCGACTCCTTGATTCGGCGGATCCGGGGGACCGGTTACTGCGGGTCGCCCCACGGTCGCACGCGGACACCCTCCGTGTGGACTCGGCACAAAGCGTGTCGTACCAATGTGCGCGCCGGACATGAAAGGAACATGAAAGCGACGCCGTTCGGTCGCGGATGACCCGCTCATGTGAGGATCTGGGGCGTGTCTTCAGTCCTCCGACGGGGGTTTGAAGACAGGCCCCAGGGCCACGGGACCGGTATCGCGACGGCAACCATGCCCACCGCGGCGCCGGCCCCGCGCGGCACGGGTGACCCCCGATCGTCGCGCCGACCGCCCCCAACCCGGAGGAGAACCGTGGACGCCGAGCCGGTACGCAGCAACCCGGACGCCGAGCCGACGCACCCGCCCACCACCGACGACCCGGTGCGGATGAGCCTGGACGACGGAATCGCCACCATCACGCTGGATTCGCCGGCCAACCGCAACGCGCTGTCCGCGCGCCTGGTGGCCCGGCTGCGCCACCACCTCGCCGAGGCGGGCGTGGACGAGCGGGTGCGCGCGGTGGTGCTCACCCACACCGGGCCGACCTTCTGTTCGGGCATGGACCTGCGTGAGGCCGCCGCGGGCGGCATGGCGCACGGCGCCGAGCAACTGCTCGCGCTGCTGCGGCTGGTGGTCGAGGTACCGGTGCCGGTGGTCGCGCACCTGCGGGGCAACGCGCGCGCGGGCGGGATCGGTCTGGTCGGCGCGGCGGACCTGGCGATCGCGCCCGGGCAGGCCACCTTCGCGTTCACCGAGGCGCGGCTGGGGCTCAGCCCGGCGGTGATCTCGTTGACCACGGCGCCGCGGATGGACCCGCGCTCGGTGTCGCGATACTTCCTTACCGGCGACGTGTTCGACGGCGTGGAGGCCGAGCGGATCGGGCTGCTCACCCGGGCGGTGGACGGCGTCGGCGGCGCGGACGACGCGGTCGCCGCGCTGGTCGCCTCGTTCCGCCTGTGCTCGCGACAGGGCCTGATCGAGTCCAAGAAGCTCACCACCGGCGCGGTACGGGCGGGCTTCGACCGCGACGGCCAAGCCCTCGCGCGGCGTTCCGCCGAGTTGTTCGCCTCGCCCGACGCGACCGAGGGCATGGCGGCCTTCCGGGAAAAGCGCAAGCCGAAGTGGGTGACCGGATGAGCGGGAGGCGGCGCGCGGAGTGAACGGCGAACTGTTCCCGCTGCCCCGGGAGCGGGTCGAGATCGCGCCGGGAGCATGGCACGTACCGGACTGGCTCTCGCTCGACGAGCAGCGCGAACTGGTGGTGGCGGCGCGGTCGTGGGCCGCGCCGCCGGCCGGCATGCGGCACGTGGTGATGCCGTCGGGCGGCGTGATGAGCGTGCGCAGCGTGAGCCTGGGACTGCATTGGGAGCCGTACCGCTACACCGAGCGACTGCCGACCGGTGAGCGGGTCAAGCCCTTCCCGCCACTGCTCGGCGACGCGGCCCGGCGGGCGGTGGCCGAGGTGTACGGCTCGATCCCGGCCGACCCGTACGACATCGGTCTGGTCAACTTCTACGACGCGGACGCGAGGATGGGTCTGCATCGGGACGCGGACGAGGAGTCGCCGGCCCCGGTGGTGTCGCTGAGCATCGGCGACACGTGCGTCTTTCGGTTCGGCAACACCGAGACCCGCACCCGCCCGTGGACGGACGTGGAACTGCGCGGCGGCGACCTGGTGGTGTTCGGCGGCCCGTCCCGCCTCGCGTACCACGGCGTGCCCAGGATCCGCCCGGGCACCGGCGATCCGAGCACCGGGTTGGCCGCCGGGCGGCTCAACATCACCATCCGGGCGTCGGGCCGACCCGGCGGGTGAGGGCCGCGCTCCCGGGGCGCGGCCCTCACCCGGCCGCGACCCCGGGGCACCCCCGAGTCCGACGCCGGGTGTCTCTTCCCTCGGGACGGGGTTGACGGATCACGCCCGGAAGGGAACGCTCGTACGAGTCACCGAGCGGAGTCGGTCGATCACCCATCGGATTCCTCGGGAGTCCCGGGTCCACCGCGCGGCATCGCCGTCGGCCCGAATCGGACCGGCCACACGAGCCATTGGGAGCGCCATGTCACCGCGACGCCGCCGGGTCGGTCCGCTTCTCGCCGTGGGCGCGTCGGTCCTGGTCGCGTGCGGCGGGCCGGCGCACTACCGGGCGGTGGTGTCCGCGTCGCCGGCGCACGGGAGCGGCCCGTGCGGGGCCGCCGTCGACCATGGCGAGTTACCCGAGTGGGCGCGGGTGGGCCTCGCGCCCGGTGCCGCGCCCCCGCATGTGTTCGGCGCGCGCGGCGAGATCGTCGCGATCCTGCTCGGGTATCCGTACACGGCCCCGGCCCGGCCCGGCCGGCCGAGCAAGATCCTGTGGGCGGTGCGCCCGCGGCCCGACGGCGTGGAGCGGCCGAGTGGGACGCTGCGGATCGAGGCGACCCTGGTCGGCGGCAGCGACATCGTCACGCGCGAGGTGATCGGCGGCCCCGGCCCGTCCAACATCGACCTGCCCGCGCCGGGATGCTGGCATCTCGACCTGGCCTGGTCCGGCCGCACCGACGCGGTGGACATCCCGTACGGATCCGCGTAGCCGAACGCGAAGCGCGCGTCGGTACCCACGCCCCCGGGCGGCCGGGGACCGAAGACACGCCCGATGCGCCGGGAGCCGAAGACCCGCCCCGGGTCGGCCCCGGGCTATCCCGCCGCCGCGGCCAATGCGGCCAGGGCCATCCGCCGCAACATCGGCGCCAGCACGCGCTGCGGCGTGCGCAGGGTGTGCGGGGTCGAGTTGATCAGGCCGAAGGCGGCGTGCACCGCGGCGCGCGCCTCGCGGTCGTCGAGGCGGTCCGGGTGGGCCTTGAGCGCGACCTCGACCCAGATCTCCACGTACGCGCGCTGCACCCGGCGGATCCGGTGCCGCTCGGCCGTGGGCACCTGGTTGAGCGCGTGGTCGTGCAGCGTGATCAGGTCCGGGTGACGCAGCGCGAACTCGACCTGACCCTCGATCAGCGCGTCCAGAGCCCGCGCCGGGTCCTCGATCGCGGCCCGCTCCAGCCCTCTGGCCAGGAGCTGCTCGCTGATGCCCACCAGCAATTCGGTCAGCATCGCCTCCTTGCCCCGGAAGTGCTTGTACAGCGCGGGGCCGCTGATCCCGACCGCCGCGCCGATGTCGTCCATGCCCACGCCCTGATAGCCGCGCTCGGCGAAAAGCCGGGCGGCCACCTGCAGGATCTGGTCTCGGCGGCTCACGGTCATGTGTCCATGCTAGACACTCGGATTAACCGTGGTTAACCTCGGGGGCAGGTGAACGAAGGTTAACTTGAGGCGGTGTCATGGAGAGCGTGCTCGGCACAGCCGCCGACCCGGGGGCGAAGACGTACCGGGCCAACGCGGAAGCACACGAACGCGCGGTCGGCGAACTGCGCGACCGGCTGGCGACCACCGCCCTGGGCGGCGGCGAACGCGCCCGGGAGCGGCACACCGCGCGCGGCAAACTGCTGCCGCGCGACCGGGTGGAGGCGCTGCTCGACCCGGGCACGCCGTTCCTGGAGATCGCGCCGCTGGCCGCCGACGGGATGTACGGCGGCGACGCGCCGGCGGCGGGAATCATCGCGGGCGTCGGCCGGGTGGCCGGACGCGAGTGTGTGATCGCGGCCAACGACGCGACCGTCAAGGGCGGCACGTACTACCCGATGACGGTCAAGAAGCACCTGCGCGCGCAGGAGATCGCGCTGGAGAACCGGCTGCCATGCCTGTACCTGGTCGACTCCGGCGGCGCGTTCCTGCCGATGCAGGACGAGGTCTTCCCGGACCGGGACCACTTCGGCCGGATCTTCTTCAACCAGGCGCAGATGAGCGCCAAGGGCATCCCGCAGATCTCCGCCGTGCTCGGCTCGTGCACCGCCGGCGGCGCGTACGTGCCGGCGATGAGCGACGAGACGGTGATCGTGCGCGACCAGGGCACGATCTTCCTCGGCGGCCCGCCGCTGGTGAAGGCCGCCACGGGTGAGGTGGTCAGCGCCGAGGAGTTGGGCGGCGGCGACGTGCACGCCCGGATCTCCGGTGTGGTCGACCACCTCGCGGCCGACGACAAGGACGCGCTACGGATCGTCCGCGACATCGTCGGCACGCTCGGCGCCCGGCCGCGACTGCCCTGGGACGTACGCGAGATCGAGCCCCCGGCGGTCGATCCGGCCGGGCTCTACGGGGTGGTGCCGCCGGACGCGCGCACGCCCTACGACGTGCGCGAGGTGATCGCCCGGATCGTCGACGGCTCGCGCTTTCACGAGTTCAAGGGCGAGTACGGCACCACGCTGGTCACCGGCTTCGCCCGAATCCACGGCCACCCGGTGGGCATCGTCGCCAACAACGGCATCCTGTTCGCCGAATCCGCGGTCAAGGGCGCGCACTTCATCGAACTGTGCGACCAGCGCGGGGTGCCGCTGGTGTTCCTGCAGAACATCACCGGCTTCATGGTCGGCAAGGACTACGAACACGGCGGCATCGCCAAGCACGGCGCCAAGATGGTGACCGCCGTGGCCACCACGCGCGTGCCCAAGCTGACCGTGGTGATCGGCGGCTCGCACGGGGCGGGCAACTACTCGATGTGCGGCCGCGCGTACAGTCCGCGCTTTCTGTGGATGTGGCCCACCGCCAAGATCTCGGTGATGGGCGGCGAGCAGGCCGCGACCGTGCTCGCCACGGTCAAGCGCGACCAGATCGAGGCGCGCGGCGAGAGCTGGTCCGGCGAGGAGGAGTTCAAGCAGCCGATCCGCGACCAGTACGAGCGCCAGGGCAACGCCTACTACGCGACCGCGCGGCTGTGGGACGACGGGATCATCGACCCGCTCGACACTCGCACCGTACTGGGGCTGGCGCTGACGGCGTGTGGAAACGCGCCGCTGGCCGAGCCGCGGTTCGGTCTGTTCCGGATGTGAGGGGTCACGACGTGTTCGAGGCTGTACTGGTCGCCAACCGAGGCGAGATCGCGGTCCGGGTGATTCGCACGCTGCGCCGACTGGGCGTGCGCGCGATCACCGTGTACGCGCCGGACGACGCGGACGCGCGGCACGTGCGCGAGGCCGATGTGGCGGTCGAGGTGCCCGGCTACCTCGACGGCGACGCCGTGGTCGCCGCGGCGCTGCGATCCGGTGCCCGGGCGATTCACCCGGGCTACGGATTCCTGTCCGAGAACGCCGCGTTCGCCGCCGCCGTCGAGCGGGCGGGGCTGGTCTTCGTCGGACCGCCGGCGGCGGTGATCGAGCTGATGGGCGACAAGATCCGGGCCAAGGAGACGGTCGCGGCCTACGGCGTCCCGGTGGTGCCGGGCGGTGGCGCGGCCGGCATGTCCGACGGCGAACTCGCGGACATCGCCCGGGAGATCGGCTTCCCGGTGTTGATCAAGCCGTCGGCGGGCGGCGGCGGCAAGGGCATGCGCCTGGTGCACGACGGCGCGCTGCTCGCGGACGAGATCGCGGCGGCCCGCCGGCAGGCCAAGGGCGCGTTCGGCGACGACACGCTGCTGATCGAGCGCTGGATCGAGCGCCCCCGGCATATCGAGATCCAGGTGCTCGCGGACACCCACGGCAGCGTCGTGCACCTGGGCGAACGCGAGTGCAGCCTGCAACGCCGGCACCAGAAGATCATCGAGGAGGCCCCGTCCGCGCTGCTGGATCCGGACACCCGGGCCGAGATGGGCGCCGCCGCCGTGCGCGCCGCCAAGGCCTGCGGCTACGTGGGCGCGGGCACCATCGAGTTCATCGTGCCGGCCGAGAATCCCGACTCGTTCTACTTCATGGAGATGAACACCCGCCTCCAGGTCGAGCACCCGGTGACCGAACTGGTCACCCGGGTCGACCTGGTGGAGAGCCAACTGCGGGTCGCCGCCGGTGCCGCGATCGGCAAGTCCGACGTGTCGATGCACGGCCACGCGGTCGAGGCACGGATCTACGCCGAAGACCCCGACCGGGGCTTTCTGCCCACCGGTGGACGGGTGTTGACGGTGTGTGAGCCGGACCTGGAGGGCGTCCGGGTGGACTCCGGGCTGCGCGAGGGCGGCGAGGTCGGCAGCTCCTACGACCCGATGCTGGCGAAGGTGATCGCGTACGGCGACGACCGCGCGACGGCGATCAGCCGACTGCGGGCGGCCCTCGCGCAGACCCGGGTGTTGGGCGTGACCACCAACCTGGGCTTCCTGTACCGCCTGTTGGGCGACCCGGCGGTGCTCGCGGGCGACCTGGACACCGGCTTGGTCGAGGCCAGGACGGACAACCTGATCGGCCGGCCGGCGCCGCCCGAGGTGGCGGTCGCGGCGGCGCTGGCGGCGCGCGCCGAGCGGATCACCGGCACCGGCTGGGTGGACCCGTTCTCGGCGCAGACCGGGTGGCGGGTCGGCGGGCCGGCCTGGGACACGCACGTGTTGCGGATCGGGCCGGGCGAGCCGATCGAGGTTCGGGTGCGCGACGGCGAGGTCTCGGTGGACGGCGGCCCACCGGTCGCCGCGTCGGTGCGGGTCGTGCCGGGCGGGCTCGTGGTCGGCCACGACGGGCTGACCAAGCGCTTCGACTACGCCGCCGAGTCGGCCGGGGTGCGCTGGCTCGCGTACGGCCCGGACACCTGGCGGGTGAGCGAGGTGGACACCGTACGGGCCGAGGCGGCCGGCGGCGCGGCGGCCAGTGGCGCGCTGACCTCGCCGATGCCCGGCACGGTCACCGTGGTCAAGGCCGCGGTCGGCGACCGGGTCACCCGCGGCCAGACCGTGGTCGTGGTGGAGGCGATGAAGATGGAGCACGCGCTGACCGCGCCCTTCGACGGCGTGGTCACCGAGATCGGTGTATCGGCCGGCGCGTCGGTGGCGATGGACCAGACGCTGGCGCTGGTGGTGGCCGAGGCGCCGGCGGTGGTGGTGGCGGAGACGCCGGCCGCACCGCTCGACGGGGCGCTCGACGAGCCGATCGGCGGGTCGCCGGCCGTGCCGCTCGACGGGTTGCCCGAGGCACCGCTCGACCGGGAGGCGAAGACCTGATGACACGACAGCTGCCGGACACCCACCGTGAATCCGGGCTTCCGGAACGGGTGTTCATCCACGAGGTGGGCGCGCGCGACGGACTCCAGAACGAGTCGGGCGTGGTGCCCACCGAGGCCAAGGTGGAGTTCGTCCGCCGGCTGGCCCGGGCCGGCCTGGGCACGATCGAGGTGACCAGCTTCGTCTCGCCCAAGTGGGTGCCCCAACTCGCTGATGCCGCAGAGGTGTTCGCGGCCGTCGTCGCGGACGACGAGATCGCGACGGTCGATCGCCGGCTGCCGGTCCTGGTGCCCAACGAACGCGGCTTCGACCGCGCGCTGGAGCTGGGCGCGCGACGGATCGCGGTGTTCGGCAGCGCCACCGAGACGTTCGCCCGACGCAACCTCAACCGCACGGTGGCCGAATCGCTGGATATGTTCCGCCCGGTGGTCGAACGGGCCGGTGCCGCCGGCATCGACACCCGCGGCTACCTGTCCATGTGCTGGGGCGACCCGTGGGAGGGCCCGGTCCCGCTCGACCAGGTGGTCCGGGTCGGCAAGGCCCTCGTCGAGATGGGCTGTTCGCAGCTCAGCCTGGGCGACACGATCGGCGTCGCCACGCCCGGACACGTCACCGCGCTGCTGACCGCCTTCGCCGAGGCCGGCGTCCCGGCCGAGCGGATCGCCGTGCACTTCCACGACAGCTACGGCCAGGCGCTGGCCAACACGCTCGCGGCGCTGCGCTTCGGGGTGACCACGGTGGACGCCTCGGCGGGCGGCCTGGGTGGTTGCCCGTACGCGGAGAGCGCCACCGGCAACCTGGCCACCGAGGACCTGGTCTGGATGTTGCACGGCCTGGGCATCGACACCGGCGTCGACCTGGGCGCACTGGTGGCCACCAGCGTGTGGATGGCCGAACTGCTCGGCCGCCCCAGCCCCTCGCGCGCGGTCCAGGCACTCGCCGGCAAGCGGGTGGACGCCCACGGCCTGGCACTGACCGACCCGACCTCCTAGAGCGGGACTTCAACCCCCTGCCGGACCGTCGAAGACCCACCCCGGCGACCGCCCACCCGCAGCCCACCGACCCACCCACGGACCGGTGTCGCCACGAGCGCGCCGACCCGCCCCGCCACCGAATCCGGGAGCCTGCCCCATGTTGGACCACCGCCTCGACGACGAGTACGAGCAACTGCGGCGCACCGTCGCCGAGTTCGCCAAGGATGTGATCGCACCCGCGATCGGCGAGCTGTACGAGAAGCACGAATTCCCGTACACGATCGTGCGCGAGATGGGCCGGATGGGTCTGTTCGGGCTGCCGTTCCCGGAGGAGTACGGCGGCATGGGCGGCGACTACCTCGCGCTGGGCCTGGTGCTCGAAGAGCTGGCCCGGGTCGACTCCTCGGTCGCGATCACGCTGGAGGCGGCCGTCTCGCTGGGCGCGATGCCGATCCACCGGTTCGGCACCAAGGAGCAGAAGGAGACCTGGCTGCCCAAGCTGACCAGCGGCGAGATGCTCGGCGCCTTCGGCCTGACCGAGCCCGGCGGCGGCTCGGACGCCGGCGCCACGCGCACCACCGCGCGCCTGGACGAGGCGACGGGGGAGTGGGTGATCAACGGCGGCAAGTGCTTCATCACCAACTCCGGCACCGACATCACCGGCTTCGTCACGGTCACCGCGGTCACCGGCACGAAGGCCGGCGGCGGCAAGGAGATCAGCACGATCATCGTGCCCGCCGGCACCAAGGGCTTCACCGTCGCGCCGCCGTACTCCAAGGTCGGCTGGAACTGCTCGGACACCCGGGAGCTGTCCTTCGACGACGTGCGCGTCCCGGCCGAGAATCTGCTCGGCGAACGCGGCCGGGGCTACGCCCAGTTCCTGTCCATCCTGGACGAGGGCCGGGTGGCCATCGCGGCGCTGGCCACCGGGTTGGCGCAGGGCTGCGTGGACGAGTCGGTGCGCTACGCCGGCGAACGCGAGGCATTCGGCCGCCCGATCGGCGCCAACCAGGCGATCGCCTTCAAGCTCGCGGACATGGAACTGCGCGCGCACAACTCCCGGTTGGCCTGGCGGCACGCCGCCTCGCTGCTGGTGCACGGCGAGCGGTTCAAGAAGGAGGCCGCGCTGGCCAAGCTCTACAGCTCGGAGAGCGCGGTGGACAACGCCCGCGACGCCACCCAGATCCACGGCGGCTACGGCTTCATGAACGAGTACCCGGTGGCCCGCTTCTGGCGCGACGCCAAGATCCTGGAGATCGGCGAGGGCACCAGCGAGGTCCAGCGCATGCTGATCGCCCGCGAGCTGGGGCTGCCGCGCTGATCGCGGCGGGACACCGGGGCCGGCCTTCCGGGACGCACGTCGTCCCGGTGGGTCGGCGTCGGTGTCCTGGGCGGATGGGCGGTTTCACAGCGAGACGGCGCGGGTGACGCTCACGACCAACACGCTGTTGCTGACCATGTACCGGATGAACACGCCCGTAACCGTGGCCTCGCGGCGGTCCCGGTCGGACCCCACCTGACTGGAACCGTGCCCGTAGGGGTCGTTGCCCACGGTTGATTCGACGGTCGATTTGAAGGCGCGGATCTGCGAGGCCGACAGGGGCTTGAGGCCATCCTCGGCCCGGTCGGAGTACTGCACGTAGTAGCGGCTCATCGAGGCACCGCGTTTCCGTCGCCGTCCGTCCACTGGGCAAAGCTGAAATCCCCGGCCTTGATGCGGCGGGCATCTTCTTCGTCCTCCTCCTGAGCCTCCGGAGGAAGCGCCCAGTGCAGGATGGCGTCGCGTTCGAGCCGATCGAGCGGGGTCTCGTACATGACCTTGTCGAACTCCTCGCGACGGTCCTCGGGGAGCGCGGCCCGGATCTCGGCGAGCGTATTCGGCAGCTCGATCCGCTCACCACGGACGACGGTGGTTCTGGGCATGGCGGCCTCCTGCTCGCGATGGGCCTTCCAGAATGGCATCGCGCGGTCCCCGCCCGACAGCCGGCGCGCACGAGGGCACCACACACGACCCCGGCGCGCGCCCCCGCGAGAATGCGGGGGCGCCGACGTATCTCCCCCGAGTTGCCGACGATCGTCCAAGCCACGGCGACCGGGCGGACGCCGGTCGAGCCTGGGATTCCGGAAGGTGGGATTTCGCGTTCTGATGGTTGACCTAGTCCACTGTTGTGAGGATGGTGGCGGGCAGGCAGTTGTCCGGGACCAGGGAGGGACGCCGTGGCCAAGCGGTTCGAGGGACGTAGAGCTTTGATCACCGGGGCCAGCAGGGGAATCGGGGCGGCGTTGGCGGTGCGGCTCGCGGCCGAGGGAGCCGACGTGGCGGTGACCGCGCGTACGTTGCGACAGGGCAACCTGGCCGGGTCGTTGGAGCGGACCGAGACGCTGATCGCCCGGCACGGGCGGCGCAGCGCGGTGGTGGTGGCCGACCTGTCCGACGAGGGGCAGCGGGCCAGGATCGTCCCGGCCGCCGAGGAGGGGCTCGGCGGGCCGATCGACATCCTGGTCAACAACGCGGCGATGGCCTCGTACGCGTCGTTGCGGGTGTATCCGCAACGACGGGCGCGGCTGCACTTCGAGGTCAACGTGCTCGCGCCGATGGAGTTGTGTCAGGCCGTGGTGCCCGCGATGGCCACGCGCGGCGAGGGCTGGATCGTGAACGTGACCAGCGGCACCGCGCGGCCGTGGGCGGGGCCGCCGTTCGAACTGGGCGTGTTGGGCACCAAGACCGCGGTGTACGGGGCGTCCAAGGCCGCGTTGAACCGGATCACCAACGCGCTGGCCGCGGAGCTGTACGGGACCGGGATCCGGGTGAACACGATCGAGCCGCGGGCCGCGGTGCTCAGTGAGGGCGCGGAGGAGTTGGTAGGCGGGCAGTTGCGCCCCGATCAGATCGAGACCATGGACCAGATGGTCTCCGCGACCCTGGAACTGTGCGACGGCCCGGCTTCGCGCACCGGCGGCGAGTACGTGAGCCTGGACCTGCTGGCCGAACTGGGCATCAGGGTCTGAGCACCGCGCCGGCGAACCGACCGCGAGGCGCGGCTCACGCGGCGCACCGACCGCCGGGCGCGGCGCCCCCGGCGGGCCGACCGCGATCCGCGTGCCTCACTCCGGCAACCGCAGCAGCAGCGCGGCGAGCAGCCGGGTCTTGGGGTCGGCCCAGTCCAGCCCGGTCAGTTCGCCGGCCCGGCGGATCCGATAGCGCAGCGTGTTGGGATGGATGTGCAGGTCCGCCGCCGCGGCCCGCACGTCGCCCAGCGCGTCCAGCCAGGCCAGCACCGAGCCGGTGTACTCGGTGCCGTGCTCGGCGTCGTGCGCGCGCAGCGCGTTCAGCCGGGGGTCGCGGATGTGTCGCCGGTCGGTCAGCAGCGCCTGGACCTCGCCGTACAGCACCGCCGGGCGGACCTCGGACAGGGCCGCGACCTCGGCCGACACACCGCCCGCCGCCATCGCGTCCAGGACCCGGTCGACCGATTCCCGGGCCGCCACCGTGCGGGCCAGGCTCGGCGCCGGGTCGCCGACGGCGCCGCGTACCGCCAGGTCCAGGTGGCCGTGCGCCGCCTCGGCGATCTCGTGCGCCCAACCGAGCACCACCGACTCGGCCGGCGGTGCGGACAGCAGTACGTACAGCCGCGCGCCCAGCGGCGCGACGTGCGCGTGGCTGTGCCGGGCCGCCGCGTATACCGAGACCAGGTTGGCCAGTTCGGTCCTGGCCAACTCCTGGGACGGCTCGTCCGGCCTGCTCGCGCGCACGGTGAAGCCCAGGACCTGCACCGGCCGCACCGGATCCAGGCCCAACTGGGTGCCCGCGGTCCGGGCCGCGACGGCGCCGGTGAGCAGGCCCGCGACGTTCTCCCGGGTCACGCCGGCCTCGGCGGGCAGCCGGGTGCGCCGCCGGACCAGGTGCAGTGTGGCCACTCGCGCCGCGCCGAGCAGCACCTCGGCGGCCCGTTCGGCGAGCGGCTGCCGGCCCTCCTGTACCCAGATCGTGCCCAGCCAGCGCCCACCCGCGTGCACGCCGACCGCCAGTCGGCGGCGGATGCCCAGATCGGGGCGCTCCTCGACGGCGACCACCTCGGCCGTGGTGCGCAGCCGGTGGAAGACGCCCCAGTCGCGCAGCCGGGCCATGTACTCCTCCGGCCCCTGCCAGCCCAGGATGGACAACCGGCGCAGTTCGTCCGCCTCGTCCGGCCCGGTCGCGCGCGAGTAGGCGAGCACCCGGTTGGCGCTGTCCTCGATGCTGACCCCGCCGCCGGTGAGCATCGCGGTGGTCTGGGCGAGCGAGAACAGGTCGCCGCCGTCCGGTGGTTCGGCGTCCGGGCGTTCGTCCAACGCGGCGTGCGCGAGCGCGGCCACCTGCTCCCAGCGGGCCTCCGGGCGTACCGAGAGCAACACCACGCCCGCCGTGTCGGCGACCTCGCGCAGCGCCGCGTGTTCACCCTTGACCGCGACCGCCGTCGCACCGGCCACGCCCGCCGCGCGCACCGTGCCCGCCGCCGCCCGGCCGCGCAGGCCGACCGCCAGGAGCAGGTCGCCCGGCATCGTGTGCGGCTCCTCCTCCGGGTCGAGGATCGACACGTGTCGGACCAGGCCCTCCAGGCCGCCGGCCGCCGCCGCGACCCGGACCGGGCCGTCGCCGACCGGGCCACCCAGAGCGGCCAGCAGTTCACGCAGCGGGACGCCGGTTTCGGCCACTTTCGACCCCTTCGGGAATGTTGGCCGATGAGCCAAGTTGGGTGTTTCGAGTTTAACCGATCGGATAAACACCCGAGGCCGAGTCCGGCCTAGCGTTGGGGTCGAGAGCCATGCCCGTCTCGGCGCGGATCAGGCGTCCGGCGAAGCACCGCTCACCCGGACCGCCGAACGCCGAGACCGCCCAGATCACCGAACACGTCGATCATCCGAACATTCGGATCGATCACCGAACATCGGATCACCGAAGAGGAGCGCCGTTTTGGACGCTGTGACCCAGGTCCCCGCCCCGGTCAACGAGCCGGCACACGACTACGCCCCCGGCACGCCCGCGCGGGCCCGCCTCGAAGCGAAGCTCAAGGAACTGGCCGCGGCCCCGATCGACCTCCCGATGACCATCGGCGGCGAGCGCCGGATGGGCTCCGGTGAGCGCACGGACGTGGTGCAACCGCACAACCACGGCGCGCGCCTGGGCACCTTCGCGAACGCCGGCACCCAGGACGCCCGAGACGCGATCGACGCGGCCCTGGCCGCCGCGCCCGCGTGGCGCGACCTGTCCTTCGACGACCGCGCGGCGATCTTCCTCAAGGCCGCCGACCTGCTCGCCGGCCCGTGGCGCGAGACGATCGCCGCCGCGACCATGCTGGGCCAGGGCAAGAACGCGCAGCAGGCCGAGGTCGACTCCTCCTGTGAGCTGATCGACTTCTGGCGCTTCAACGTGCAGTTCGCCCGCCGAGTGCTGGCCGAGCAGCCGATCAGCAGCCCGGGCGTGTGGAACCGCACGGACCACCGGCCGCTGGAGGGCTTCGTCTACGCGATCACCCCGTTCAACTTCACCGCGATCGCGGGCAACCTGCCCACCGCGCCGGCGCTGATGGGCAACGTGGTGCTCTGGAAGCCCTCGCCCACCCAGACCTTCTCGGCCGTATTGCTGATGCGCCTGCTCGAGGAGGCCGGACTCCCGGCCGGTGTGATCAACCTGGTCACCGGCGACGGCATCGCGGTCTCCGAGGTCGCGCTCGCGCACCCCGCGCTCGCGGCCATCCACTTCACCGGGTCCACCGCGACCTTCCAGCACCTGTGGCGCACGGTCGGCGAGAACATCGCCGGCTACCGCACCTACCCGCGGATCGTCGGCGAGACCGGCGGCAAGGACTTCGTGGTCGCGCACCCCAGCGCCGACCACGACGTGCTGCGCACGGCGCTGGTACGCGGCGCGTTCGAGTACCAGGGCCAGAAGTGCTCGGCCGCCTCGCGCGCCTACATCCCGCGCTCGATCTGGGAATCCGGCTTCAAGGACGACTTCCTGGCCACCGTCGACGGGCTGTCGATGGGCGACGTCACCGATCTGAGCCACTTCCTGGGCGCGGTCATCGACGAGCGCGCGTTCGCCAAGAACAAGGCCGCGATCGACCGCGCGCACGCCGACGACACGGTCGAGGTCGCCGCGGGCGGCAGCTACGACGACAGCGTCGGCTGGTTCGTCCGACCCACCGTGCTGGTCTCGGCGAACGCCGACCACGACATCTTCAAGGACGAGTACTTCGGCCCGATCCTGGCCGTGCACGTCTACGAGGACGACGCCTACGACACGATGCTCGCCCAGATGGAGTCGGTGTCCGCGTACGGCCTCACCGGCGCGGTGATCGCGCAGGACCGCGAGGCGATCGCGCACACCGCGCACGTGCTGCGGTTCGCGGCGGGCAACTTCTACATCAACGACCGCCCCACCGGTGCGGTGGTGGGTCAGCAGCCGTTCGGCGGCGGGCGCGCGTCCGGCACCAACGACAAAGCCGGCGCGATGCAGAACCTGATGCGCTGGACCAGCTCGCGCTCGATCAAGGAGACGTTCGTCCCGGCGACGGACCACCGCTACCCGCACATGGGCTGACCCACCTCACCCCACCGGTATTTCGGGAGAAGAAATGCTCCGCAGCCCCATCCTCGCGGCGGCCCGCTCGCCGCGGACCCGCTCGCTGGTCGAGCACCTGCCGCCGACCCGGGCGATCGTGGACCGCTTCGTGGCGGGCGACGTGCTCGCGGACGCGATCCGGGTCACGCGCGAACTCGTCGAGTCCGGGCGCAAGGTGACGCTCGATCACCTCGGCGAGGACACCGCCGACCGGGCCCAGGCCGACGCGACGGTGGACGCGTACGAGTCGCTGCTCGGCACGCTCGGCGAGACCGGCCTCGCGCGCAGCGCCGAGGTGTCGGTCAAGCTCTCCGCCGTCGGACAGTTCCTGCCCGGCGACGGCGAGCAGATCGCGCTGGACAACGCCCGGCGGATCTGCGCGGCCGCCGCGCGGGTGGGCACCACGGTCACCCTGGACATGGAGGACCACACCACGACCGACTCGACCCTGGGCATCCTGCGCGATCTGCGCAAGGACTTCCCGTGGGTGGGCGCGGTGCTTCAGGCTTATCTGCGACGTACCGAGCAGGACTGCCGGGACTTGGCCCACGAAGGCTCACGGGTGCGGCTGTGCAAGGGCGCCTACCAGGAGCCGGAGTCGGTCGCGTTCCAGGACAAGGGCGACGTGGACCGGTCGTACGTGCGGTGCCTGCGGATCCTGATGGGGGGCGCGGGCTACCCGATGGTGGCCTCGCACGACCCGCGCCTGATCGCCATCGCGCGACACCTCGCGGACCTGGCCGGGCGGGCGCCGGGCAGCTTCGAGTTCCAGATGTTGTACGGCATCCGGCCCGAGGAGCAGGCCCGGATCGTCGAGCGCGGCGACCTGATGCGCATCTACCTCCCGTACGGCGCCGAGTGGTACGGCTACTTCATGCGCCGGCTCGCGGAGCGCCCGGCGAACCTGACCTTCTTCCTGCGCGCGATGGCCACCAAGGGGTAGACGGGGCGACGTGGAAGCGCCGGACGGGCCGACGTCGGCCCGTCCGGCGCTTGCCCGTTCGGGGCGGCGACGCGGGTCGGCTCCCGGCCCGCCGTCGGCGCACATCGGCACGGTCAGGTCCGTCGGCACAGGCCGGGGTCGTCCTCGATCCGGATCGGGGAGGCTCGACGCCACAGGGCGCACATCGGGTCGCGCGCACTCCGCCATGTGCGCCGGCGATCGACCAGGGCCTGCGCGATGCCACGCTGTGGATATGGACGAGCAGATCCGAGACCCGCGCGAACCCGACGTCACCCCATACGGGTGGCGCCATGTGGCCCGCGCCCGGCGAGATCCGCGCCCAACTCCCCGACGACGCCCGCGCCGAGTTCGAACAGGAATACGCCCACGCCCTCCAGGTCGCGGCGGACCTCGGCGACCTCGCCCAACTCGCCAACATCCTCGGCCCCTGGCAGCGGCGCCTCCAATATCACCGCGCCGGGACCTACGACGACGTTCTCGACCGTGCCCGCGCCATCCGAGCCGGCGAAGACGTCGGCGCCATTCCGCTCGCAAGGCTCCGGAAGGCGGACCGGTGAGCTATTCCATCGAATACCACCCGAAGGCCGACCTCGTCAGGCGCACCCTGCCCCGCGACGCCCTCAACGCGCTCGATGTCCTCGAACGCCGGCTCCAACAGGACCTTGGAGCGCCGGGAGCCGCATGGCCGGTGGCCTGAAGGACACCTTGGAAGCGCCGTTCGGCCGCTACGGCTTCGCCGCTTAAATGGTCCAGGACCGGCGCGTCACGGTCAGCGTCATCAGCCTCATCTGGACCGGTTGACCACGACCCGCTCACCTCATGGACGGCGAGTGCCCAACCCGTTTCCCTTCGGGCATGGAAACCCCCGATCGGATTCCCGTCGTAGTCACGCTCGCCGCCCCGGGGCGCGTCCGGTCCCGTGACCGCCTCCTATGCTCCGACGCATGAGCGAATCCCGGGTGTTGTACATCGTCGCGGGCGCGGCGCCGCCCGTCCTCGACATCGCCACGCTCCTCGCCGAGGTGCGAGCGCGAGGGTGGGATCCCTGCCCGATCCTCACGCCGACGGCGGCCGACTGGCTGTCGAACGGCCTCGACACCCTCACCGCCGTGGCCGGTCGGCGGCCACGCACCCGCGACCGCCGACCGGGTGAGGAACGTCCCTTCCCCGCACCCGATGCCCTGCTCGCGTGCCCGCTCACCTTCAACTCGCTCAACAAATGGACGCTGGGCCTGGCTGACAACGTCGCCCTGGGCACCCTCGCGGTATGGCTGAGCACGCACCTCCCGACCGTGGCCGTCCCGTGGTTCAACGACACCCTCGCCGCGCACCCGGCCTACGCCGACAGCATCCGGACGTTGTCCTCGTACGGCGTCACGATCCACCTGGACCCGAACGGCCGGCCACACAGCGGTGATGCCTCGGTGGACTGGTCGGCGATCGCGAACCTCCTACCGGCGAATCCGGGCTGAACCCATCGCCGGTCGCCGGGGGGCGCCACGAAAGCAGCCCGTCCCGCACTTGCGCGTTGTGGAGCGGCCCGCTTCCGAACACCGAAGGCAGGGCGGCTTCGGGATGTTCGGGGCCTGGGCAGTGGGCGGTGGATGTGCGGCGGGTCGCCGTGGTGAGGGAACTACTACCCGTCGAGTCGCCATCCTCCAGGCTTGCCCGGTAGATAGAGGGTCTGCCGGGTGCCGTCGATGCGCAATTGAAGGTCGTGCGGGGCGGATCCGGCGGCCTGCCACTCCCGGTGGATCGCATTGATGGCGTCCCACAAGCGTCGGGGGCCGCCTTGGGCCACCGTGCCGGTTGCGTGCTCGAAGGTGGCCCAACTTCCGTCCGGGTGGCCGAGGTTGGTGCTGCGCCGGCCGGCCTCGTTACTGGTGAAGCGGCTGCATCCGGGCACGGCGAGGCCGAGGATGAACCGCGTGTCGGCCCCGTCGAGGGCGGCCGGGGGTGTTTCGGGTGCCCGCGTGGCGCCGTCGCGTCCCTCCGTACGGCGGCCCATGCCGCTCGGATGTCGGGCGATTGCGGTCGGGAGATCATGAACGACGCGGTTGGGTCGGACAGGATCGGCCCGTCGGCCTGTCCCGAGCCGGTGACGGTCGGGCGGACCAGGGCGTAGGCGTCGAGCGGACCGGCCAGGGTGAGCAGCAGGACACCGCCGATGCGGGTGGCGTCGACCCATGCCGAGGGGACGCGGCGGACGCTGAAGGTCGCGATGAGTCGGTCGTATCGATCACGTGCGTCGCCGACCGCCACGACGGGTGGCATCGCGCGTTCGAGTGAACGATGCCCTTCTTCGGCAGACATGTGGGTGATCTGCTTTGCTCACCTATCGTGAACTTCTCGCCACCGGGAACTCGCACGATCACCCACGGCCCCCTCATCTCATGGACGGCGAGTGCCCAATCCATTCCCTTCGCTCAAGGCTGCGCAAATGCTGAAGGTCCTCCTTGGTCTCGGCTATGTCGTGGTTCGGCAAAACGGCTCGCACCGTAGATTCAAGGCGGAAGGAATATTTCCGCTTACGTTCGCGTTCCGCGACGGCGAGAGTTTGGCGCCCGGCGTTGTCCGCGACATCCTGGTGAAGCAGGTAGGTCTGAGCAAGGACGATGCGCTGAAGGCGATGGGCGTGAAATGAGCGAACTCTTTCACCTGATCATTCGGGATACCCAGACCGGTTTCTATGCGACGTCACCGCAGGCACCCGGCTTTATGCTGGGCCGACCGACCGTCGACGAACTGCGCGCGGACCTGCTCGACGCCTTGGCCTTCCACTTCGAGGAGGCGCGCACGCTCGAAATCGTGGAGCACCACGAACGCCTTCACGACCTCGAAGCCGGCGAGCTCGTCACGCGATTGGCGGCGGACATGCATCACGACGAGCGGTTGGAGGTCTACACCCGCATCGCCACCGCTCTCGATGTCCCCGAGCAGGTCCCCGAGCTGCTGGGCGGGATCCGTAACGGGGTGGGCGAGGTTGTCTATGTCTGCGCTGTTCCTTCGGACACGCTCGGCTGGCTGTTCACCCAACTGGATGAGCAGGGTGACGCGTTCTCCGTCGCGCTGGCCATCTCGGAATTGTTTCTGATGACCTTTCCCCTCACCGTTGGACCGGAAGACGGGCCGGACAGCTCCGGGGAGTGCGTCACCATCGGATCTCGTGGCTACACCAAGGACACGACATTGGCCGAGGTCATGAAGTGCACGGCCATTGTGAGCCCGGTGAAATCCGTGGCCAGGGTGGCTTGCTGAGCGAATGCGCACCACGAATGCCCCTGCCGCCGGTCGGTGGCAGGGGCATTCGATGTTTACGAGACATCCGAAGCGCTCTGCGCGAGCGATGCCGGCACGCTCGACGCATCGAGTCGGCCGAGCGGATCGCCGAGAACTTGCCGAAGGCAGGCACGCGCGGTTCGCTGCGCTACGTCACGGGTGAGCCGACGCGGGTTTGTGGCCGTCGGTCAGACCGGTCGGGCGATGGGTCCTGCCTTGTACATCTCGGTGGCGGGCGCGGTGGCGGTTTCCCGGGTGCGGACGCCGTGTTCGTATTCGACCATCCATCGGGTGCCGTCGTGCCAGATGCGGGTGATGGTGCCGAGGTGGTGGTTGCGGGGGCCGAGCTTGCGCCAGAGGTGGTCGCGGATCGACCACGGGGGTGAGGCGGACATGATCTCTCCACGGAGGCGGAAGGGGGCGGTCGGGGCGGTCTGCGTCCTGTACCGGCTGGGCGCGGGGGTGTGTTCGCGGTGCAGGATCATCCGTACGTAGCCGGGAGAGAAACCGGCGATACGGGCGATGGTTTCGGTGGGGATGCCGGCGTGGTGGGCGTCGGCGACTGCGGCGCGGAGTGCGGCGCCGGCGGTGCGGCACTGTTGGTGGTGGGCTTGCCGTTGGTGGTGTGGCGTTGTCGCGGGGTTCGGTCGTCGGCCCTGGAGTCGGGTGCGGTCGGCGGCGGTTGCGGCGAGGTGAGCGAGGGCGGCTTGGCGGCCGTGGGGCGGTGGGTGCACGACCCTCCTTCCGGGCTGTGGGTCGATGGCCTTGCCCGGCCGGGCGTGCGGGGGTCTTCAGGCACCCGACCGGGCAAGGGATGAGGGGCCGGTCCCGCAGCCGCGCCGGTGACTGCGGGACCGGGTGCCGCCCGCCGGTGTGTGGTCGGGCGCGGGCGGCGACAGGGGACTCAGCCGCCGACCGGCGGGGCTGGGAACGTTCGCATCAGGTGCAGCCGCGACTCGTGTACCAAAGCCGTCAGTTCGGCGCGCGTCACGTCGAGGGGATCGCGGTCCGGGGCGATGATCCGGATCGGGCGGTCCGGGTCTCCGGACGGTTGGACGGCTACGGACTTTGACATGAAAACGGCCCCTCGCGCGTTGGAAACCTGCTGGTCAACACCGCTAGGGGCCGTCCAGTGACGGAGAGGCTACAGTTTGTATCCCTTCCGGGGCTTGCGTCAGGCCACCCCGACGCGCCTCGCGAACTCCATTCGACGCCCACTCCTGCGGTACTTCGCTGTCATCAGGCGCACGTTCTCCCGCACTGCGGGATGCATCCTCGCGTGCTGCGGCGCCAGGCGCTCCGCGTACTCGAACGCGTCCCATGCCGAGTCGTGGTCGCCGGCCAGGTAGTGCGCGCGGCCGGCGTCGATGTGGAAGTGGCTGCGGCGCTCCCTGCTGTAGTCCTGCGGCAAGACGATCCGCTCCAACCGGCGCACCGCGTCTCGCCCTCGGCCCAGTTCGACCGGCAGCGACACGCCCCAGATCGCCACATTGGTCGGGCCGAAGACCAACTCGAAGTCGTTGCGGTCCCCGCCTAGTTCGGTCGCCGACTTCTCGGCCTTCGCCCAGTGCGCCCATGCGGCGGCGTCGTCGTAGGCGCGTGCCGAGTTGAGGGATGCCTTCAGGTGGTAGGCGCCCGCGAGCGACAGAGACAATGGGTCGTCGCGGTGCTGCGGCTTGGACAACTCGGCCAAGCCGTCGTCGAGGATGGTCGCGGCCTCGTCGTGCTCGCCGATGCCGATGTACTCGCCCGACTCGTACCAGCGCGCGGCCAACATCCGTAGCGGATCCTCCGTACGCTCGGCAGCCCACAGGACCCGCTCGGTCGCAAGCGTCGCATCGCTGACCAGGCCCATTTTGTACAGGTACTGCATCGCCGCCTCGTAGGCCGAGCACAGCAGTCCGTACGCCTCGCGTCGGTCGTCCGATTCCAGGATGTGCGTTGCGATGCGGGTGTCGAGCAGCAGGTCTGGCAACACCTCGCCGGTTCGCGTCATCGCTGCGGCCTGCCGCCAGGCGTTTGCCTCGGCCACACGAGCGCGCAGTTCGGCGAGATCGACCTCGCGGGCCTGTGCCTCCGTCAGGCGGGGCGCTCGGTTGTAGCGGAGAAGTTCACGTTTGATCGCGGACACGGCTCCGTCATCCGATCCGGGCGCGTAGTAGGGCGCCCCGGTGATGTCCGTGGGGTGGCACTTCAAGGCGCGCGCCAGGCTCAGGATGTTCGCGGGGCGGTCCAGGGATCTAGCGCCGCGTTCGTATGCCTTGATGGCGGCGAGGCTGAAGTTCGTCTCCATCGCGAGGCGGCTCTGCGTCCAGCCTCGGGCGGCACGCGCGGCGGCGAGTCTCGTGCCGTTGTGCGGTGCGAACGTCGGTGTTTCATCGTGGTCCGTTGGCATGGCCTGGATTCCCTCCGAGCAGGTCCACCCGAGCCGATGTGTGCGCCGTCGCGCCGGTGCTGCCCTGCAGCCGGTGACGGCGCCGCCCCGTACTCCGGCGGGATAATCAGGTACCGCCAGCGTACGCCGACGCACAACGCCGGCAGGTGAGTCTGCTCCGCTGCCATCCGTGGGAGCGGGGCGAAGTCATCTCCGGGCGCAAACCTGTTCGTGCTGCTCATGCTTCACCGGCTGCGGGCGTTGTGACCTGCGGCGACTCCGGCAGTCTCAGGGGCGCACGCCAGTTCGCGTGCTCCGCTCGTGTGCGCCGGCTATCGGTCGTCAACGGAGCGATGCCATTCTGGAAAGCCATCGCGAGCAGGAGGCCGCCATGCCCAGAACCACCGTCGTCCGTGGTGAGCGGATCGAGCTGCCGAATACGCTCGCCGAGATCCGGGCCGCGCTCCCCGAGGACCGTCGCGAGGAGTTCGACAAGGTCATGTACGAGACCCCGCTCGATCGGCTCGAACGCGACGCCATCCTGCACTGGGCGCTTCCTCCGGAGGCCCAGGAGGACGACGAGGCCGTGCACGAGCGCCTCAAGGCCGGCGACTTCGGCGACTGCGTGGACCGAGACGGGAACGCGATCACATGAGCTATCGCGTGCAATACACGAATGAGGCCGAAGACGGCCTCAAACCCCTGTCCTCCGGGCAGGTCCGGGCCTTCAAGAACGCCGTGGACTCGTCCATCGGCCGCGACCCCTACGGGTCCGGCTCCGTGCAGGTCGGCAGCGACCGAGACCGCCGGGAAACCACGATCTCCGGGGTGTTCGTCCGCTACACGATCAGCGCCGGAGTCCTCGTCGTCACCATCACCCGCACCGTCTCGCTGTGAAACCGCCCATCTGCCCAGGGCACTGACGCCGACCCGCCGGGACGACGTGCGTCTCGGAAGACCGGCCCCGATGTCCCGCCGGGCGAGGTCGGGTTTCGCCTTGGCGTCGCCGAGGTGTGGACTTGGTCAGTGTGGGATGTCCACCGGGGGCAGGACCTCGGCTGTGGGGGAGAAGCGGGTGGGGACGGCGAAGGTGCCCTTGGTGGGCGGTGGCTCTTGGTGGTCGGCGGCGGATTCGGCTCGGCGCAGGACGACCAGGGCGGCGATCGGCGGAGCCGGCGCCTCGGGGGCCAGGAAGGGCTCGTCGGCGACACCCGCGAAGGCCTCGCGGGCGGTGCTCGCCGGGTCGGGCGCGGCGTACTCCAGGATGTCGGCGCCCAGCCGGCGGCCGGTGTTGCGCAAATGCAGGTACGCGGTCGTGCAGACCTCGCGTGCGGCGGTGCCGTCCGCCTCGGCCAGCGCCCGTTCGTAGGCGGCGTGCACCTCGGGCGGGGTGGCCGCCGGGGTGATCCCGAGGACGTCGTAGGGCGATCGCTCCGCTGCGGGCATGATCCGTGCTCCGGGGTCGAGGTCCATGGTCCGTGGTTCGTGGTCCGAGATGTGGGCGGTCGGGTGGGCGGCGGGGTGCGGCCGGTCGGTCGACGCTCGGTCAGTAGTAGCCGTGGATCCGGGCCCGGATCTCGTCCAGGATCTCCCGGGTGCCGTCCGTGGGGTGGTACTCGTTCGCGCGTTCCAGGTGCACGAGCGCCGTGTGGTTGTGTCCCATGTTCGCCTGCCGCACCCCCTCGTTGTGCAACGCCAGCGCCAGCAGCACGGTGTTCTCCGGGGTCAACGGGATCGCCTCCAGCACCCGGATCGCGTCCTGATAGCGCTCCTCGCCCAGATACACCGCCACCAACGCGTCCCGCAGCCTCGGCTCCTCGTGCTCGGCGAGGGCCCGACCGAGCACCTCGATCGCCTCGTACGCGCGACCCTTGGCGAGCAGGTCGTAGCCGCGGTCCACCACCACCACGATCCACGCCTCGCGCAGCGGCTCGATCTCCAGGCCGTCGGCGATCTCGCGGCGCAACAACTCCTCGGCGACCTCGTAGTGCCGCGCGTAGTAGTGGTTGAACGCCAACGCGCGGCGCGTGGGCGGGTCGTCGCCGTAGTGCAGGGCCTCTTCGAGCAGGGTGATCGCCCGCTCGAAGTCCTCCTCGCCTTCGCTCGTCCGCGCCGCCTCCACCAACAGCGCGGCCACCCGACGGCGCGCCTCGGCGGCCGGCGACTCGTTTTCGCCACCGGTGTCCGCGAGTTCGAGTGCCTCGCGCATCGCCGCCACCGCCTGCTCGCGCGCGCCACCGCGCAGCGCGAGTCGCTCGGCGCTCAGGAACAGCGCGTTGGTCAACCCGATCCGACCCGCCTCGCCGGGATCGAGCGCGAACGCCTCGCGCATCGTCGCGACCGCCTCCTCGACCGCCGCGTCGGTGCCGGTCGCCAACAACTCCATCACCAGCCCGCGCAGCGCGCCGGCCGCCAACGACCGCACGGCCGCGTCGTCCGGGGTCAGCTCCAACGCCCGGCGAACCAGCGCGATCGCGTCGCGGTACAGCTTGCGTTCGTGCGCCTGCCGGGCGAGTTGCGCGTACGCCCCGGCCAACGCCGCGCGCAGACCCGGCCCGTCCGGGGCCAGCGCCCACGCACGGGACAACAATCGGGCCGCCTCCGCGTGTTCGTCCGGATCGGCGGCCAACACCGCCTGCGCGGCCTGGATTCCGACCCGGGCGGCGAACTCCATCGCGTCCGCCGGCAGCGGCGCCGCCTGCTCCAGACACCCCAACGCCGGCGCCCACTCGCCGCGTTCGCCCAGATCCCGGGCCTGGGCCAGGTGCGCCCGGGCCAGCAGCGCGGCCACCCCCGGCGTCGCGGCGGGCCCGGCCAACCCGGCCAGCGCGGTCAGCCCGGAGACCGCCTCGTCGAACCGGCCCGCGTCGATCAGATGGTGGTACAGGCCCAACGGGCCGAGCAGATCGGCGGTGTGCGCGTCCACCGCGCCCCGGACCGCGGCGGCCAGTTCGCGGCCCGCCGGCGACCCGTGCTCGGGGTCGGCGACCCGCTCCAGGAACATCGGCCCGCACACGATCGAGGCGGGTGCCGGCTCGGTATGCGCGACACGTTCGGTCGCGGCCACCTCCAACGCCCAGCGCTGTGCCAACTCGCGGTACAGCGCGGCCACCGCGCCCTCGCTCTGCCCGGCCCGCTCACGCAACTCGCGGTGCACCCGTTCGATCTGCTCGGTGCGCGCGATCCGGATCCGCTCCTCGGAGATCTCCCGCCCGGTGCGCGCCTCCAGATCGATCCAGAACCTCGGGCTGTACAGCACCGCGGCCCAGGTTCCGCACACCAGTTGCCACATCGCGGTGGTGTGACCCGCGTCGTCGGCCAACCCGGCGCGCAGCGCGGACAGCGCCAGACACTGGAGGTTGCGCACATCGGTGGGCGCCGCCCGCTCCAGTTCGAGCCGAATCGCGATCGAGGCGTCGTGCCGATCCGCCCGGGCGTGCGCGAGCGCCTGCCACGAGCGCAACAGCGGCCGGGCCCGACGCACCTGCGGCAACTCCGGCACCAGGTCCGCCGCGCGCTCCACGTCCGCCGACGCGGCGACCAGGTCGGCGCTGTGCGCGGCGGCCCGGCGCACGTACACCCGAGCCGCGATCAACCTGCCCGCGTCGCTCGCCCCGGGGCCGGCCAACAACTGCTCCAGACCCGCCAACGCCGCGTCGTGATCGCCGCGCTGGGCACGCAGCAGGGCCAACAGGTGGTGTGCCGAGGTACGCCCACTGCCGCTCGCCCACCGGGTCAGCTCGGCCTCCGCCGCCGCACCCGTGCCGGCCTGGTGCGCGCACGCGGTCAGCGCGGCCGACATCGCGTCCGCGCAGCCCCCGCAGCGGGCCGGCAGGTCGCCGCCGAGCACGCCGTGGTCGGCGCAATAGGCCCGCCCGCACTGGCCGCATACGGCCCGCGCCGACGCGACGCACCCGGCCGACTCGCACACCGCCGTGTGCGGCTGCGGCTCCACCGGCCCGGGAACCACCAGCGCCTGCCGGTACGCCTGGGCCGCATCGCCCCACCGGCGGGCCCGCGCGGCGTGCATCCCGCGCACCGCCCACGCGGCCGGTTCGGCCTCGGCCAGCGCGCCCAGCGGAACGGTGCCCGCGCCGAGCGCGAGTCGGGCCAGCGGCGCCAGATGCCCCACGCGCGGATCGGCCACCGGATCGAGCGCGGCCGACAACCGCACCGCGACCGCCGGTTCACCCGCGTACAGCGCCGCGATCGCCAGGTGCACCCGGATCCGCCGATCGCCCGGCACCAACGCGACCGCCGCGTCGAGCCGATCCCGTGCGGCCGTCAGCGGCGCGCCCCGGTCGCGGCCGAACCGCAACAACTCGGCGCCCTCGCGAAACAGGGTCTCGGCCAGCGCGACCCGATAGCCCTCGTGGTCGGGAAACGCGTCCCGACACGCCTGCCAGTGCTCACGCGCGAGCGCGTGGTCGCCGGCCGTGAGCGCGGCCCTGGCCAGCAGATCGCGCGCGGTGGCCACGTTGTGCGCGCGGATCGCGTCGTTGACCCCGCCCGGCGCCGCCCACAACTCGTCCGCCCGATCCACCCGACCCAGTCGGGCGTACCCCAGGCCCAGATGGAAGCGCGCCGCGCCGGTGGGCTCGGTACGCACCGGCCCCAGCACCTCGATGCCGTCCGTGATGCGCCCCGCCGCGATCCGGGCCGCGCCGAGTCGGACCACGCCCGGCGTCCAGTCCGGGCGGGCCGCCAACCCGCTCTCGTACGCCTGCGCCGCGCCCGCGTGGTCGCCCGCGTGCTCGCGGACCAGGCCCAGCCCGAAGCGGGCCGGCGCGTACTGCGGATCCAGCCGGGCGGTGGTCTCGAACTCGCGCCGGGCCAGCGTCCACTCGTCCTCCAGCACCGCGAGCTGCCCGCGCGCGTAGTGGGCCCGCGCGTCGCCGGGCGCGGCGGCCACCGCGGCGTCCGCGTCGGCCCGCGCCGCGCCCAGATCGCCCTCGTCCCGATAGGCGATGCCACGGAAGAGCAATGCCTCGGCCGCCAACGGCGAATCGTCGTCCACCCGGTCCAACACCCGCCAGAACGACGCGATCGCGTCCTGACGTCGCTCGCGCCGCAGCCGTACGCACGCCTGCCGGTGGTGCGCGAGCGCGCTGTCGTCGCCCGCCTCGATCGCCGCCGAGAACGAGGCGTCGGCCGCCTCCAGTTCACCGGTCGCGCTGTAGGCGCGGGCCAACAGGTGGTGCTGCGCCGCGTCGCGCTCGCGGATCTCGGCCAGATGCACCACCGCGCGCTCCGCGGCACCGAGTTCGAACAGCGCCCGGCCCAGCCCGAAGCGGGCCCGCGCGTGCCTGGGCTCGGCCGCCACCACCCGCTCGAAACAGGGTGCCGCCGCCGCGAAGTCGCCGTCCTCGTCGTGCAGCGTGCCCAGCGTCAGGTTGGCCGCGACGTGACCGGGCTGCGCCGCGAGGACGCGCCGCAACACCGGGAAGGCCGCCACGCGGTCCCCCCGGGCCAGCGTGAGCGTGACGAACTCCAATTGCACGTCCGCATGTTCGGGCAGCAGGTCGGCCGCCCGGCGGAGCGGCTCCAGGGCCGCCGCGTCCCGGCCCAGCGCGTGCTGCGCGCGGCCCAGGCCGAGCCAGGCCTGGGCGTGCGTGGGGGCCAGTGTGCAGGTGCGGGTGAGCAGGGCCACGGCGGCTTCGAGCGCCGCGGCTCGCGACATCTTGTCGGCGGGCTTGCGGCGCAGATGGGTCAGCGCCATCGCGTACAGCACCTCGGGCCGCTCCGGCTCGATGGTCAACGAGCGCTCGAACGCGGCGAGCGCGTCGTCCGGGCGACCCGCGTCGCGGTACAGCCTGCCCAGTTCGTAGCACGTGGACGCGCGCGGCACGAGCCGGTCGGCGCGCTCGAACGCGGCGGTCGCCTCGGCCGCCCGACCGAGGTCGCGCAGCGCGCACGCGCGGCCGTACACCGCCCACTCGGTCCGCGGCGCGCCCGCCTCGATCCGGCCCGCGAGTTCCGCCACCGCGAGCAGTTCGGCCCTGGGCAGGCCGGGCGCGACCACGCACCGGGCCTCCAGGAAGTCGTACGCGGCGTGATCGGGATCGGTGTCGGTGCGGGTGACCAGGTCCACACAGATCGCGATGTCCAGCGCGCCGGGGCCGGCCCGCCGGGTCGCGTCGGCGGCGGTCAGCTCCAGCGCGGCGGCGGGCAGCGCGGTCAGCGCGAACGCGGTCCGGAACGCGGTGATCGCGTCCGCCGAGCGGCCCTGTCGGCTCGCCACCTCGCCCAGGCCCACCAGCGCCCGCCCCCGGGTCTCGGCGTGCGCGTCGGCGATGCCGGGCTTGACCAACGCGTCCGCGATGCGGCGATAGCCGCGCTCGGCCGCGGCCAGTCGGCCCGCCCGGTGCGCGGCCTCGGCCTGGGCCAACAACGTCTCGGCACGCGCCGCGATCGACGCGGGTCTGCGCCGGAATCCGAACCACATCACAGCGGCCACCAAAGCGAGGAGGGCCGCGATGGCGGCGAGAAGCGGGACCGTCATCGGGCGGCCCGCGGGGTATGCCGAACTACGTCGATCAACGGGTCCCCCGACCGTTCAACCCAACAAACACCGTTCATCCCAGCATCGAGCGCTCATGCTAGAACACGCGTCATCCGACTTTCAGGTGCTTGGCGGCCCCGGCTTGGGCAAAATCGCGCCGCGTGTGAACATGGCGACACCGGCGCGCCGACCGCCGCCGACTACGCTCGGTGGCCATGAGCAGCACACCGCCCCCGGATCGACCGACCGAGCAGGATTTCCACCGGCTGCTGGAGCGTACCGGTGCCGAGATTGCCCCGGGCCTGACCGAGGACGAGTTCGAATCGGTGGAAAAGGAGTTCGGATTCCGGTTCGCCGCCGATCACCGTCTGTTGTTGTCGGCCGGCCTGCCGGTCGGGAAGAGCTGGCCGAAGTGGCGTGACGGCAACGCGCGGAGCCTGAAGGCGCAGCTGGGCTGGCCGAGTGAGGGTGTGCTGTTCGACGTCGAGCACAACGCTTTTTGGCCCTCGACGTGGGGCGCGCGTCCGGCACAGCTCAAGCACGCGCTCAAGTCGGCGCGATATCACCTGGCGCGGGTGCCGACGATGGTGCCGGTGTACGGCCACCGCTACCTGCCCGGCACCGAGGGCCAGTGGGGTCACCCGGTGTTGTCCATGATGCAGACCGACATCGTGGTGTACGGCGCGAACCTGGCCAACTACCTCGCGGCGGAGTTCGCCGGCGGGACGATCGAGCAGGCGCCGGTGACGGTGCCGTTCTGGCGCGACCTGGTCTCGTGAGCGGGTACGTCCGGCGCGCCGACGTCTCGTGACCCGGGTGTCGCCCGAGCCCGGGGTGTCGCCCGAGCCCCGGGTGTCGCCCGGCCGCCGCCCGGGCCCGGGCGCAGTGCCGCGGCGCGGCCGCCGCGACGAACGCGAACCCGGCCGAGGTCCGAGCCCAGGCCGCTCACCACGGCCGACAACCTTCGGTTGTCGGTGCGGGTAATCGGTTGTTGGCCCTGGAGACACCCGCCGATGTCTGCTGGATCCCGGCGGGTGCACCGGCGCACCCGAGCGGTGGACCCGGGCACGCGGACACCGCAACGCCAGGACCGACCCGGGAGCAGACCGCGATGCAGGCGCCGACACCGACCGGACCGGCGGACCCGTCCGCCATCACCACCATTTTCGATGCGCCCGGATTCCTCCCGCAGTTCATCGCCGGCAATCGTTCCAGGGCGCTCGTCTGCGGACTGGATCCGTACGAGTACGACCGGGTCACCGCCGACCTCGACACGCTCCGCGACTGGTTGCCCGCCTTCCGGCGGGTCGGCGAGAGGTACCGCCACGCGGGCGAGACGTACGCGGCGGACGGGCGCGTGGTGTCCGCGGGCGACGCGCTGCGCACCGCCGCGCGCTGGCTGCACTGTGCGACGTTCCCGCCGCTCGCCGAACACGAGCGCACGATCGCGGCGGCGCGCGAGGCGGACGCGGTGATGGCACGGGCGTTCGCGTACCTGGACCCGGGTGCGGTGCGGATCGAGGGGGAGGGGTTCGCGGGATGGCTGCGCCGGCCTCCCGGCTGGGTCCGGCCGAACCGGGTGGTGGTCGTGGCTCCCGGCCTCAACTCCGGCAAGGAGGAGTTCCACGCGGTCGACGAGGCGCTGCTGCGACGCGGCGTCGCGAGCTTCTCCTTCGACGGCCCCGGCCAGGGCGTCCTGGTCGACACCGCGCCGCGAGCCGACTACCACCGCGTGGTCGGCCGGGTGATCGACGCCCTGGAGACCCGTACCGACCTGGACACCGGCGCCGGCGTCGGCCTGGTCGGGATGAGCCTGGGCGGCTTCTACGCGACCCTGACCGCCGCGCACGAACCACGCGTGGCCGCAACCGTCGCGGTCAGCGGCCCGTACCGGCTCGACTGGGCCGAACTCCCGCTGTTCGTGCGGGAGACGCTCACCGTGCGCACCGGGAGCGCGGGCGCCGCCCAGGAGTTCGCGCGCGGCGTCGATCTCGCCGGGATCGCGACGGGCATCGGCACGCCGCTGCGGGTGGTCGAAGGCGGCGAGGACATCACGCCCGGCGTACTCCCCGCCGAACGTGCCGCTCACCAGGCGCCTTCGGGCGAACTGCTCGTGGTCCCGTACGGCGACCACCTGCTGTGCAACGCGCAGTCCGCGTGGCTCCCCGACACCGCCGACTGGCTGGTGGACCGACTCGGGTAGCCGACGGCGTCAGCGAGTCAGGCCCGCGTCGTGGGCGATCAGACCGGCCTGGGTGCGATTGGCGCAGTCGAGTTTGGTCAGGGTGCGCGAGACGTACGCCTTGACGGTGGCCTCGGTCAGGTGCAGGCGGGCCGCGATCTGGGAGTTGGACAGGCCCTCGCCCAGACAGCCCAGGATCTCGGTCTCCCGGTCGCTGAGTTCGCGAATCGTGTGGAGGGCCGCACGGCGCGCGGTGTCGCGGGCCGCGCTCGCGCCGATCAGATTGCGGGCGGCGGCCGGCGACAACACGGTATTGCCGTCGGCGGCCACCCGCAGCAGGGCGATCAGGTCCTCGGGCGGGGTGTCCTTGAGCAGGAAGCCGACCGCGCCGGTGTGCAGCGCGCGCAGCACGTGGTCGTCGGTGTCGATCGTGGTCAGCACGACGACCTTGGGCGGCGTGTCGAGCCGGACCATCCGGCGCAGCGCGGACAGCCCGTCCACGCCGGGCATGTGCAGATCCAGCAGGACCAGGTCCGGGCGATGCCGGACCACCTGTTCCAGCGCCTCGGCGCCGTCGTACGCCTCGCCGACGATGTCGAGATCCGGGGCACCGCCGAGGATCGTGCGCAGGTGCGCGCACACCATGCGCTCGTCGTCCACCAGCAGGAGTCGGATCATGCGGCACCTTCGTCGAGATCTCGGTGGGGCAGGAGGGATACGGAGGGGATCGGGACGAACGCGTCCAGCACGAAGCCCCCGGTGTCGTCGGGTCCGGCACGCAGGCGCCCGCCCAGGAGTTCGACGCGTTCGCGCAGGCCGAGCAGGCCGGTGCCGCCGGTGCCCAGGTCGACGTCCGGGGCCCGGGCCGCCTCGGTGTTGGCGACGGTGACGCCGATGCCCGAGGGCTCGTGCCGGATCGACACCCGCACCCGGGCGCCGGGCGCGTGCTTGTGCACGTTGGTCAGCGCCTCCTGCACCACGCGCCGCACGGTCCGCGCGGCGGCCGGCGCGTCCCCGGCGGCCGGTACGCCGGTCACCGTCGACTCGATCGTCACGCCGGCGGCGCGCGAGTCGGCGATCAGGTCGGATACGTCCGGCCCGTTCGGCGTGCCGACCGACGACGGATCGTCGGGGGCCTTCGATCCCGCGATCGGTTGGGCCGGGGCACCCGGCCCCGGGATCGGTTCGTCGGGGGCGCGCAGCACCGCGACCAGTTCGCGCAGCTCGGCCAGGGCCTGACAACCGGTCAGGCGTAGCTCCTCGGCCGCCGAGCGCACGTCGTCCTGCTTGGCGATCGTGCGCAGCGCGCCCGCCTGAAGCACCATCAGCGAGACCCGGTGGGTGATCATGTCGTGCATCTCGCCCGCCAACCGGCGCCGTTCCTCGGCCCGTGCCCGTCGATCGCGTTCGGCCTGCTCACGCTCGACCCGTTCGGCGCGCTCGGTCAGCGCGAGCAGCAGGCTGCGGCGCGAGGCCAGGTACATCCCGAGCAGCAGCGGGGTGCCGATGGCGAGGAACTCGACGAAGACGTCCGAACCCGGTTGGGCCCGCCACGGTTCGCACATGGTCACCGCGAGCCCGGCGGCGAGCAGCCACTTGGCGGGCCGGTGCGCGGCGTACGCGCCGAGCGCGTAGGCCGCGAACGGTTCGGCCAGAACCGGACCGCCGATCGACAGCGCGAAGACGATCGCGGCCGAACCGAGCGGCCGGCGGCGACGCGGGATCAGCGCGGCGCCGGCGGCCACCTGGATGAATACTCCCCACCACGGCACGTTCTGCGGCGTCTGCCATCCGCCGTTCTCGAACGAGTCCAGCGCGCGCAGCAGTCCCGCCAGGGCGGCGACCGACATCGCCAGCACGACGTCGAAGACGAGGGCGCGCGGGATCGACCCGGGCGGCGGACGGTACACGTCGGCCAACCTATCGGGAGGGGTCCGGGCGTTCGGCCACGCACCGCGCACGTCCGCGATCGGGCCACGCGGGGTCCGTGGGATCCGCGCGATCGGCCCCCGGTTCCTGCGGTTCATTCGGTCCCGAGCGCGCCGAGCACCGACATGCGCGCCGCCCGACGGGCAGGCCACGCCGCCGCGAGCACGCCGACGCCGATCGCGCCGAGGACGAACAGGACGATGCGCGGCCACGGGATCGTGGCGCCCAGGGGGACGTTGCCCAGGTCGATGCCGCGCACCGCCAGAACGCCCACCGCGACGCCCAGGACGACTCCGAGCAGGGCGCCGAAGAGCGAGATCAGCGCCGCCTCCAGGCGGATCAGGTCGCGCACCCTGCGGGCGTCCAGGCCGATCGCGCGCAACAGGCCGATCTCGCGGGTGCGTTCGAGCACCGACATCGCGAGGGTGTTGACGATGCCGATGACCGCGATCAGGACGGCCATGCCGAGCAGGCCGTAGACGATGTTCAGGAGCAGATCGATGCCGGCCGCCAGACCCTTGCGCAGCTCGTCCTTGGATTGCACGCGCAGCGCGGGGTCGGCGCCGAACGCCTCGTCCAGGGTGGCGTGGAGGGCCTTGGCCTCGCCCGACACGGCGCGGACGAACACCTGGCGGCCGAGCGGGCGTTCCAGGTGCGGGTCGAGTGTGTGGGTGGAGACCAGGTAGGGCGCCACGATCGGGTTGGCGCGGTAGATGCCGCCGACGCGCAGTGTTCCCGGGACGCCGTCGGGGAAGGTCACGGGCACGGTCATGCCGACCTCGAGCCCGCGCGAGTCCGCTTCGATCCGCTCGACGAGCAGGTCTGTGCCGAGTGCCTCGGGTCCACCCGCGACGAAGTCGAGACGCATCACCCGGGGGCCGGCGACCGCGTCCATGGCGGCGAGTTCGCGCTCGCCGCCGGCGATCCTCGCGGCGCTCGTCCGGTACACACTCGCGGCGGCGACGTGCGGGAGACGGCCGATCCGCTCCATGGTCTCGGGAGCCATCGGGTCGCGCAACGTGGTGGACACCGCGTAGTCGGCGGTCAGCCCGCGCGCCGCCGCGTGGTCGAGGCTGTCCCGCAACGACGCGCCGATCACGGTCAGTCCGGTGACCAGGAACAGGCCGATCATCAGCGCCGAGGCCGTTGCGGCGGTACGGCGCGGATCGCGCAGCGCGTTGCGGCTCGCGAGCCGGCCGGTCACCCCGAACACCCGGGTGAGCGGGCGGGCGAGGAGGCCGATGACGGCCACCGACAACAGCGGGATCAGCATCAGCACGCCGGTCACCGCGACCACCCCGCACACCACGATCAGCATGGGCTTGCCATCACCGCCCGGCGCGACGCGCGTGGTCACGTACGCGCCGGTGACGCCTACGACGAGCAGGAGCAGGCCGAGCAGATTGCGGCGGAGCAACCCCGTGGGGTTGGGCGGGCTCGCCCGGAGCGCGGCCATCGGGGGGATTCGGGCCACCTTGCGGGTGGGTAGCCACGCGGCGGCGACGGTGACGCCGACGCCCACGACGAGGGACCACAGGATCGTGGCGGGCCGTACCACGAGTGGGCCGCGCGGCGGTTCGGCGTCGGTGCCGCGCAGCAGGGCGAGCAGTCCGGCGGCGAGGGCGATGCCCAGGAGCAGGCCGAGCAGCGCGCCGACCAGGCCGGTGGCCAACGCCTCGAAGCGCACCGAGCGGGTGACCTGGCGGCGGGTGGCGCCCACCGCACGCAGCAGCGCGAGTTCGCGGGTGCGCCGGCCGATCAGCATGGTGAAGGTGTTGGTGATGATGAACGTGCCGACGAACAGCGCGATACCGGCGAATACGAGCAGCCCGGTGGCCAATCCGACGGTGCCGGCCGCGGCCAGGTCGCGGCGTTCGGCGGTGAGCGTGGCGCCGGTGACCACCTCGGCACCGGCGGGGACCAGGGCACGGACGGCGTCTATCACTGCGGCGTCGGTGGTGCCGGAGTGGGTGGAGGCGGTGATCAGGTCGTACGTGCCCGGGGCGGTGAACAGGCCCTGCGCGGTGGAGGTGTCGAACAGGGTGAGGGTGGCGCCGAGGCGGATTCGGGCGTCGTCGGCGTGCACGGTGCCGACGAGCGTGGCGTCCAGCGTGCCGCCGCCGGCGACCACGCGCAGCCGGTCGCCGACCCGGTAGCCGGCCGAGCGGGCACCCGCGTCGTCCAGGGCGATTTCGCCCGAGGCGGTGGGTGCGCGACCCGAGGTCACCCGGTACAGCGGATCGGAACCGTCGGGCCCGGGCGCGTGGTTGGTGCCCACCGCCTCCTCGACCCGGCCGACCAGATGCCCTTTGCGGTCGACGACCACGGCGGGCCCGGAAACGGAACCGCGCACGGACTCGACGCCGGGCAACGCGCGCAGCCGATCCACCAGGTGTGCGTCCAGCACGGGTCGGTCGGGCGTGTCCTGGTCGGGATCGATGCGGACGCCGACGGCGACCCCCGCGAAGTCGTCGGCGGCGGCCGACGCGGACGCCTCGGTGATGCTGTCCTTGAGGGTGAGCACACCGGAGACGAACGCGACGCCGAAGACGATCGCGAGCACCGTCAGAGCCAGGCGCGCCCGCTGCGCGGCAAGGGTACGAAGGGCGTTCCTGAGCATGGGCGACGTCCTGAACACGATGGGATTCCGGCCGAAGTCGGCAAGACCCCACCACCCTCACGCGGGCCCATATCCCTTCGATACGTCCACGGGAGGGCCTCGGTATCCACCATCGCCACCCCAGTGGTCCGATCGGACCACCCGAACCAACAAAGGACGCACCGCCGTTGCGAGACGGACGCCTCACCTCACCGCGTAACGCCGGTCGTGTTCCGCTGACTTCGCATGCGGTGGGCTCTTCCGGCCATGGTTCGAGTTTCGAGCCCTGTCCCAGCCGTCCTCGCGTTCGTCCGCCGTAAGCGTGTTGTTACAGAGTCTGCTCGTTCTCGGGTCGACCGAGCGTCCAACCTGTTGCCGGGGTATCCGGTGCGCCCCGGCGGAACCCGCCCGGCGTGTGGGCCGTTGCGGGCGTCCGGGGCGTGCCGGGATGTCCGCTGTTCCCTCTCGTGACCATGTCACCGGTCTGCGACAGCGGCGTCGTGGACCGTCGA